>NZ_CP108086.1:8194652-8498158 GCF_036186745.1 Microbispora hainanensis | reverse complement strand
GGCCGTGAAACCGGACGAAGTGAGCCGGAGTGAGCTCTGAGCGGAGCGCGCCGCGCCTCAAAGCAGGCCCATGCATGGCGAGCGGGCGAGCCCTGAGCCGTGGCAGTGCGTGCCGTGCCCGGGTGAGTGAGACGCCTGCGCCCCCCGCGACCGTGCGTGCCGCCCCTTGAAGCGAAGCACGAGAAAGCGAGCGGGCGCCGCCGGGCGAACGTCGAGCGGACGAACCCGGGCCCGCCCGCGCGACGCGGACGGGCCCGGTGTTAGCCGCCTCAGCTCAGCTCTTCTTCTTCCCCGGCATTTCGACGGGGATGCGCTTGCGCTCCTCCTTCTCTTGGGCGAGCCGCACGCTCACCTCGAGGATCCCCTTGTCATAGGTGGCCTTCACGTCGTTCTCGTCCACGTTCGGCGGCAGCATGACCGACCGGGTGAAGGATCCGTACCGGAACTCGGTGCGGTGCGCCTGCCGCTCCTCGTGGCGCCGCTCCGCGTGGATGGTCAGCATGCCGTTCGACACGCTGATCTCCACGTCCTTGTCCGGGTCGATCCCGGGCAGTTCGGCGCGCAGCACGTATCGGCCGTTCTCTACGTAGTCCTCAAGCCGCATCTGCTGTCCGGCCATCGGCCGGAGCGCGGCCAGCGGTGCCTCCAGCAGGTCGAACAGGTCGGGAACGAGACCCCTGGACTCGCGTCTCGTCGGAAGGCTCATGCCTGTCACCTCCGGTCCGGAGAACTCATCATTAACGACATACCCGGAAGAAATCGGACAAATCGCCACGACTGGACCGCCCGTGATGCAGGATGGTGATCATGCCGCCAGAACGCATCTATCAAGGCACCGGCCCCGGTCCGATCACTCCGGACGGGTGCGCCGTCGATTACTACGCGATGCTCACGCCCGACGGCGAACCCGAGATCGTCCACGCCGCGATACCGGAGGGCGCCGCGATCCTCGAACTCGGCGCGGGAGCGGGCCGGATCACCCGCGCCCTGCTCGCGCTCGGTCACGAGGTGGTCGCCGTGGACGAGTCGCCCGAGATGCTCGCGCACATCAACGGGGCGGAGACGGTCCTGTCCCGCATCCAGGACCTGTCCCTGGCCCGGATGTTCGACGTGGTCCTGCTGATGTCGTACGTGATCGACACCGCCGACGACGACCTGTGCCGGGCGTTCCTGCGGACCTGCCGCCGCCACGTCGCCCCGGACGGGTGCGTGATCCTCCAGCGCCAGCCGCCCGAGTGGTACGACACGGTGGAGCCGTCGGAGAGGCGCCGCGACGGACGGGTGATCCGCATGAGGGACGTGAGCCGGCCCGAGCCGGATCTGCTCGCCGCGACGATGGAGTATGTCGTGGGGGACCGGCGGTGGACGCACACGTACGTCAGCAGGCGCCGTACGGACGCCCGGTTCGAGGAATTACTGTGCGAGGCCGGGCTCACGATGGAGGGCTTCCTCCACGGCGACCGGCGATGGGTGCGGGCGGTGGCGGCATGACGCGACCGGCCCGTGGTGAAAGCGGTGAAAGGAGTGCGCGATGAGGTTCGTACGCGAAGGTGACATCAAGACCGTCCGGCCGGGGCCGGAAAGGTTCACCGGCGGCGTGTGGGAGGCCCCGACGCTGGAGGAGGCGGAGCCGGACGGCCTGCGTGCCCAGCGATTCTCCTACGACCCGCAGGCCCGCTCGGGCTGGCACACCCACGACGGGGAGCAGGCGTTGTACGTGCTGTCGGGACGCGGGGTGGTGACGCGCTGGGGCGAGACGACCGGCACGCGCATCGGGCCGGGCGACTGGGTCCACGTGCAGCCGGGCGAGAAGCACTGGCACGGCGCCGTCGACGACGACACGCTGGTGCACATCGCCGTCACGGCGAGCGGCGCGACGCACTGGCACGGGCCGGTGACCGACGAGGAGTATCGCGCCGGCCTCGGCTGATCAGCCGGTGACGATGACGAGGCCGGCCCGGGAGCGCACGTCGTGGCGGGCGTAGTACCGCTCCTCCTGCTCGGCCCAGCGCCGCCAGTGGGGCGCGTACAGTTCACCGTCGCGGGCGAGCGCCCGCGCCCTGCGGATCTCCTCGCCGGCCTCCAGCCACACCAGCCCGCTGAGGTACGGCTCCGCCTCGCGGGCGCCGCAGCCCACGCCCTCGATCACGACCGTGTCCGACTCGGGGAGCTCGTGCCATTCGGCGTACCGGCCCCGCGTCCAGTCGTAGCGCCGCCAGCGTGCCCGGCCCCCTCTGCCCAGGGGACGCAGCACCCACTCCAGCAGGGCGTCCACCCCGGCCTGCAGGCCGTCCCAGCCGTCGTACAGGTCGTCCATGCGGACGACCGGCGCGTCGAGCTCCGTGGCCACGGCGGCGGCCAGCGTCGACTTGCCCGCACCCGAGCGTCCCTCGACGGCCAGGACACGGGTGCCGGCCACGCGGGCGGGCCGCGTGCGCAGCCAGCGCGCGACGGCGGCGGGATCGGGGGTCACGCGCGCCGAGCCTAACGGAGCGTCGGCGTGCCGGATCCCGTCGCCTCCGCGTGCCGGCCGCCTGCTCGCAGGAGCGGTGGCGCGCGCGGCCGGACGCGCGGCTCATTCTCCGAGGCCGCTCAGAAGCCGCTCGGAAGTCGCTCGGAAGTCGCTCGGCTGCCGCTCCAAGGTCGTGGTCGGGATGCCCAGGGCCCGAGCGGGACGCCGGGACCGGCGCGCGGTGCCCGCCGCGGCCACGACACTTCCCGGCGACGCCGGGAGCACGCGAAGCGGCCCGGAGGGACCGGCCGGTCCCTCCGGGCCGCTCGCGGAAACCCTGACCCGGCCGCTACACGCCGGCGCGGGTGGGGCGGCGGATGTCGCTGCTCTGCTCCTGCCACTCGGGGGTCTCCCGCCCCTTCTCCTCGGTCATCTCCTCGATGCGCAGGGCGATTCCGATCGCGAAGAAGGTCGGCGCCCACTCGCCGACGAACAGCGCCCAGCGGTCGGCGCGCTCGATGCCGGCCGCCTCGAATTTGTTCGAGATGATCCAGGAGGCGATCGACATGCCGATCGACCCCATAGCGGCGCCGTACATCACGCTGGAGCGCAGTCCCATTTTGTGGAGTGTGCTGATCATGCGTGTCCCCCTTGTGGTGTTTTGCCCCGATTCGGGGCGTACCCGGCCTGACCTTCCGTAACCCGGCCGGTCCTGCGACGCCGTGCGATACTCGCGACCGCGCATGAGGCGGCGGCGGCCGGGTAGCCGTCCGGCCGTACCAGGAGGGGAGTCATGGAAGTTCTGGGCATCGACATCGGCGGTTCCGGGATCAAGGGCGCCACGGTGGACACGGCCGCCGGTGCGCTCACCCGGGAGCGCCTGCGCATCCCCACGCCGCGGCCCGCCGTGCCGGGGGCCGTCGCCCAGGCCGTACGCGAGATCGTGACGCACTTCGACTGGTCCGGCCCGATGGGCGTCACCTTCCCCGGAGTGGTCCTCGACGGGGTCGTCAGAACGGCGGCCAACGTGGACAGGTCGTGGATCGGCGTGAGGGGCTCTGACCTGTTCGGGAAGCAGGCGGTGGTGCTCAACGACGCGGACGCCGCCGGTGTCGCCGAGATGACCTTCGGCGCGGGGCGGGGCCGGCGCGGGGTCGTGCTCGTGCTGACCTTCGGCACCGGCATCGGCAGCGCGCTCTTCGTGGACGGCGTGCTGGTGCCCAACACCGAGTTCGGCCACATCGAGATCCGTGGCAAGGAGGCCGAGCACCGCGCCTCCGACCGGGTGCGCGAGGAGAAGGACCTGAGCTGGGAGAAGTGGGCCCGGCGCGTGGAGGAGTACCTGCGGCGCATGCGCGACCTGCTGTCGCCCACCCTGATCGTCATCGGTGGCGGCGTGAGCAAGAAGGCCGCCAAGTTCCTGCGGTACATCGACCTCGGGGACACCCCGGTGGTGCCCGCCGTGCTGCGCAACGAGGCCGGGATCATCGGCGCGGCGATGGCCGCGGCGGAGGCGGCGCGCACGCCCGTGGCATCCGCGGGGCATCCCTGAGCATCCCCGGACATTCCTTGAGTGATATAAGTCCCTTATTCCTACCTGGACAGCGGGTAATGTCACTGTCATGATGGCCTCATGAACTCCTCGGGGAGGTTGACCCAGCGCCGGCACATCGACCTGCTGCGCGTCTGCGCCGCCGCCTGTTGACGACCGCGGTCACCACCGTCCGGTACGCCACGAGGCAAGGAGAGGGACATGTCCCACCAGAACGTGATCGACTTTGTGGAACGAAGGCGCGAGCAGGGCCATGAGCCCCCTGATCTCGGGCAGGGGTCCGTACTCGGCGTGCTGCCGGTGCCGGAGACCGGCGCCGCGCTGATGATCGTGGGCTACCTGGTGCCCGCCGGAGTCGCGGCGGAGGCGCCGGAGCAGCCGGCCGCCGTCCTGCAGAGGCGGGCGGCCGCGGCCGAGGAGGACCTGGTCCTCGACCGGGCCGCGCGGGTGGCCCGGGCGGGCGGCGAGGAGATCGAGCTGACCTTCCGGGAGTTCGAGCTGCTCGACTACCTCAGCTCGGCCCCCGGCCGGGTCTACAACCGCCGCCAGCTCATGGCTGCCGTCTGGGACCGGTACGACGACGAGGGCGGCCGTACGGTCGACGTGCACATCCTTCGGCTGCGCCGCAAGCTGGGCCGGCACGCGGGCCGTATCGTGACCGTCCGCAACGTGGGGTACAAGTACCAGCCGGCGCGCCGCCACTGACACCACCCCGGAAGGGCCGCCGGAAAACCGCTGGCAGATCGGCGGGGGGCGTTGCCTATCCTTGAGCATGGAATGAACACGCTCGCCGATCTCCAGGCCCGCCTCCCCGACCTGATGCTGCGCGACCAGCGCAGGCTGCGCCGCCGTCTCGACGGCATGCGCCGGGTCCGCGACCGCGCCGCCCGCCAGTCCGTCGTCCAGGAGATCGCGGGGGACGTGGAGGCCGCGGAACTCCGCGTGGCCGCGCGCCGCGCCGCCGTCCCCGCTATCAGCTATCCACCCGAGCTGCCGGTCAGCCGGCACAAGGACGACCTGCTCACCGCGATCAGGGACCACCAGGTCGTCATCGTCGCCGGCGAGACCGGCTCGGGGAAGACCACCCAGATCCCCAAGATCTGCCTGGAGCTCGGCCGGGGGGTCCACGGGGTCATCGGCCACACCCAGCCGCGCCGCATCGCCGCCCGCACGGTCGCCGAGCGCATCGCCGAGGAGCTGTCGATCGAGCTGGGGGAGGCGGTCGGCTACAAGGTCCGCTTCACCGACCACTCCAGCGACGGGACGCTGGTCAAGCTGATGACCGACGGCATCCTGCTCGCCGAGATGCAGACCGACCCGCTGCTGCTGCAGTACGACACGCTGATCATCGACGAGGCGCACGAACGCAGCCTCAACATCGACTTCATCCTCGGCTATCTCAAGCAGCTCCTCCCCAGACGGCCCGATCTGAAGGTCGTCATCACCTCCGCGACCATCGACCCCGAGCGGTTCGCCCGGCACTTCGCCCAGCCGGGCGGGGAGCCGGCGCCCGTGATCGAGGTGTCCGGGCGCACCTATCCCGTGGAGGTCCGCTACCGCCCGGTCGACGAGGACGACGACCAGACCCAGGCCATCGTCGACGCCGTCGACGAGCTGTGCGCCGAGGGGCCGGGCGACATCCTGGTCTTCCTCAGCGGCGAGCGGGAGATCCGCGACACCGCCGACGCGCTCAAGGGCCGTCCCGAGGAGGTCCTCCCGCTTTACGCGCGGCTGTCGGCCGCCGAGCAGCACCGGGTCTTCCAGCCCCACCGGGGCAGGCGGATCGTGCTGGCCACCAACGTCGCCGAGACCTCGCTGACCGTTCCCGGCATCAAATACGTGGTCGACCCGGGCACGGCGCGGATCTCCCGCTACAGCCACCGGCTGAAGGTCCAGCGGCTGCCGATCGAGCCGATCTCTCAGGCGTCGGCCAACCAGCGCAAGGGCCGCTGTGGCCGTACGTCGGACGGCGTGTGCATCCGGCTCTACTCCGAGGAGGACTTCCTCTCCCGGCCGGAGTTCACCGATCCCGAGATCCTCCGTACGAACCTGGCGAGCGTCATCCTGCAGATGACGTCGCTGGGCCTGGGGGACATCGCGGCGTTCCCGTTCGTGGAGCCGCCGGACAGCCGTCAGGTGAGGGACGGCGTCAACCTGCTGCTCGAACTCGGCGCCCTTGAGGACAAGGGCGCCGACAGGGGCGCGGGCCAGGAGACCGACAGGGGCGACGGCCGGGAGGCGGACAAGGGCACAGGCCGGGAGACGAGGAGGGACGCAGGCCGGGATTCCGGGAAGGGCGCGGCCCGCGATTCCGGGAAGCGGGAGGCGAGGAAGGGCCCGCAGCTCACGCCGCTCGGGCGCAAGCTGGCCCAGCTCCCGGTGGACCCCCGCCTCGCCCGGATGGTGCTGGAGGCCGACAAGAACGGCTGCGCCCGCGAGGTGATGATCATCGCGGCCGCGCTGTCGATCCAGGACCCGCGCGAGCGGCCGGCCGACAAGCAGCAGGCGGCCGACGAGAAGCACCGCCGCTTCGCCGACAAGGAATCGGACTTCCTGACCTATCTCAACCTCTGGAACTACCTGCGCGAAAAGCAGAAGGAGCTGTCGTCGAGCGCGTTCCGGCGGCTGTGCAAGGCCGAGTTCCTCAACTACCTGCGCGTACGCGAGTGGCAGGACATCGACAGCCAGCTCCGCCAGGTGGCCAGGACGCTGAACGTCGTGCCCAACAGCGTTCCCGCCGATCCCCAGCGGATCCACCAGTCGCTGCTGGCCGGCCTGCTGTCGCACATCGGGGTCAAGGACGTCGTCGAGAAGCGCAGGCAGGAGGGCCGCAGGCCGATCACGGAGTACATCGGTGCCCGCAACGCGCGCTTCGCGATTTTCCCCGGCTCGGCCCTGGCCAAGGCGCAGCCGCAGTGGGTGATGTCGGCCGAGCTGGTGGAGACCTCCCGGCTGTGGGCCCGGGTCAACGCCAAGATCGAGCCCGGCTGGATCGAGCCCCTCGCGCAGCACCTGGTCAAACGCACCTACAGCGAGCCGCACTGGGAGAAGGACCAGGCCGCCGTCGTCGCGCTGGAGAAGGTCACGCTGTACGGCGTGCCGATCGTGACCGAGCGGAAGGTCAACTACGGCCGCATCGACCCCGAGCTGAGCCGGGAGCTGTTCATCCGGCACGCGCTGGTCGACGGCGACTGGCGCACCCACCACAAGTTCTTCCACGAGAACCGCAAGCTGCTCGAAGAGGTCGAGCGGCTGGAGGAGAAGGCCCGCCGCCGCGACATCCTCGTGGACGACGAGACGCTGTTCGACTTCTACGACCAGCGGATCCCCGCAGACGTGGTCTCGGGCAGGCACTTCGACAGCTGGTGGAAGAAGGTGTCGCGGGAGACGCCCGACCTGCTGACGTTCTCGCCGGAGATGCTGGTCAACGACAGCGCCGGGGTCAGCGCCAGGGACTACCCCGACGCCTGGCGGCAGAACGGCCAGCGGATGCGGCTGACCTATCGCTTCGAGCCCGGCGCGGTGGAGACGGGCGAGGCCGACGGCGTGACCGTCCACATCCCGCTCGCGGTGCTCAACCAGGTCGACCCGACCGGCTTCGACTGGCAGATCCCCGGCCTGCGCGAGGACCTCGTCACCGCGCTCATCCGGTCGCTGCCGAAGAACCTGCGCCGCAACTTCGTGCCCGCCCCCAACTACGCCAAGGCCGTGCTGGAACGCGTACGGCCCGGGGGCGAGCCGATCCTGGAGGCGCTGGAGCGCGAGCTGCGGGCGCTGACCGGGGTGGAGGTGCCGCGCGACGCGTGGGCCCTCGACCAGCTCCCCGCCCACCTGCGGATCACCTACCGGGTGATCGACGACCGCAAGCGCACGGTGGACGAGGACAAGGACCTGGAGGCGCTCAAGCGGCGGCTCGCGCCGAAGCTGCGCGCCACGCTGTCGAAGGCCGCCGACGACCTCGAACGCGACGGCCTGCACGGCTGGACGATCGGCACGCTGCCGCAGGTGTTCGAGCAGGGCAGGCTGCGGGCCTACCCGGCCCTGGTGGACGAGGGCACGAGCGTCGCGGTCCGGATGTTCGAGACCGTGCGCGAGCGCGACCGGGCCATGTGGGCGGGCACCAGGAGGCTGCTGCTGCTCAACGTGGTCAGCCCGGCCAAGTCCATCCTGCGCACCCTGACCACCGCGCAGAAGCTCGCGCTCAGCCGCAGCCCGCACGGCGGGGCCGCCGCCCTGTTCGACGACTGCACGGCGTGCGCCGCCGACAAGCTCATGGCCCAGGCGGGCGGGCCCGTCTGGGACGAGGCCGGGTTCGAGCGGCTGCGCGACCACGTGCGCGCCTCGCTGTTCGAGACGACCGAGGAGGTCGTCTCCCGGGTGGAGCGCGTGCTGGCGGTCTGGCACGCCGCGCAGAACCGGCTCGGCGCGCTGGGCGGCGGGGCGGCCGACCTCAAGGCCGACATCGCCGACCAGCTCGACGGGCTGGTGCACGACGGGTTCGTCACCGAGACGGGATACGACCGGCTGCCCGACGTGCACCGCTATCTGCGGGCGGTCGAGCGCCGGCTCGACAAGCTCCCCGACGACCCCCGCCGCGACCGCGAGTGGATGCACCGCGTGCACGACATCGAGGACGAGTATCGCGACCTGCTCGACCGGCTGAAGCCCGAGGAGCGGGACGCCGCGGCCGTACGGGACATCCGGTGGATGATCGAGGAGCTGCGGGTGAGCTTCTTCGCCCAGCAGCTCGGCACTCCCACGCCGGTCTCGGAGAAGCGCATCCGCAAGGCCATGCAGCAGGTCGAGTCCGCCGCCCGGGTCGGCTGACCCGGGCGCCGGGCCCCCTGCCGCCGGAACTCGGCGGCAGAGGTGCTCAGCGGCAGGGGCCCCGGCGAAGCGACTGAGCGAGACGACTCAGCGACACCGCTCGCCGACACCGCTCGCCGACACGGTGCGGCGACACGGTGCGGCGATACCGCTCAGCGGCCGAGTGCGGCGCCGATCAGCGCGCGGGGGTCGGCCGCCCCGGCGAGCACGCCCGACGGGAGCCGGTCGATCATGTGGGCGTGGCCGAAGCCGGAGCCCCACTCCACCGGCTCGACCGTGTGCCCGCGCTCGCGCAGGCCGTCGGCCCACGGCGCGCCCTCCTCGACCTCCACGACGGGGGCGGACCGCCAGGTGTCGAAGCCGGTGCCGCTGCCGAGCGCCCAGCGGGGGGCGCCGATCGCCTCGCCGGGCGTCTGGTCGTGGGCGAGCAGCCGGGTGACGAGCTGCAGCAGGATCTGCGGCTGCGCGTCGCCGCCCATCGTGCCGATGACCGTGCGCAGCGCCCCGTCCGGCCGGGTGATCAGCGCCGGGCACAGCGTGTGGGGCGGCCGCCGGCCCGGGCCGTACTCCGCGGGGTGGCCGGGCGTGAGCGAGAAGCCGATGCCGCGGTTGTGCAGGTTGATCCCGGTGTTGGGCTCGAAGAGCAGGCTGCCGAAGCCCGAGGCGTTCGACTGGATGAGCGAGACGCCCATGCCGTCGCCGTCGACTACGCACAGGTACGTCGTGTCGCCCGGCCCGGCGGGAGCGTCGGGCACGGGGGAGCGCCGCTCGGTGTCGATCATCGCGCGGCGCGCGGCGGCCGTGCCGAGCGGCGCGACGGCGGCCTCGTGCAGGACGTCCAGGCGGTCGTGCCCGGCCGCCCTGGCCGCCTCCACCAGCAGATGGGCCCAGCGCGGGTCGGCCGGGTCGGCGGGCCGCTCCAGTTCGGTGAGGATCTCCAGGGCAAGCAGGAGCAGGTAGCCCTGGGAGTTCGGCGGAACGGTCCAGACCCGGTGCCCGAACGCCTCGACGCTCAGCGGCTCCACCCAGTCGGCGTTCGGCCGGGCCAGGTCCTCCTCGGTGTATTCACCGCGGCCCAGCTCCAGCAGGCCCTTGCCGAACTCGCCCTGGTAGAACGCCGCGCGGCCGCCCTCGGCGAGCGCGGTGAGCGCCCTGGCGACGCCGGGCCTGCGGATCACGTCCCCGGCGCGGCGGACGGCCGCGAAGTCCCGGGCTCCGGCCAGCGAGCCGATGAACTCCCCGCCCGGGGCGAGCAGCGGCGAGGCGGGGAAGCCCTCCGTCGCGAGGCGGATCGCGGGGGCCAGCAGGTCGCCGAGCGGCAGGCGGGCCCACCGCTCGTGCAGCGCCAGCCACCCGTCGGCGCAGCCGGGCACCGGCACCGAGCGGATGTCGTACAGGTGGGGCATCCGGTCGAGGCCCTCGGCGCGCAGCCGGTCGGGATCGGCGCCCGAGCCCGCCCGGCCCGAGGCGTTGAGCGCGCTCACGGCGCCGTCGTGGACGAGGGCGAACAGGTCGCCGCCGAGACCGCACATATGGGGGGCGGTGACCGCCAGTACGGCGTTGGCGGCGATGGCCGCATCCACCGCGTTCCCGCCCTTGTCCAGCATGGCGACCCCCGCCGCCGAGGCCAGATGATCGACTGTGCACACCATGCTGTTCAGGGCATACCGAGTCTCGCTCACGTTGGGCGATGTTACGGCACACCGTAGAGTTGCGGCCGTAACAGGACGAAAGGGAGAGGCGGTTATGGTCCGGGCGCTCGTGTTCGACGTGGGAGAGACGCTCATCGACGAGACCCGGATCTGGTCCCGGTGGGCCGACCGGCTGGGCGTGCCGCGCCTGACCTTCATGGGGGTTCTCGGCGGCATGGCCGCGCTCGACCGCAGCCACCGGGAGGCGTTCGAGCTGATCAGGCCGGGGATCGACCTCGACGCCGAGATCGAGGCGTGGCGGCGCGAGGACCCCGACGGGCTGCGCGAGAACTTCGACGCCGAGGACCTCTACCCGGACGTGCGGCACGCCCTGGCGGCCCTGCGAGAGGCAGGCTACGACCTGATCGTCGCGGGCAACCAGCCGCCCCAGGCGTACGACGCGCTGGTCGCGATGGACCTGCCGGTGGACGCGATCCACACCTCGGCGGGATGGGGGGTGGAGAAGCCCGACCCCGGGTTCTTCGCCAAGGTCGCGGCCGTCTGCGGGCATGAGCCGGGGGAGATCCTCTACGTCGGCGACCGTCTCGACAACGACGTCCTGCCGGCCGCGCGTGCCGGGATGCGTACGGCCCTGCTGCGCCGGGGACCCTGGGGCTACCTGCACTCCGAGCGCCCGGACGCCGCCCGGGCCGACCTCGTTGCCGACGGCCTCACCGATCTCGTCCGCCTGGTCCCCACCCTCACCTGACCTCCGAAGCTGCCAGGGTATTCGGGCATGGAGCGGTCCGGCCGATGCTGTCCCAAGGAGGGGGCGGCCGCCGCTGCGGATACTCCGAAAGATCTCCCGAACATGCTCTGTTGTATTACGATCACTTTCCGTGCCCGTTGATGTCGGCAGAAATCAGCTACGCGCGAGCTTCTCCCTCCAGAGAGGTGCCTGGCCTACACGCCGAGCGGTCTCGTCGTCAGCGCGGCCGGCCCCGACCCGAGGTGGGAACCCATGATCGCGGCGCTGTACGCCTGCCTGTGACGGCCGGCCGGGGAACCGGCGGCGCCGCGACCCGGTTCAGCTCTGCGCCTGCTTCTGCTGCTTGACGGCGGAGACCAGCTCGTCCTTGGTCATCCCCGACGCGGCGTCGACGCCCAGCTCCTTGGCCTGGTGCAGCAGCTCGTCCTTCGTCCGCGAGCGCGGCTTGATCGGCGCGGCGAGCACCTCGGCCTTCCGCTTGCTGAACGCCTTGCCGAGCCGCACCCGCTCCTCGAAGGGGACGGCCTTCTCCAGCACCGGGAGGATGTCGTGCTCCTCTTCCTCGACGTGGTGCGTCACCGCCTCGATCAGCTCGTGCAGCAGTGTCTCGAACTCGGGGCTCTCCGGGGCGGTCTCCAGGAGCCGGGAGATCATCTCCTCGGCCTCGTGGTGCTCCTCGGCTCCGTGGTGGACCTCCTCCTTCTCGTCGGGCCGCCGCCTGGCGAGCACGGGGTAGACCTCGTCCTCCTCGCCCTCGCTGTGGGCGATGAACTTCGCCGCCAGCTCCGCGAGGAGAGCCGGCCGGTTCTCCGGCATCTTCCGGAGCCGTTCGAACAGCGACTCCACGTCGCGGTGATCTTCCTTGATCAGGCTGATGACGTCGGTTGCCATGGGTTTCCTCCTGTGCGTGGACGCGCTCGCACTACCCGAGGTCACCGCGCTCACACCGGAGATGCCGAGATGAGCGTTTCGCAGCCGTTCGTACGCGGATGACGGCGGACCGTGTCCCGTAGACTCGGCTCATGATCGAGGGAGGCCGGTCGCGCAGGCTCCGAGGCCCTCGGCGCGGCGACCTCAGCGTCGCCGCGATCGCCGAGCTCGCCGGGGTCTCACCGCCGACGGTCTCGAAGGTGCTGCACGGCCGGACCGGCGTGGGGGAGAGCACCCGGCAGCGGGTGGAGGCGCTCCTGCGCGAGCACGGGTTCCGCAGGCAGGTGCCCGCCGGGTCGGCGTACGGCCTGGAGGTGGTGTGCAGCAACATGCTGGGCTCCATCGCCGTCGAGATCATGCGGGGCGTCGAGCAGGTCGCGGCCACCCGTCAGCTCTTCGTCGGCTTCACCGACGTACGTTCACGAGTCACGGCGGGCCTGCCCTGGGTGGAACCCCTGTTGCTGCGGCAGCCGGTGGGGGTGATCGCCGTCGTCTCCGGATTCACCACCGAGCACCGCGACCTGTTCGAGGCCGCGGGCGTCCCCCTCGTGGCGCTGGACCCCACCGGGGACGTGCATCCCACGCCGTCGGTGGGATCGACCGGCTGGAGCGGCGCGCTCGCGGCCACCCGGCACCTGCTCGACCTGGGGCACCGGCGGATCGGCGTGATCACCGGGCCGGCCGACTTCCTGGCCTCGCGGGCGCGCCTCGACGGCGTCCGCGCCGCCCTGGACACCGCGGGCGTCCCGTTCGACAAACGGCTCATGCGTGACGGGCCGTTCCTGTACGAGTACGGCCGGGACCTCGGGGCGGAGCTGCTGGCCCTGCCCGACCCTCCGACGGCCATCGTGTGCGGCAACGACCTGCAGGCGTTCGGCGTCTACGAGGCCGCCCGGCTCGCCGGTCTGCGCATCCCCGACGACCTCAGCGTCGTCGGGTTCGACGACATCGAGCACTGCGCCTGGGTGGCGCCGCCGTTGACGACGGTACGCCAGCCGTTCTTCGAGATCGGCGCCACCGCCGCGCGGATGGTGCTGGCGCTGGCCGACGGGGAACGGCCGTCCGAGACGCTCGTCGAGCTCGGCACCACCCTCGTGGTGCGCGACAGCACGGCCCCGCCCCGCCGGAACGCCAGGATCAGGAGTCCTTGGTGAGGGTCCCCTCGTAGGCGAACAGGCCGAGGTCGTCGGTGTGGCGATAGGCGAGGGCGTTCCCCCGCCGGGTGAGCACGACGTCGCCGGGGACGCACTTCGGGACGTCCTCCAGCCGGAACGTGAGCGCCGAGCCGGACGCCCCCGTCAGCCGCAGCGTGCCGTCGCAGGAGTTCGCCGGCTCCTTCCATCTGCCGGACGGCTCGCCGGCCTTCAGCTCGATCTCTATGTCGTACTCGCTCGTGAGGAGACCGGCGGTGGGTGCGATGTGCCCCCGCCACTTTCCCTCGAACGCCTGGGGGATGCCCGCGGGCGCGGATGTGGTCGCCGGGTCCGTCCCGCCGCCGTATCCGCCCGCGTCTGTCGTCGTGGCACCGGTCGGCGCCGGGCTCGCCGCCTCCGTGCTCTGGACGTACGAGGGCGCGGTCGGCAGGGGCGTGGGGGACGGCCCGCCGGACATCGCGGCCAGGCGCGGCACCAGCAGCGCGGCGGTGATCCCGAGAGCCACCACGGCGGCGCCGGCCCCGGCCAGGACCCGCAGGCGCGACCCGCCCCGGCCGCCCCCGGGCATGCTGTCCGCCGCTCCGCCTCCGGGGGCGGTATGCGCTCCGGCCGGGCTCGCCGACGGCGAGGTCGCCGAAGTCGGATCGTACGGCTGCGCGGGCCCGCCGGGAGAGACGTTCGCCGCCGCCCCCGTACGCCCCGGGAGGGTCGGGGTGCCGACCAGTTCGAGCAGCAGGTCGCGGGCGGTGGGGCGGACGGCGGGATCCTTGGCGAGGCAGCGTTCGACCAGCGCCCGCAGGGGCGGGGGCACCGGCGTCAGATCGGGGAAGGTCGTCATGATCCGGTGCAGCACGGCGGCGACGTTCCCGGCGCCGAACGCCGCCCTGCCGGAGGCGGCGAAGACGATCGTCGCGCCCCACGCGAACACGTCGGAGGCGGGAGAGGCCGGATGCCCCGCGATCTGCTCGGGCGCCAGGTAGGCCGGGGTGCCCACCGGGCCCGCGGTCATCGTCTCGCTCTCGTCGTGGCGGGCGATGCCGAAGTCGACCACGCGGGGGCCGTCCGGCCCCAGCAGCACGTTGGCCGGCTTGAAGTCGCGGTGCACGATGCCCGCGCCGTGGATCGCCGCCAGCGCGGTCGCCGTCCCCACCGCGAGCCGTTCCAGCTCGCCCCCGCGCAGCGGGCCCGACGCGGCCACCCGCTGCTGCAGCGAGGGGCCGTCGACGAACTCGCTCACGACGTACGGCTCGCGCCCGTCCACCATCGCCGTGATCACCCTGGCGGTGCAGAAGGGGGCGACGCCGCGCAGGACGTCGAGCTCGCGCGCCAGCCGTGCCCGGACGACGGGGTCGAGCCCGGTCTTGAGCACCTTGACCGCGACCGGGGCGCCGTCCGGGGCGTGTCCCAGATAGACGACGCCTTGGCCGCCCTCGCCGAGACGGCCGCTGATACGGAACCCGCCGAGCGTGCGCGGGTCGTCTGGCTCAAGGGGGGCGACCATGGTCACACGGTAGCGACCCCGTGGCCGTTCCGGGATCAGAGCATGCGGAGGTTCACCGCGTCGGCGAGCGCGAGCCGCCCGGCGTCACTGAGGTGCAGGTGGTCACCCGAGTCGTACGGGACGGCGAGCTGCTCGGGGAAGTCGGGGTCGCGTACGGCCCGGTCGAAGTCGAGCACGCCGTCGAACATCTTGCTCGTGCGGATCCACGTGTTCAGCCGCTGCCGGAGCTCCTCGCGCTCCGGGGTCCAGGTGCCGAAACCGTAGAACGGGGTGAGCGTCGCGACCAGCACCTTGACCTTGCGGGCGTGCGCCGCCTGGACCAGCCGCTTGTATCCGTAAACGAGCGGCTTGATCGAGGTGTACTCGCCCCGGGAGATGTCGTTGATCCCCTCGTAGATCACCACCGTGCGCACCCCGGGCTGGCTGAGCGCGTCGCGGTAGAACCGGCTGACCCCGCTCGGGCCGACGTTGGAGTGCAGCAGCCGGTTTCCGGCGATGCCGGCGTTGAGCACGCCCAGCCGCCGCGACTGCGACTGGCGGGCCAGCCGCTGCCGCAGATAGTCGGTCCAGCGGCGGTTGGCGTCGACGGCCTGGCCGGTGCCGTCGGTGATCGAGTCGCCGAACGCGACCACCGAGCCGATCGTGGTCGCGCCCGCCTCGACCGCGATCCGGTCGAGGAAGTACCACTGGGTGCTCGTGTAGGTGAAGCCCTCGCCGCTCTCCTCCGCCGCGAAGTCCCCCGGCTCGGACAGGTAGGTGGTGCTGTAGGCGCGTTCGTGCCCGGTCACGCCCCTGACCGTGCCGGGCAGGTGGAGGCTGACGACCAGGGCCGATCCGCCGGCGACCCGGCCCGGGATCGGATCGCTCCAGACGGCCTGGCCCGGCGGCACCTTGACCGAGGTGCGCTTGCGGAAGGTCACCGGCCGGTTGGTGCCCGCGATGATCTCGGCGCCGTACGCCTGGACGCCCACGTGGACGTCGGCGAACGTCACCGGCGCCGCCCCGAAGAGGTTGGACAGACGCAGGCGCATGCCGGTGCCGCCGACGCTGGCGCGCACGACCATGCGTATGGTCTGCCCGCCGAGGGCCGCGCTGATCCGGTCGGTCGCGGTGGTCCAGGCGCCGACCAGGCGGTGCTGCGCGCGCGAGTCGTCACCGGGCCTCGGCGCGGCCGTACGCCGCGGGGCGGCCGCCGCCGCGAGCCCCCGGACGGCGGAGGGCGTGGCGGTCGCGGTGCGCGCGGCCGTGAGGGACTCCGCGTGGACCGGCGCCATGGGAAGCGCCACGGTCACGCCGCTGACGGCGAGGGCGAGAGCGGCCATGGTCAACCGGTGCGCCGGCCGTGCCATCCGGGATCCTCCATCTGGGTGTCGCTGGGGGCGGTCCGTCGCGGCCACGCTTCCGATCGCTCCGCCGAGCCCGTTGATCGAAAAGCGTCCGCGAGGCCATACATTACGGCTGTTTGGCGATGACCGGGTGAGAAGTTGACCGTCAGGGGTAAGAGTCGGCAGCTCGTCCGCCTTGGACGGGACTTTTAGGTCATTATCGGGATCGATGCGACGGATGGTGCAGATATTCACTCTGCACTCATTCTTCCGTCATAGCGGGCCGGTTAGGCTCGGCTCGATGAATGCATACGAGCGTTGGATCGTTCTGGAAGGCGCGGCGAACGTACGGGACCTCGGCGGCCTGCCCACGGTGGACGGCGGGACCACGGCGCCCGGCCGGATCCTGCGGGCCGACAACCTGCAGGGCCTGACCGACAATGACGTGGCGTTGCTCGTGGGCGACCTCAAGCTGCGGCACGTGGTCGACCTGCGGTCGCACACCGAGGTACGCCTGGAGGGGCCCGGTCCGCTGACCCGCCTGCCGGAGGTCGGCATCCACCACCACAGCCTGTTCGCGGAGGGCGGGCACCTCACCGACGTCGAGGCCGACACGGTCGACGAGCGGGCACTGCCGTGGCAGGGCGAGCGGGCCGAGGAGGACCTGGCCGAGCTCCGCGTGACCGGCTACTACTACGGATATCTGCGGGACCGGCCCGACTCGGTGGTGGCCGCCCTGCGGGTGCTCGCCCGTGACGACGGCATGGCCGTGGTCCACTGCGCGGCGGGCAAGGACCGCACCGGAGTGGTCTGCGCCCTGGCGCTCGCCGTCGCGGGCGCCACCCGGGAGGCGATCATCGAGGACTACGTCGCCACCGGCGAACGGCTGGAGGGCATCCTCGCCCGGCTGCGCGCCAGCCGCACCTACCGCGAGGACCTCGACTCGAAGCCGGCCGACAGCCACCTGCCGCGGCCCGAATACATGGGGCAGTTCCTGGCGACGCTGGACGACCGGTTCGGCGGCCCTCTCGCCTGGCTGCGCGCCCACGGCTGGACCGACGCCGACACCGAGGCCCTGCGCGGCCGGCTGCGCGACTGACAGCCGGCGCGGGCGGGTTCAGACGAGGGTCTCGCCGCCGTCCACGGTGATGACCTGGCCGGTGACGTGGTTGTTGGCCATGAGGAAGACGGCCGTGGCGGCGGCCTCCTCGGCGGTGCCGAAGCGGCCGAGGGGGACGGACGTCCCGGCGGCGGCGACCGCGTCGTCGGAGTCCAGCCCCGGCAGCGAACGCAGGAGCGGGGTGTCGATCCGGCCGTAGCGTACGGCGTTCACGCGCACCCGTGCGGGGGCGAGCTCCACGGCGAGTGCCCTGGTGAGGGTCTCCACGGCGCCGGCGGCCGACAGCGGGACGGTCATCCCGGGAGCGGGGCGGACCACGAGGATGCCCGAGCTGAACGTGAGCGAGCCGCCCGCGGGAAGCCGGGTCGCCGCCGCGCGGGCGACCGTGAAGGCCGTCTGAAGGGAGCCCGAGCCGAGGGTCGTGCGGATGTCGTCGGCCGAGAGGGCGGCCAGCGGGCCGGCGCCGCTGATGCCGCCCGCGGTGACGTACACGTGGTCGACCCGGCCCGCCCGGTCGAACGCCTCCGCGAGGGTCCGCTCGTCGCCGCCGTCACCGGTGACGCCCAGCACGGCGTCGTCCGGGCCCGAGCCTCGCACCCGGGAGGCGGCGGCCTCCAGCCGGTCGGGGTCGCGGCCGACCAGCACGACGCGGGCGCCGATCGACCGCAGCAGGACGGCCGCCGCCAGCCCGATGCCCGAGCTTCCGCCGACGAGGACGACGGTCGCGCCGGAGAGCGCGCCGGGCAGCGGCGACCGTACGGGGATGGGTGTCGCAGTGCTCATGGGAGAGCCTCTCGATGAAATAAACCATCTGGTTGTTTTATTGCCGACCCCGATATTGCCGCTCGTACGGGGCGGAGTCAACCGGATGGTTTAATTCGTCCATGGCCTACGACGCGGAGGACACCAGACGGAGGATCTTCGACGCCGCCATCGCCGAGTTCGCCGAGCACGGGCTGGCCGGGGCCAGGGTGGACCGCATCGCGACGGCCGCCAAGGCCAACAAACAGGCCATCTACCTCTATTACGGCAGCAAGGAGAAGCTGTTCGCCGCCGTCGTGCGGGCGAAGCTGGAGGAGGTCCGCGCCTCCGTCTCCGTCGACCCCGGCGCGGTGGCAGAGTCGGTCGGGCAGATGTTCGACTGGTATCGGGAGCACCCGGAGCTGATCAGGCTGCTGCTGTGGGAGGCGCTGGAGGTGCGCGACGAGCCCGGCGAGAGCGAGCGGGAGCGGCGCGACGCCTTCCGCGAGAAGGCCGGTCAGCTCGCCGACGCGGGCCCGGTCGGCCACCTTCCCGAGGATGCGCGGGTCCGCGCGGCCCAAGATCTGCTGTTCACCGTCATGGGCCTGATCTCGTGGAACTTCGCGGTGCCCCGGATGTGCCGCCTCGTCCTGGACGAGGAGACCGAGGAGGCCGCGTTCGCCCGGCGGCGCGAGACGGTGATCGAGGCCGTCCGCAGGCTCGCCACCGCCCCGCCCGTCCCGGACGCCGCGGCGGCGCGGCCCGCGGAGTGAGCGGGCGCCACTCCCTCCCCAGGCGACTTCGCCTTGCCGGCTGCTATTCCTCCCTGCCGGGTGCTCCTCCCCGGTCGGGTGCTATTCCTCCCGGCCGGGGAGGCCGACCACCTGGCCGCGGGTCGCCGACAGGACGGCGGCCTCCAGCACGGCGATCGCGTCCACGGCGTCGTCCGGCTCGACCGGCGGCGGCGCGCCGTCCCGCAGGCAGGCCACGACTCCCTCATAGAACCGCTGGTAGGCCCCGGGCTCGGTGGGCACCCGGCGGCAGTCGCCCTCGGCTCCGAGCGTGCCCCAGCGCTCCGGGGCCTCCGCGCCCCATCCGGCTCCCGTACCCTCACCCGGGCCGCCGCCTGGGCCGAAGCCGGCGGCGTCCGGCCGCTCGCCCGCCCGCAGGCGTTCCTCCTGGGGGTCCAGGCCCCACTTCACGTAGGACGCGCGGGAGCCGAGCACGCGGAACCTCGGGCCGAGGTCGGCGGCCACCGCGCTCATCCACAGGTGCGACCGGGTCCCGTTCCGGTGGGTCAGCGCCACGAACGCGTCGTCGTCGTTGCGCACCCCGTCCCGCCTGACGTCGGTCTCCGCGTACACGTGGGAGACCGGGCCGAACAACCGCAGCGCCTGGTCCACCAGATGGCTGCCGAGGTCGTAGAGGGTGCCGCCGACATCCTCCGGCCCGCCCGACTCGCGCCAGCCGCCCTTGGGCACCGGCCGCCACCGCTCGAACCGCGACTCGAACCGGTGGACCTCGCCCAGCTCGGGCAGCACGCGGCGCAGCGTCAGGAAGTCGCCGTCCCAGCGCCTGTTCTGGAAGACCGTCAGCATCAGCCCGCGGTCGCGCGCGAGCCGTACGAGGTCGCGGGCCTCCGCGGCGGCGCCGGCCAGCGGCTTGTCCACGACCACGGGAAGCCCGGCCTTGATCGCCTCGGTCGCCAGGGGCACGTGGGTGCGGTTCGGCGACGCGATCACCACGAGATCGCAGTGGTCCCACAGGTCGTCCGCGGCGGGGACGACGGCCGCGCCGGGATGGCCGGCACGGACCCGCTCGGCCCTGGAGGGGTCGCGGGTGACGACGGCGGCGAGGCGCAGCCCCGGCGTGGCGGCGATCAGCGGCGCGTGGAAGAAGGATCCGGCCGGACCGAAACCGACCAGTCCGACGCGGATTTCGGGGAAATCTGAGGGCGGCATGAGGCGCGGGAGTCCTTCGAACGGTTCAAGCGCGGCGGAGGGGCGGCTCAGGCGTCGCCCTCGTCCCGTTCGGCGAGGAACGCCTCGAACTGGGCGGCGAGCTCGTCGCCCGTGGGCATCTTCACCTCCTCGGCCAGCAGGCTCTCCCGTTCGGTGCCCGACTGGAACGCGTCGTACTGCTGCTCCAGGCCGCGGATGGCCCCGGCGAGCTCCTCGGACGCCGCGATCTGCTCCTCGATCTCGACGTTGGTCTTGTCGGCCGCGTCCCTGAGCGTGTCCATGGGGAAGACCAGCCCGGTGCCGCGGGTGACGGCCTCCAGCGCCGCCACGGCGGCCTGCGGATACTCCGCCTGGGCGAGGTAGTGGGGCACGTGGACGGCGTAGCCGAGCGCGTCGTGGCCCTTCGTCCCGAGGCGGAACTCGATGAGCGCGGCGAGGCTCCCCGGCACGCGGACCTTGCCGAAGGGGCTGGTCTGCCCGTTCACGAGGTCGGGGCGGGTGGCGTGGGCCGTCAGGCCGAGCGGCCGGGTGTGCGGGACGCCCATCGGGATGCCGTGGACGGTCACCAGCTTGCCGATGTTGAGCCGGGTCACCAGCATGCCGACGGCCTCGGTGAACAGCTCCCACTCCCGGTCGGGCTCCGGCCCGCTCAGGATGAGGAACGGCGTGCCCGTGACGTCCTTGGTCAGGTAGACGACCAGCTCAGGGGTGTCGTAGTCGCTCCAGTGATCGGTGTCGAAGGTCATCGCCGGGCGGCGGGACCGATAGTCGATCAGCCGGTCCACGTCGAAGGTCGCGATGACCCGGTGCTCCAGTTCGGCGAGGAGGTGCCCCAGGGCGAGCCGTCCGGCGGCGCCGGCGTCGACGAACCCCTCGAAGTGGTAGAGCAGCACCGGATCGGTCAGCTCGGGCAGGTCCCCGTCGAGCCGATAGAGATCCGTGGGGTCGGACACGTGTCCCAGCCTTTCTCACGAAGTCTTTACCTACTGAACCTACGGGACCCCCGGTCGATTCCGGAGGGGTAGCGGCGACCTTACCGTTGGACCATGGGGAACAAGGAGCCGGACCCTGAGATGGAGGAGTTCGCCACCAGGCTCTTCGACCTCGCGAGGTCGGGGCGGACCGAGGCGCTGTGCGCGTACGTCGACGCGGGCGTGCCCGTCGACCTGCGCAACCAGAAGGGCGACACGCTGCTCATGCTGGCGGCCTACCACGGCCACGCCGCCACCGTACGCGCCCTGGTCGAGCGGGGCGCGGACCCCGACCTCGCCAACGACCGCGGGCAGACCCCGCTCGCCGGTGCGGTGTTCAAGAAGGAGCCCGAGGTCGTGCGGGCGCTGCTGGAGCTGGGAGCCGATCGCTACGCCGGGACGCCGTCGGCCGTCGACGCCGCCCGCATGTTCGGCGACGCGGAGATCGTCGCTCTCATCGAGGACTCGTCCGGCTGAATGGATCTGTCTGGTTAGATCTGTATGGCCGGTGTGTCCGTAATTATGGCAAGGCTGGCGCCGATCATCTGGTGGGACCATGCTTGTCGGATGGCTACTGCGAAAGCGGATTCCCTGAGAGGGAGCCCCCTCCGCCTTCCCTCGCTCACCTGCCCCTTCCCGAGTGCGGTGAACCCGCACGTCGACGAGGTGAACCGGGACACTCTGGCCTGGCTGGCCGCCTCCGGCATGATCGCCGACGACGACCAGTTCGAGCGTTTCCGGCTCGCTCGCTACGGATGGCTCGGCGCCCGGACCTACCCGTACGCCTCCCGGGAGCTGTGCCAGCTCGTCACCGACTGGTGCGTGTGGCTGTTCGCGTTCGACGACGCCTACTGTGAGTCGGACCGGCGGGCGGCCGAGATCGCCCGTGCCCTGCCCCAGCTCTACACCGTGGTCGAGGACAACGAGGGTGACGAACCCGTCGAGAACGTCTTCGCCCGCGCACTGCTCGACATCAAGACGCGGATCAGGAGGAACGGCACCCCCGACCAGCTCGACCGGTGGCGGGCGACGGTCAAGGACTACCTGTTCGCCCAGGTCTGGGAGGCCGCCAACCGGGAGGACGACGTCGTCCCGACGATCGACGACTACATCTTCATGCGCCGCAGGACCGGTGCGATGCTCACCGTCTTCGCGCTGATCGACGTGGCCGCGGAGGTCTGCCTCACCACCGACGAGTGGCGGCATCCGGTGGTGCACGAGATGACCGAGCACGCCAACGACGTGGTCGTCTGGGACAACGACCTCATCTCGTACGCCAAGGAGCGGGATGAGGCCAACATCCGCAACAACCTCGTCAGCGTGCTTGTCGGGCACACCGGGTGCACGGTCCAGGAGGCGATGGACCGGATCGGCGCGATGCGCGACGAGGCGGTCGCCGCGATGGCGACGCTCGCCCCGGCCGCCGAGGCGCTCGGCTCGCCCGCCGTCAGCGCGTACGTGCGGGGCCTGCAGTATTGGATCAGCGGCAGCGTGGACTACTCGCTGACCAGCTCCCGGTATTTCGGCGCCTGGCAGTGATCACCGCCGATCGGCGGCCCGGTCAGCCGAGGTGGAAGTCGTCGAGGTCGTCCAGCGCGTACTCGACGAGGTCGCCGAGGCTGAACCGGGTCCCGACGGCGTACGCCTCGTCGTAGGCGGCGTCGCCGATCAGCTTCTTGCACTCCTTGACGCACTGCTCGTGCTCGGTCGTGAAGAACGGCGACCCGAACTGGGGCAGCCCGAAGGTCCGCCAGTTGGCCTGGGCCGCCCCGAGGAGGGTCGCCGTCCGTTCCGGCTCGCCGGCCTCCAGGTTCAGCGTGGCGAGGTTGTCCACGCACAGGACGATCCCGAGCACGTCGTGGAAGTGCCGCTTGATGCGCAGCGCCTCCTTGCACGCCACCAGCGCCTCGTCGCGCCTGCCGGTCGCGCGGTGAACGAGGGAGGAGACATACCAGGCGTAGGACCGCAGCCACAGCTCGCCGCGCTCCTGGCAGACCTGCAGGCAGTCGGCCAGCAGCGTCTCCGCCTCCTCATAGTCGCCCTGCGCGAACAACACCATGGACAGCTCGACGATCGCCGGCAGCAGGCCCGGGTTCAGCTCCCGGCCGCCGCGGTGGAACTCGATCGCGACACCGAGCAGCGCCGTCGCCTTCTTCGCGTCGCCCTGCAGCATGGCCGCGGTGCCCTGCATCTTGGTGGCCAGCAGCACCGCGCCCGAGTCGCCCACGCGCACCGCGTCGGTGCTGCACTGCTCGGCCGCCGAGAGCGCGCCCGCCATGTCGCCCTGGGCGCTGCGGATGTAGGCCAGCACCCACAGGGCCTTGCAGCGCTCCTTGCTGGGCGAGGGACTGGTCTTTAGCGCGCGCTCCAGGTAGACCACGCCCTCGCGGGCGAAGCCGCAGGCCACCCACAGGAACCACAGGGCCGACAGCAGCTCGAGGCCGACGCGTTCCTCACCCGGCGTCGAGAGGCAGTAGTCGAGCGCGACGCGGATGTTGTCGTGCTCCTGGCGCATCCGCGTGTACCAGTGCACCTGGCGCGGCCCCGACCACGAGTGCTCGCTGCGCTCGGCGAGCTGCAGGTAGTAGTCGCGGTGGCGCTGCCGCAGGTCCTGCGTCTCGCCGAGCTTGTCGAGCCACTCGCCGCCGTACTGCCGCAGCGTGTCGATCAGCCGGTAGCGCTGTCCGGCCGGGGTGGGGAAGCTCAGCAGGACCGACTTGTCGACCAGGCCGCCGATCACGTCGAGGACCTGCTCGGCCGGCAGCGCCTCGCCGGCGCAGACGCTGCGGGCCGCGTCGAGGTCGAAGTCGCCGGCGAACACCGACAGCCGCGCCCACAGCAGCCGCTCGGCCGGCTCGCACAGCTCATGGCTCCACCCGATCGCCGCGCGCAGCGTCTGATGCCGCGGCAGCGCCGTACGGCTGGCCCCGGCGAGCAGGCTGAACCGGTCGGCGAGCAGCGCGAGGATCTGCTGGACCGACAGCGTGCGCAGGCGTACGGCGGCCAGCTCGATGGCCAGCGGGATTCCGTCGAGACGGCGGCACAGCTCGGCCACGGCCGAGACGTTGTCCTCGTCCACCACGAAGTCGGGCACGACGGCGGAGGCCCGGATGCCGAACAGCTCGACGGCCTCGTTGGTGAACGGATTCTCCGACGGGTTGTCGCCGGGCACCGTCAGCGGCGGCACGGCGGCCGTGTACTCGCCCGGCGCGTTGAGCGACCGCCTGCTCGTCGCGAGGATGCGCAGGTGCGGCGCGGTGTTGAGCAGGTTCTGGGTGAGCTGGGCGCAGGCGTCGACCAGGTGTTCGCAGGTGTCCAGGATGAGCAGGAGCTCCCGGTCGGCCAGCCATTCGGTGAGGGTGGCCGACCCCTCCCGCGGCGACTGGTCGGCGATGCCCAGCGCGGCCGTGATCGTGTGGTAGACCATCGCGGGGTCCTGCAGCCGGGCCAGGTCGACGTACCAGACGCCGTCCCTGAACTGGCGCCGCACCTGGTGCGCGAGGCGCAGCGCGGTGCGCGACTTGCCGACCCCGCCGATGCCCGTGACGGTGATCAGCCGGTGCTCCTGCAGCTTCTGTCGCAGCGACGCGAGCAGCCGTGTGCGCCCGACGAAGCTCGTCAGCTCCACGGGCAGGTTGCCCTCTTGCCGCCATCCTGCTGGCGTTGCCATGCCGCCTCACGGGGGGTTCGTCCGGCGTGCTCCCTGCTCCCGCATCGTACCTTTGCGTGCGGTTGGCTGTCCGGTGGTACGGGCGTGACGTTTGCCCGGCGATGTGGCGGCGTGATCTCTCTTCGGGGGAAGGAGTCCCAGCGCCGCCCGGCAATCGCCCAAGACTCCCCGTTGTCCGGCTCGCGGGGCTCATGGGGCGCATGGGGCTCAAGCGGCCGGCGCGGCTTCGCGGCTCCGGAAGGAGCCAGTAGCATTGGCTGCGTGAGTGTGCAGCATCCGGATGACATGCGTCCGGTGGACCTCTTCGACGAGGGGCTGCCGGTGCTGCCCGACCAGACGAGCGACGACACCGACCTCGGGTGGGGCGACTGGCGCTCCGACTCCGACGTCTCCCGCCTGCTGGAGGAACGCCCGCCTCACTGGGACTGAGGTCGCGTCAGGACCCCGTCGCCAGCTCGAACCAGACGGCCTTTCCCCTGTTCGTCGGGCGTACGCCCCAGGAGCGGGCCAGGGAATCGACGATCAGCAGCCCCCGGCCGCCCTCGGCGTCGTCCGGTGACTCGCCGCGCGCCCGCACCGGAACGCGGGCCTCGTCCTCGACCTCGCACCGCAGGACGCCGTCCCGCAGCGTGAGCGTGAGGACCGGTTCTCCCCGCCCGTGCAGCAGGGCGTTGGCGACCAGTTCGCTGACGAGGAGTTCGGCCACCTCGGCCACCTCGCCTTCCGTGCATCCCGTCCAGTCCCGCAGCGTGGCGCGGACGAGATCGCGCGCCCGGCACGTGGAGGCCGGGACCGCGGGGAGGCGCCAGGAGGACCGGCGCGTCTGCGGCACGCCGTCGTCGTCCGCGCCGTTCCGCACGGCGCGGGGCCGTTCCCCGGGGAGAGCGCTGAACGGCTGCCGGACCGCGAGGGCGAGCATGGTCGTGCTCATGGGCTCACGCGGCCTGTGCGTAGCGGGCTCGGTGGGGGAGGAGGCTCCGGCCGTCGGGCAGCAGTTCGCCGGTGTCGTCGAACACCACGACGCCGTTGCAGAGCAGCCCCCATCCCTGCTCGGGGTGGAAGGCCACGAGGCGGGCGGCGTCGCGGTCGGGGGCGTACGCGGGCGGACACGGCGGGGTGTGCGGGCACATGCGTGTCACCTCGATCCTTCGCGGGCGGCGGACAGTTCACGAAAAGCCGGTTCGGGCTGGTGACCTCATGAAGCCGACGTTCCCGCTTCACGGCCACCCGCTCGCATTTCACACAATTACGGGCAAAAGTCCTGTTGTCTGCGCTGGAAGCCCCCATTGCGTCTGGATGCCCTCCGGACTTCGGGATGGCGGCTACCTGCAATGACCCGGGCGTGCCCCGATGCGACCCTGGAGATGTGGCCCTGCGGTGTCTCATCGTCGATGACAGCGATCACTTCAAGGAGGCCGCCCGCCGGATGCTGGAGGCGGACGACATCGCTGTCGTGGGCATGGCGGCCACCTCCGCCGAGGCCCTCCGGCGGTTCCGCAGGCTGCGGCCGGATCTCGTGCTGGTCGACATCGACCTGGGCGAGGAGAACGGATTCGACGTGGTCAGGCGGCTCTCGGAAGAGGCAGGGGGCCGTCGCCCCCGGATCATCCTGATCTCCACGTACGACGAGCAGGACTACGCCGACATGATCGCGGCCAGCCCGGCCGTCGCCTTCCTGTCCAAGCCGAGCCTCTCGGGCCGGGCCATCGACGAGATCCTCCGGAAGTCCAGCGCCTGACCGGGCCGCACCGGTCAGGCGGACTCGGTCTCTGGTCGCCGCCGGTGAGTGAGCACTCCCAGCGCCTGGGCCGCTCGGCCGGTCTTTCTCGCTTCGGGCGGCGTCAGCGGGCGTCCAGGAACGTGAGCACGGCGAGCACGCGGCGGTGGTCGTCCTCCGTCTCCGGCAGCCGCATCCTCGACATGATGCTGCGCACGTGCTTTTCCACCGTGCCCTCCGTGATCCACAGTTTGTGCGCGATTCCCGCGTTCGAGCGGCCCTCCGCCATGAGGGCGAGCACCTCGCGCTCACGCTGGGTGAGCTGCTCCAGCGGATCCTGCCGTCGGCGGGCGTTGATCAGTTCCGCCACGAGGCTGGGGTCGACGACCGAGCCGCCGTCGACGATGCGTCTCAGTGACGCGACGAACTCGGACACCGCGGTCACCCGGGTCTTGAGCAGATAGCCGATGCGATGGCCGGCCGCGAGCAGCTCCATCGCCTGATCGACCTCGACGTGCGCCGACAGCAGCAGGATGCCCACCTCGGGGAACTCCGTGCGAATGACCTTGGCCGCCTCGACGCCCTCCGTGGTGTGCCGCGGAGGCATCCGGATGTCGACGATCGCGAGGTCGGGGCGGCAGCGCCGGACGAGGGCGATCAGCTCGGGCGCGTTCCCCGCCTGGCCGGCGACCTCGAACCCCGATCGCTCCAGCAGGCTCGCCATTCCCTCGCGCAACAAAACGTCGTCGTCCGCCAGGACCACTCGTGCCGAGGCCTCGTCCACCGTTCCGCCGCCTTTCAGGCGCGGTCACGCCGCGTAGGGACCGCCTCGATCGTGCCGGCGATCGGGTGGTCCCGCCATCTGCGGCCGACCAGCGCCTATGTGGTACATATGGCCGCGTACCGTTGGGTTATGCGCGCGCGATTGCTGTCATCGCTGCTTCGTATGAGACGTCCGCCTCTGGCGCTGGGCGTCGTCGTCGGAGTCGTATGCGTGACGGCGGAGACGCTTCTGGCCCTCCCGCTGGCCCGGATGGCCTCCACGAGTCCCTTGGGCCTAGTTTATCTCCCTGGAATTCTCCTGGTTTCGTACTTCTGGGGTCTGCCGTTCGGCGTGGTGACCGCGCTGGGGAGTGGTCTGGTCTACGACCTCTTCCTGATCCCCCCGACACACCGGATCACGCTCTTCAACAGCTGGTCGTGGATCGCGCTGGTGGTCTTCCTGGTGGTCGCGCTGCTGGTCAGCGGTGCCGCGGCGCTGCTGCGAGCGCTGCTCCTGGAAGCCGACGAGCGCCGCTGCGAGGCCGACGTCAGCGCCGGCACGGCCCGTCTCCTCCTGCGTGCCGACCATCTGTGCGCGGTGCTGCCGGTCGTGGCCCGGCGTCTGGCCCGGGACCTCGGTCTGCCGTCCCTGGCGGTCAAGTTCGGGCCGGTCGGCGACGACCGGAGCCACACCACGCTGCCCCTCAGCGACGAGGGCACCCGGTTCGGCTCGCTCGTCGTGCCCGCGGATCTGCCGGAGACGACGCTGCGCCGCCTGCGAGAACGCGTGGTGCCCTCGCTGGAGGCGGCGCTGGTGGCGGCGCGTCATCGTGAGGCCGCCGCCTGCGCCCTTGCGGCGAGCCGGGACGAGCTCGCCAGGGTCGCCGAGGAGCAGGCCGCGCTGCGCCGGGTCGCGACACTGGTCGCGCGCGGAGTCCGCCCGACAGAGATCTTCGGCGCGGTCGCCCGTGAGATGGGCCTGATCGTGAACGCGGACCACACGGCGATCGAACGCTACGAGCCTGACCGGACGGTCGTCCTGATGAGCTCCTGGAGCGCGTCGGACGGCGGGCCCCCGCCTCCCGTGGGCCTGCGCCGGCGGCTTCACGAGGAGGGCCTGTCGGCCCTCGTCCTGCGAACCGGGCAACCGGAAATGATCATGGTGGACGAGACCACGGCCGGCGAGCTGGGCAGGTGGGCCAGAGACGAGGAGAACGGCGTCGCGATCGGCGGCCCCATCGTCGTCGAGGGACGCCTGTGGGGCGTGATGATCACCTTCTTCCGTGGCCTGGAGCGGCGACCGGAGGGCGTGGAGGAACGCATGCGGGACTTCACCGAGCTGGTCGTGACGGCCATCTCCAACGCACTGGCCCGCGACGAGCTCGCCGCCTCACGCGCCCGTGTGGTCGCCGCCTCGGACGAGACCCGGCACCGGATCGAACGCGACCTCCACGACGGGGCACAGCTGCGCCTCGTCTCCCTGGGGTTGCAGGTGCGCATGGCCGAGGCCGCCGTGCCGCCGGAGCTGCCTGAGCTGAGGCAGCAACTGTCCCACACGGCCGAGGGCCTGACGTTGGTGCTGGAGGACCTGCGGGAGCTGTCGCGCGGCATCCACCCGGCGATCCTGTCCAAGGGCGGTCTCGGACCCGCGCTGAAAATGCTCGCGCGCCGATCGGCCGTCCCCGTCGACCTGAGAGTGCGCGTCGCGGAACGCCTGCCGGAGCGGGTCGAGGTGGCCGTCTACTACATCGTCTCGGAGTCGCTGACCAACGTGGCCAAGCACGCGCGAGCCTCCCTGGTGGGCGTCGACGTCCAGGCGACGGCCGAAGGCGCCACGGTCGTGATCCGCGACGACGGGGCAGGCGGCGCGGACCCGGCCAAGGGCTCCGGGCTCATCGGTCTCAGCGACCGCGTCCAGGCGCTCGACGGGACCATCGAGATAACCAGCCCGATCGGCCACGGCACCACGCTGACCGCCGTCATCCCGATCCGCGACGGCTGACAGGCGACGGTCACGGCCTCGGGTGTCCATCCGCGGCCGGATGGGCGAGAGGTTCGGCGAGCGGCAGGCGGACGACGAAGCGCGCGCCGCCCTCCGGCGCGTCCTCCACACTGATGGTCCCGCCGTGGGCCCGCACGATCTCGCGTGCGATGGCGAGGCCGAGGCCGGAACCGCCCCGGCTGCGGCATCGGGACTCGTCCAGGCGGGTGAACGGCTCGAAGATCTTCTCCCGATCCGCTTCGGCGATGCCGTCACCGTCATCGGACACCGAGATCTCCGCGTGGGCGCCCTCCTGGCGCACCTCCACCAGCACCTTGCTTCTGGCGTGGCGCTGCGCGTTGTCCAGCAGATTGCCCAGCAGGCGGTGGATCTCGTTGTCGACAGCGTTGATCACCATTCCGGGGACGAGTTGGAACAGCGTCGGCATCCGGGGCGCCCGGCCGGCGACCTGCGTCAGGACCAGCTCGGACAGGTCGGCGAGCTGCGTCCCCTGAGAGGGCTTCGTCCCCGCCTTCTGGAGCGCCAGCAGGTCGGAGACCACCGTCTGGAGGCGGTCCACGTCGCGCAGCGTGTGGACGACGAGCTCGGTGAGATCGGTCTCCTCGGGGTGCAGCCGGGCCTCCTCCAACTGGGCCCGCAGTCCGGCGAGAGGCGTGAGCAGTTCGTGGGACGCGTCGGCCATGAAACGGCGTTGCCGGTCGGCCGCCCGCTTCAGCTCGCTCCTGGCGTCGGCGAGCTCCCTCAGCACGCTCTCGGCGGCGTCGGCCGACAGGGAGATCGCGGTTTCGCCGTGCGAATCGTGGGTGCGGCCGGCCGGGTCGCCGACGGCTGGGTGAACGTGTCGGCACATGACGTTCATCGCGGTGTCGCCGGGTCGGGCGTGACCGCCGTCGCCGTGTGGTGTCCGGAGCGGGGCGGCGGCGCCGGCGCGGGGCGGCGCGGGGACGGTCCCGTCCGCCCGTGCAGGGAGGGCGGCGTGGCGCGGAGGCGCCGGGCCGGCGACATGACCGGTATCCGGAACGACGCGGTTCCCGCTGGTCGTACGACAATCTGCATCAGGCACCTCCGGCTACACAGTCGCGTTCCGCGGCAGCGGCGGTCTCGTACGTCCGTCCGGGGTGCGCCGTGCCCTGTCGGCAGGCCGGCCCGGCGCGGGTGAGGGCGCCGTTGGGGCCTGTCACACCACCATGGCCCAGCCGGCCCAATGCTGTCTGCCGTGGCAGCCGCCATCGTGCCCTGCTGCCAGCCATGCCTGGGCATTCCGGCTAGCTGGAATGCCAGGCCGTACGCCGCCCGCGCGGCCGGAAGGCGGCGGTGAGCCCGGGTGCCGGTCAGGGCCGGTCAGGAGACGACGTCGCGGCGGCGGAAGCGGCGGAAGGCCAGAGCGATGAGGACCACCGAGTAGGTCACGGAGACCGCCACACCCTTGATCATGCCGCTGTAGTCGGGCTCCGGCGCGAGGGCGTCGAGCCACGCGGAGTTCCAGAAGGTCGGAAGGAACTCGCGCAGCGAGCCCAGCGCCTCGACCGCCTGCAGGATGCTGCTGACGATCACCAGGCCGACCGCGCCGCCGACCGCGCCGAGCGGGGAGTCGGTGCCGACCGACAGCAGGAAGGCGACCGCGGCGACCACCAGCTGGCTGACCAGGGCGTAGCCGATGACGATGGCGAACTTGGGCAGCACGTCGGCGGCGGGGATCACCTCGCCGGTTCCCGGCACGGTGATGTCGTTCCACCCGAAGGCCAGTGTGCCGGCGAGCAGGGCCATCAGCGGCAGCGCGGTCACCGCGGCGGCCGAATAGGCCAGCGCCACCACCAGCTTCTGGCGCAGCAGCCGGTCGCGGGGGACCGGCGCGGCCAGCAGGTAGCGCAGCGACGACCAGCTCGCCTCGCTCGCCACCGTGTCACCGCAGAACAGCGCCACGGCGACGACCAGCAGGAAGCTGGCCGACACCGACAGGGCGAACGCCGCGAAGTTGAGCCCGCCCGCCGTGGCCAGGTCCGACAGCCGCAGGCTGTTCTGGCCCCGCCCGGCCGGCCCGAACTGGAACGCCACCACGAGCACCCACGGCAGGGCGAGCAGCACGCCGAACATCGCCATGGTCCGGCGCCGCCGCAGTTGCCGTACGAACTCCACCCGCAGCGGCAGCGTGCGTCCCGGAGCGTAGCCGGGCGCCTGGCCTCCCAGGTCGTCCGCGCGCCGGTCCGATTCGTCCAGGGCGACCGGCGTGGCCCGTCCGCCGCCGGGGACGGGTCCGGTCGGGTCCGGGGCAGGTCGCTTCGCCGGGCTCAACGGCTCTCTCCGATCAGGTCGAGGAACACGTCCTCAAGGCGGGGGCCGGCGCCGTTGGCGGCCGGTGCGGCGCCGAGCAGGTCACCGACCGGCCCGGCCGACACCAGCCGTCCACGGTGCATGACGACCACGTGGGTGCAGGTCTGCTCGACCTCGGCGAGCAGGTGGCTGGAGACGATGACGGTGCGCCCTTGCTCGGCGTACGCCTTGAGCACCCGGCGCATCTCCGCGATCTGCGGCGGGTCGAGGCCGTTGGTCGGCTCGTCCAGCACGAGCAGGTCGGGGAGGCCGAGCATGGCCTGCGCGATGGCCAGGCGCTGGCGCATGCCCTGCGAATAGGTGCGCACCGCGCGCTCCAGGGCCGCGCCGAGCCCGGCGATCTCCAGGGCCTCCTCCATGTGGGCGTCCTGCGGCGGCCGTCCCGTGGCCTGCCAGTAGAGCTCCAGGTTGGCCCGGCCGGACAGGTGCGGCAGGAACCCCGGCCCTTCGACGAACGACCCGAGCCGTGACAGCACCGGCGCCCCCGGCCGCACCCGGGTGCCGAAGATCCGGATCTCGCCCTCGTCGGGGTGGATGAGACCCATCAGCATGCGCATGGTGGTGGTCTTGCCCGCGCCGTTCGGCCCGAGCAGGCCGAGCACCTGGCCCTTCTCGACCCGGAACGAGAGGCCGTCGACGGCCTTCTCGCCGTTGCGGTAGCGCTTGCCCAGCCCGCTGATCACCAAGGGCACCCCGGCCGACTCGGAGTCCGTCACCAGGTCGTCGCCGGCCTCGCCGCGGCGCCTGACCCTGCCGGTCAGCAGGAGCACGGCCGCGACCAGGATCGCGGCGAGTGGCATGGCCCACGTCCACCACGCGGGGCCGGTGGCGGGCGTCCGCAGCGCCGCGTCCACCGGCAGCTCCAGGGTGGGGGAGTCCAGCGCTACCTGATAGACGGCGGGGGCGGCGGGCGTGGCGTATCCGAGGTCGGTGGTGGACACCACCAGCCGCATCCGGTGCCCGGCGTCGAAGCGCCTGTCGATGGCCGGAAGCGTCACGGTGACCGGAGTGCCCGCCTCGCTCGCGGTGACCCGCAGCGGCGAGACCAGGCTCGACGGGAGCACCGGAAGCGACCCTCCGGAGACGTCGTAGAGCTTGGCGAACAGCGTGGCCTCGCCCGTGCCGTACACCTTGATCGTGACGGTCGGGCTGCCGGTGACCTGCGTGGGTTTCGTCAGCGGGGCGGATTCGAAGACGGCCGCCTGACCGGGCATGTCCAGCGCGAGCGACGCGCCGCCGCCGTTGCCGCCGAGCAGCCCGCCGAGGCCGGGGACCGCCGAGATCGAGGACGGCGATCCGCCCGCCGGGTTGGCGATCGGCTGCCGTGGGCCGTTGAGCGTGACCGTGGTGCGCTCCGCGCCCGCCAGGCCGGGGTAGCGGCCCGCGGTGGCGTGGAGGAGCACAGGACGGCGCGTGCCCGGGTCGCGTCCGCCGTCCCTGGTCACGGTGAACGCCGCGGAGTCGCCCGCGCCCGCGGGGGCACCCTTGAGGTAGTGGTCGAACCAGCCGGTCGTGCGGTCGTACAGCCAGTCGGCCTCGCCGTCGCCGCCGTCGTGGCCGCCGTTGAACCAGGCGACCTCGACCGGGGCGCCGGTGGCGGCGACGGCGCGGGCGTTGGCGTCGGCGTGGGAGAGCGGGAACAGCGAGTCGCGCTCACCCTGGAGCAGCAGCGTCGGCACCTTGATCCGGCCGGGCACCGAGATCGGGCTCGACCGCCGGAGGAGATCGACCGCCTCCTTGGTGGCCCGGCCGGTCTCGGCGACCTTCTGGTACATGTCGCAGATCTGCGGCAGGAACCGCCCGCACTGGACCTGCTCGGCCCCCGGGATCCGCCCTGAGTCAGGGCCCCCGGACGCGTCGCCACCCGGCGATGTGGTCGGGCCGGCCGCCGGAGTGGCAGGTGTGGTCGCTCCCGGGCTCTGCGGGGCGTTGTTCTGCCCGGCGGCGTCCTGTCCGGTGTTGCCGCCCGCCGAGCCGGAGCCCGTGACCGCACCCGTGAGCCCGGCCAGGCCTCCCGCGCCGGCGCCGCCGTCCGGGGCCAGCCGTTCGGCGGCGGAGCTGAAGAAGATGCCGGCCCACATCTTCTTGAAGACGCCGTTGAGCGGGCCCTTGCCCGAGGCGTCGGGGAAGAGCGCGTCGGCGAGGTCGTACCAGGTGATCTGCGGGACGATCGCGTCGACGCGGTTGTCGTAGGCCGCGGTCATCAGCGCGATCGCCCCGCCGTACGAGCCGCCGGCGATCCCGACGCGCGGGTCGCCAGGGGCGTCGAGTCGCACTTCAGGTTGTTCGGCGAGCCAGTCGATCAGCTGCCGTACGTCCTTGACCTCGTAGTCGGGGGAGTTGAGTGCGATCTGCCCGGTCGAGCGGCCGAAGCCGCGGGCCGACCAGGTCAGCACTGCGTAGCCCTGCTGCGAGAGCCGCCCCGCCTCCTCGCGCATGCTCTGCTTGCTGCCGCCGAAGCCGTGGGCGAGCAGCACAGCAGGAGCCCTGCCGCCGGAGGCCGGGGGATAGAAGGTGGCGTCGAGATCGACGCGCTGGTCGTCGGCTGGTCCGTCCATGACCGAAATGACCAGGTCACGCCCCTTCACCACGGGGTCGGAGGGCCACAGGGCCCACGTCACGCCTCCGGCCACCAGGATGACCAGCGTGACAACGATCGCGAGGGCACGCCGCCCACCCGGAAACGCCATGTCGCGATGCTACTTGTCTCCGCTGAGAGACCGCTGAGGAGCCGCCCCGCCTGTGGATAACCACCGCTACGGCGCACGCCGACGCGATCCGGGCACGAATCGTGATGATGCATCGGGGTAATCCCTGATTGCGCCCCACCATGGGGAACGGCATCATTTCGCGCGTGAATGGAACGCCGCTCAAGCAGATCCCCGCTCGCGCTATCGAGTGGGCTCTTCCGTACTGGACGCGGGGGGAGGCGGGCAGGCAGACGCCGCAGGACCTCTTCCGGGTGCTCTACCTGGGCTGGCTCGCGGCGTTCGTCCTCAAGGTGCTCGGATCGAGCTGGGACGTGTCGTGGCACTTCAAATGGCTGCGCGACGACCTGGCCCCGCCGCACCTGCTCAACACGGTCGGCACCGTGATCGCCGTGGCGCTGACGATCGTGCACTGGTACACCGGCTACGGGGTGGACCGCACGGCCTCCCGCCTGATCGTGTGGGGCACCGGGGTCTTCCTCATCGCCATCCCGCTCGACCTGATCAACCACCGGGTCAACGGCATCGACATCACCGCGTGGAGCCCCTCCCACGCGCTGCTGTACATCGGCACCGCGCTGATGCTCGCCGGAGCGATCCGCGGCTGGTACCTCGGTTCGGGTCGCTACGCCGAGATCAGCCGCAGACGGCGCACGCTGGTGCTGGGCGGCCTGTTCGCGTTCTTCCTGGAGAACGCGCACTTCCCCGAGCTGCAGCAGGAATACGGCGTGCTGGAGCTGGCGTCCTGGGACCGCGGGCAGCCGTACGCCGAGCCGACGCTGCTCGAGTTCGCGGCCAACCAGATGGGCAGGACCGTCGACCGCGCCATGGTGCTCAAGTTCTCGCTGCCGATCCCGGACATCGTCTACGCGATGTACGCGGGGGTGCTGGGCGTCGCGATCCTGGTCTTCGCCCGTGTCATGGTCGGCCGCCGCTACACCGCCACCGCGATCGCCGGGGTGTACGTCGCCTACCGGTGCCTGATCTGGCCGCTGCTCGTCGGTGGCGGGTTCCCGCCCTCGACCGTCCCGTTCTTCTTCCTGCTCGCCGGGATCGGCGTCGACCTGGCCTTCCTGGTGCCGATCAAGCACATCCGGCCGCTCGTGGGCGCGGCGCTCGCCACCGCCGGTGTGTACGGCGGGCTGTTGGTGCAGGACCGGGTGCTCGAAGCCCCGCCGTACGCGGCGGAGGCCTGGCCGATCGGGCTCGTCGCGCTGGCCGTCGTGTGGTACGCGCTGGAGTGGTTCGCCGGCCGCAGGGGGCTGACGGCCGCCGCCGCGGAGGACCGGACCGCCGCGGAGGACCGGATCGCCGCGGAGAGCCGGACCGCCGGGGATGCTCGCCCCGGGGAGCCGGAGATCACGGCCGAGCCGGGCGCGCCGCGCCCCGCAGGGCCGGAAGCGACGTCTGAGACGACCTCCGCGTCCGCTGCGGTGTCCGAGCAGTCGGACGAGGTGACGCCCGCGTCCGCCGCCGTGTCCAAGCCGACGTCCTGATCATCCCCACCACGCGCTCACCCGCCTCTCCGAGAGCCGCTCCCTTGCCGGGGGGCGGCTCTCGGCGTCTCTGAGGGGGCCCGGCACGGCAATACGGCCAGCGAGCCGGGTGGTGCTGCCCGGCTGGCGGGACGGCAGGGCGGGCAGCCGGCCGGCGCTGGGGGCATGGCGGTGTGGCCCGGTCGGCGGGACGGGCAGGGTGGTGCGGCCTGGGTGCGGCGGTGCGGGACGGGCTGGTGCGGCCCGGCCGATGAGACGGGGCGGGCCGCCGACGGAGCGCGTGGGATCTTGGTGGGTCAGGTGACCGGCCGGGCGCGTGGGTCGTGGTGGGTCAGGCGACCGGGGTCTTGGTCAGCGTCACCGCGACGCCGTACGCGAGGCCCATCACGGTGAGTTCCAGGGCCGCCCAGGCCGCGAACGCGGTCGGGGCCTGACGCGTGATCGCGGGCAGCAGCCGCCAGCGGATGTTGCCCCCCAGCAGCGCGATCAGTGCGGTGAACACCGCCTTGGCGATCACGAGCCGGCCGTACCCTGTGGTGAACAGCGACGCGGGGAAACTCTCGCCAGGCGTGAGCAGAAGCTCCACCAGGCCGTTGAAGAGCCCGGACAGCCCCACGACGACCAGTGCGTACGTCGCCAGCCGGGAGAACCGGGGCAGCGTGCGGGCGAGCAGGTCGCGATGGCGCGGCAGCAGGACGGCGAGCGCGACCAGGCCGCCCACCCAGGCGCAGGCCCCGATGACGTGCAGCTCCATCGAGACCATGCTGAGGTCGTGCCAGTACCAGTTCGAGGCGTGGCCGGTGACCGGGAGCGGCAGCAGCCCGAATCCGGCGACGAGCACCCGCAGCTCGGCGGGCACCTTCTCGCCGAACCGCACCGCGAGCATCCCCACGGCGGCGCTGGCCAGGGCGCACGACGCGCTCACGATCATGCCCTGACCCGCGCCGATGCCGTCTACGTACGCCGCCACGTCGGGAAACGCGCCGGGAGTGACTTCGGCGGCGCTGAGGACGGCCGACACCAGCGCGGCGGCACACCAGACCAGGGAGAACATCACGGCCCAGTGCCGGGCCCTGGCCGCGATCGGCTCGGTCCGGTCCGGGTCGTCGAAGCCGAGGAGCTTGGGGAGCAGGCTGAGCCCGATGGTCGCGGTGGCGGCCAGGTCGAGCACGAGCCGCACGACCGGCAGGCCATACTCCACGATCGTGGAGGGCATGGGCAGCCCCGGCACGTTTCCGGGCAGCGTGAGCCAGGTCGCGATCACGACCGCGAGCAGGGCTCCGGCGGTCAGCCCCGCCGCGGGGATCCGGGCGCGGGCATGCTCGGTGCCGGTGCCGGTGCCGGTGCCGGTGCCGCTTCCGGTGCCGCTTCCGGTGCTGGTGCCGGACCGGCCCGCCGAGACGTGGGGTTCCGAGGTCGTGGTCATGCGGCGCCGCCCGAGGCCGGGGAGCTTCCGGCGCCGGTCCCGGCGGCGGTGGAGCGTCCGGTGGCCGGGCCGTCCGCGCCGGAGTCCGCCGCCGACGTACCGGCCGCCCCCGCCCCTGAGCCGGGCGCGCCCGGCGCCTCAGTGCCCGACGCCTCAGTGCGCGACGGCTCTTCGCCTGAAGGCTCGGCGCTCGACGGCTCTGTGCCGGAAGGGGCTGTGCCCGACGGCTGTCTACCTGACGGCTCGGCGCTCGACGGGGCTGTGCTGGACGGTGCTGTGTTCGACGAGTCCGGGATGCCCGCAGAGGCCGCTCGCGGCGTCCCGGCGGCCGGGGGAGCCGGGATCGTCCCGTCGCGCAGGCGACGGTCGTGCCGTACGAGCACGCGCGTGCACAGCGCCAGCAGGGCCGCGGTGATGGCCAGCAGCCCCCACACCCAGCTTCCGCTGCTCTGGCCGACCGTCCCCGTGCCGGTCGTCCCTGCGCCGGAGTTCGCCGTGCCGGTCGCGGAAGCGGCCGTCGGCGCGGTGACCGCGCCGGGGGCCGCGCCCCCGCCGGTCACGGTGAACTTCACGGCGCCGGTGACCGGGTGACCGTCGTTCGACACGATCCGGTAGCCGATCGCGTAGTCCCCCGACGGTGTGCCCGTGCGTACGCCGATGGAGACGTTCCTGCCGTCGACCGTGATCTCGCCCTGCTCGTAGTGCGCGCCGTCCGGCCCGGTGACGGCCATCCGCGCGAAGTCGCGGCGTACGGCCTGGTCGAAGGTGAGCGTCACGGTGGAGGGCATGGTGCCGAGGACCGCGCCGTCCTTGGGGTCGCTGCCGACGAGCACGTCGTGGGCCTGCGCGGGCGTCGCGATCAGCAGCACCGAGAGCAGGGCCAGCAGCGGCATGGCCAGCACCCGCAGGCGGCGGCGTGGTGCGGCGAGCGCGCCAGTGGGGCCGTGCGGTGCGGCGAGCACCCGTAGACGACGGCGACCGCCGTGCGTAGGTGGGGTGTCCTTGTCCATCCGGGCGACCTGGTCCACCTGCCTTGCCTTCCTTTTTGCCGGGCGCCGACCCAGCCATGGTCCCACTGATCGGGGCCCGCCCATGCCGCGAGGCCACCCGGCGACGGCTGCGGACCGTGCCGGGATGACCGTTTCGAGTGATCTTTCGGGTGGCGTACGCATTTCCCTGATTGAGTGGACGACGGCCGCATCGGCATTCGGCGCCGTGCCGACGTCCTGGCCACCGCCGCTGAGGAGGAGCTGATGACCCCCGACCGGACCGTGGGCGGATCCGGGCGCGACGAGGCGCCAGTGCGGCGCTCGCCGTGGCTGACGATCATCGTCATCTACCTCACCGGCGTGGTGGCGGCGATGAGCTACGGCAAGTTCTCCGCGGTCGGGCCGTCGATGGCCGATGAGCTCGGGCTGTCGCTGTCGCAACTGGGCTGGGCGATCTCGGCGGTGGTCGGGGTGGGCGCCGTCGCCGGGCTGCCGGCCGGCTATCTGGTCCGCCGGTTCGGCGCGGGCAGGTCGCTGATCGCCGCGCTGGCGCTGATGGTGGCGGCGAGCGCGCTGAGCACGGCCGCGGGGAGCTTCGGGTGGTTGCTGGCCGCCCGCGTCGCCGAAGGGGTCGGCTATCTCGTGGTCACCGTCGCCTGCCCGGCGCTGGTCCTCCACCTCGCCGAGGAACGGGACAGGGGATTGGCGCTGTCGATCTGGGCGACGTTCGTCCCGGTGGGCATCGGTGTGAGCACCCTCGTGGGCGGCGTCGCCGGCGAGGCGCTCGGCTGGCGCGGCTGGGTGCTGCTGATCGCGGGGCTGACGGTGCTGATGACGGTGGCCGTCCGGACGCGGCTGCCGCGGACGTCCGCGTCCGAGGCGGCCGCCGGGCCCGTGCCCGGTGCGCGGGCGCTGGCGTGGCCCGCCCTGCTCACCGCGTCTTTCTGCCTGATGGTGCTGGTGACGATGCCGGTGGTCGTGCTGCTGCCCACGCTCCTGATCGACGAGCACGCGAGCTCGGCGGGAGCCGCGGGCGCGCTGACCTCGGCGATCTCGTTCGTCGGCGTCCTCGGCGGGCTGTCGGTGGGAGTCCTGCTCCGGCGGGGCGTGCCGCTCGCCGTGCTCGCCCTGTCAGGGCTGCTGGTCGTGCCGGCCGCCTGGCTCGCCTACGGCGCGGACGCGCCGCTGGCCGCCGCGGCGACCGGCGCGGGGATCGTCTCCCTGGAGAACGGGCTGCTGGGCGCCTTCGCCTTCGCCGCGCTTCCCCTCGTGCTCGAACGCCTCGACCACGCCGACGTGGGCACCGGGATGGTGGCCCAGATGGGCAGCGTGGGCGCGCTCGTCGGGCCTCCGCTGTTCGGCCTCGTCGCCGGGGCCTCCGGGTTCGGCGCGGTCGTGCCGGTCGTCGCCGCCGGCATGCTGGCCTCGGTCGGCGGGATGCTGCTGGTGACCAGGCACGTCGCCCGTCGTGGCCGGGGTCTCGCCACGAAGGGATGCACGAAGGGATGAGCGCGTCGCGGGCGCGCGCGACGCCCGGCGGTCTCCCGATTCGTGATCGGACGAGACCGCCGGGGCGCCGGCTCCGGGCCGCGCCGGTGTCACCGGTCCGGTACGGCCCGGAGGCTGTGCCGTACGCCCGGGCGAGTCGCCTCGGGACGTCCGTACGTGGGTCAGAGCCTGGTCCGGAGGGCGGGGACGCCGGGCGGCTCCCAGCCCGCCAGGGCGGTGTGCGGCTGCCTGCGCCGGCAGGCCGTGCCGCCGTAGGTCACCCGGTCACCCGACGATGATCTCGACAAGCGCACAGCGATGCCTCCGCCGATCCTGCCTCCTGGGTTCTGATCGGAACCTAAGCCGCCGGACCAGCCGCGTCAACGCTCTCTATAAAGAAACTTTCCTTTTAATCGACCCTTAAGGCGGGCTTGATCAAGACAGCAGCCAGCCGTACAGCCAGGCGAGGAGCGCGAGGCCGGTCAAGGCGGGGACGATCCGGGCGGCGGCGGCGTTCAGCCGGAACGCCTCGATGATCGACAGCGCTGTGGAGACCAGGGCCAGCAGGCCATACCAGGCCAGGGCGTGCGGCACCCCGATCGCGAACGACGTCCAGTCGCGGACCCCCGACAGGCTCAGCGCCGACAGCCCACCCAGCGCGACCCCCGCCAGGCCCGCGAGCGCGCTCAGCCCGCCACCGCGCCTGCGCAGCAGGGAGACCAGGCCCGCGACGAGCTGGACGGCCGACACGAGCAGGAACGCCGCGGGGACCGCCAGCGGGATCGGCGACCGCGACAGCCGGTAGGCCGACGACGTGAGGAGCAGGTCGCCCGGACGCACGACGGGGTACGGCGCCGCGCCGGGGTCGCACACGGGCCGCGTCGCGGCCGGGTCGTCGAGGAACGCGGCGATGGTCTGGCGGCCGCAGGCACTCGACAGGAAGACGGCGTGCCCGGCCCCGGCGAACTCGGCGAACCGCGCGCCCGGCACCGCCGACACCGCCTTCTGCGCGGCCTCCGGCGGGGTGGTGGGGTCATACTGGCCGCCCAGGACCAGGACCGGCGGCGTCGCCCCCTCCGACGTGGCGCCTTCCGGCGACGCGCCCTCGGACGGCGTGTCCTCCGGTGCCGCCCCGTCCGATGACGTGTCTTCCGGCGTCGTCTCCTCTGATGATGCTGCCGGTGTCGCTCCGTCCGACGAGGCGGAGTTCGACGAGGCCGGGTTCGACGAGGCCGGGGTGGTGACCGACGTGTGCGAGGTCAGCAGGTCGGGTTCGGTCCGTGCGGCGGGCAGGCCCCAGGCGTCGCAGACCGCCTCGTCGACGACCCCTGTGAACAGCCGGGGGCTCCGCGCGTTCCGGAAGGTGTTGTACGGCGTCTCGTCCTGGCACTGGACGGCGTAGTAGAGGCCCCACTCGTACGAGGTCAGCGCGTCGCCGGCCGCGTCCACCAGAGGCTGCAGCAGCTCGGTGCGCCCGGAGGCGAGCCCGTCCACCAGGGCGGGCACGATCGCGGCCACGTCGGCCTCGTGCAGCGACTCGCCGAGGATCGTCGCGACGTCGTCCCCGTTGAGCTGCACCGTCAGCCGCTCCCGGGTGAGCGGGTCGCGGGTCTCGTACGTCGCGGGGTGCGCGTTGAGCGCCTTCACCACGGCGTCGAACCGGGCGGCGACTCCCAGCTTGGTCATCGTCGCCGAGAGCGCGGCGGACGACTCGTCGTACCAGCGGGAGCCCGAGGGAAGCAGCGAGTCGAGCACGATCCCTCGGGTGCCTTGCGGGTCGCGCTCCGCCGCCAGCAGCATCGGGCGGGTGGAGTAGCTGACGCCGAACAGGTACCAGCCCGGGTAGCCGAGCGCGGCTCGCAGGTCCACGACGTCGGCCGCGATCTCGGAGGTGTTGTAGCCGCGCAGGTCGACGTGCTCGGCCTCCAGGCGCGACTGGCAGGCCATCGCCTGCCGGGCGAGCGGGGCGGTCTCCGCCGACGCGGGCCCGGGCGTGCTCAGGGTGCCCACGACCCCGCGGACGATCTCGGGGCAGCTCAGCCTGGGCTCGGAGTAGCGCCCGCCGCGTTGTTCGAGGACGACCACGTCACGGCCGGGGAACATCCGGGTGAGGAACCCGGTGAGCTGGAGCGAGGCCGATCCCGGCCCGCCGCTCATGTAGACGACGGGGTCGGCCGCCTGGCCCGCGGCCGGTGACGCCCGGTGCACCGCGTAGCCGACCTTGATGGTTCTGCTGTTGGGGACGTCACGCCGCTCGGGGGCGAGAAGATATCCGCAGGTCGTGCCGGACGGCACGGCCACCGGGCAGGGCTGCTCCTCGACCGGCGGCTCCTCCGCCGCTCCGGCCGTCCGCCTGCCGGGATCCGCGGCCGCCAGGGTGGTCAGCCGCTCACCGGGAACGACCGATGCCAGGGTGGTCGACGATGCGCCCGGAACAGCCGACGCCGACGCGTGCTCCGCGCCTCGCTGTGGCGTGGTCCACGCCGAGGCCCGCGCCGTCCCGACCTGCGCCGTCCCGATCTGCGCCGTCCCGACCTGTGCCGTTCCGGCTCGCGCCGTCGCGGCACCGTCGCGGACCGGCGCCGCGAGGGCCGCCGACCCGGAACCTCCCAGAAGCATGAGCGCCGCGGCGAATGCCGTGACGGCCGCTCCACGCGAACTCCGCAACCGTCAGCCCCGTCCCGCGAACCCGGCGATATCCGCAGAAACCTTAGCGTGTTCGTCGGTCATCCCGCCCCCATTCGTCCAAGCCCTCCCATTTTGGACGATCATGGGGGCGTCTCGGCCTCACCGGGGCCGTGCGGTGCTCTCCCGGACCACCAGGTCGGTGGACAGCTCGACGCGGCGGGCCTCGGTGTTCTCGCCCCGGCCCATGGCGAGGACCATCCGCGCCGCCAGCGCGGCCATCTCCTCCAGGGGCTGGCGTACGGTGGTCAGCGGCGGCCACGCGGACCGGGACAGCGGCAGGTCGTCGAAGCCGACCACGCTGAGGTCCTCGGGCACCCGCAGGCCCCGCTGCCGGGCCGCCTCGAACACGCCGAACGCCTGCATGTCGCTGCCGGCGAAGATGGCGGTCGGGGGGTTGTCCAGCGACAGCAGCGCGTGACCGGCGTCGTGGCCCGAGTTGACCAGGAAGTCGCCGTAGCGGATGAGCTCGGGGTCGATGGACACCCCGGCGGTCTCCAGCGCGGCGCGGTAGCCGTCGATCCTGGCCCGGCTGCACAACATGTCGGGCGGTCCGCCGATCATGCCGATCCGGGTGTGGCCGAGGTCGAGAAGGTGGCGCGTGGCCGCGAGGCCGCCGTGCCAGTTGGTCGCGCCGACCGACGCCACGCCGGGCGGCGGCTCGCCCTCGGGGTCGACGACGACGAACGGGATCGATCGGGCGCTGAGCTGGCCCTGCTGGCGCACGGAAAGCCGGGAGCTGACGATGATCACACCGTCGGTGCGCCGCGCCGCGATGCGCTCCAGCCAGTCACGGCCGGGGCCCGCGTGTGTGTGCAGCACGGAGATCACGACGCTCGCGGCGGCCTCGTGCGCGGCCTGTTCGGCCCCGCGCACCAGCTCCATGGCCCACGGGCTCTCGATTTCGGCGAAGACCAGGTCCAGTAAACCGACCGGGCCATCGCCCTGCCCCGTCCTGCGCTGGTAGCCGTGCTTCTGCAGGAGGCGTTCCACCCGCTGACGGGTCTCGGGCGCCACTTCGGGACGGCCGTTGATCACCTTGGACACGGTCGGAACGGAGACTCCGGCCTCCTCCGCTATCTGGGCGATGGTCACCCGCCTCTTCACTGGCATGATGCTGATCGTAGCCGAAACTTTCGGGATACCTGAACCGGTTACCCCTGATAAGACGCCAGACCGCTCTGATCAAGCCGTGAGCGCCCTTGACGCTTAACCTCAGCTTTACTTATTCTCCGGACCACGAAACATTCGGATATTGACCGAAACTTTCAGCACGACTGCCGACGGCGGGTGGCGGGGGAGGAGACGGGGCGGACGCCCTCCGGCCGCGCCGCCCGAACTCGAGGATCCGCCGGTTTCGAGGATTGAGGAGAGCACGATGACGCTGCTGCGCGTGTCCGGATCCCGGCTGGTGGACGAGGCGGGCAACACGGTCAGGCTGCGGGGAACCGGCCTGGGCGGCTGGCTCAACATGGAGAACTTCATCACCGGATATCCGGCCGACGAGTCCTCGATGCGCGCGGCGGTGCGGGGGGTGCTCGGCGAGGACCGCTATGAGATGTTCTTCGACCGTTTCCTGACTTCGTTCTTCACTGAGGCGGATGCCGACCTTCTGCGGGAGGTCGGCGTCAACTGCGTGCGGATCCCGGTGAACTACCGCCACTTCGAGGCGGACGACCGGCCGATGGAGATCAACGAGCGCGGCTTCCGCCACCTCGACCGGGTCATCGGGATTCTCGGGGAGCGGGGCGTCTACAGTGTCATCGACCTGCACGCGCTGCCGGGAGCCCAGAACCAGCACTGGCACTCCGACAACCCCACCCACGTCGCCGCCTTCTGGCAGCACCGGCACTTCCAGGACCGGGCGGTCCACCTGTGGGAGGCGATGGCCGACCGCTACAAGGACAACCCGTGGGTGGCGGGCTACAACCCGATCAACGAGCCGGCCGACCCGAGCGGCCAGGTGGTCGGGCCCTTCTACGACCGGCTGGTCAAGGCGCTGCGCGCCGTCGACCCCGCCCACGTGCTGTTCCTCGACGGGAACACCTACTCGACCGACTTCTCGGTGTTCCGCGAGGTCTACGAGAACACCGTGTTCGTCTGCCACGACTACGCGCTGGCCGGCTTCGCCCACGGCGGGCCGTACCCCGGGTACACGCGCGGCGAGTGGTGCGACCGCGAGGAGCTGGAGCGCGCCTTCGCCCGCCGCACCGCCTTCCAGCGGGAGACCGGCACGCCGATCTGGGTCGGCGAGTTCGGGCCCGTCTACTCCGGCGACCCCCTGGTGGACGAGCAGCGCTACCAGATCCTGCGCGACCAGCTGGAGATCTACGACGCGCACGAGGCCGGGTGGTCCATCTGGACCTACAAGGACGTCGGACTGCAGGGCCTGGTCTGCGCGGGCGGGTCCTACATGGAGCGGTTCGGGCCGTTCATGGCGAAGAAGAAGCGGCTCGGCGCCGACCGGTGGGGCTCCACGATGGAGGAGACGGCGAGCGAGCTGGCGCCGCTGCACCGGTTGATCGACACGGAGTTCCCTTCCTGGGACCCCTACCCGTGGGGCGCCCGCTACCAGACCGACGACCTCGTCCGGCACATCCTGATCGCCCAGGCTCTGCTGCCCGAGTATGCCGAGCTGTTCCGCGGGCTGGACGACGACGAGCTGCTCGCGCTCGCCGACTCTTTCGCCCTGTCCAACTGCACCCGGCGTGAGCCCCTCATCCGGCTTCTCGCCGACAACCTGGCCGCGCGCTAGCGTGGAACGAGGAGACCTCCCGATGCGCAGCCTCCTTCACCGGGCGGCCGCGGTGGTCCTGTGCCTGTTCACGGGATTACCGGCGGTCGCGGCGAGTGCGACAGCCGCTCACGCCGCGGCCGTGCAGGTCGCGAAGTACGACTTCGAAGACGGCACCACCCAGGGATGGGGGCCCAGAGGCGACGGGGTCGAGGTCGGCGCGACCTCGGACGCCGCGCATTCGGGGTCTCGCTCCCTGCTCACCTCCGGCCGCACCGCCACCTGGCATGGGGCGTCCATCACCCCGCCCTTCGAGAAGGGCGTCACGTACCAGGTCACGGCGTACGCCCGGATGGTGAGCGGGGAGCCGCCGAGCACGATCGCCCTGACCATGCAGCGCACACCCGACGGTGGCGAGACCACCTACGAGCGGGTGGCCGCCGCGACCGTCACCGACGGCGGCTGGGCCGAGCTGTCGGGCACCTACGCCTTCAGCGCCGACTCGACCGGCCTGCAGCTCTACGCCGAGAGCTCCGAGGCCACCGCCGCCTACTACATCGACGACATCGTCATCACCTCCGACACCGATCCCACGCGCTCGGGCCTGAGCACCGACTTCGAGACCGGCACGGCGCAGGGCTGGTCGCCGCGCGCCTCGGCGTCCCTGACGGCCACGACCGACGTCGCGCACGGCGGCGCCAACAGTCTCGCGGTGACGAACCGGTCGGACTTCTGGGACGGCCCGGCGATCAGCGTGCTCGGCAAGATGGCCAAGGGGTCGAAGTACACGCTGTCGGCCTGGGTGCGGCTCGGCCCTGACACGTCCTCGGGCAACCTCGGCCTGTCGATCGAGCGCCGGACGAACGGCACCCCCAGCTACGAGCGGGTGGCCGCGCCCAAGGCGATACCGGCGGGGCAGTGGGTGGAGCTCACCGGCACCTACACGCTCGCGTACGATGTGGACTTCCTCAGCGTCTACGTGGAGTCCGACGCCGGCACGTTCCCCTTCTACCTGGACGACTTCGCCCTGACGTACGTCGAGCCCAAGCCGATCCAGACGGACATCCCCTCGGCCAAGGACGAGGTGCCGTTCACGCTGGGCGCCGCGATCTCCCGCGCGCAGACGATCGGCGAACACAGCGACCTGCTGCTCAAGCACTTCAGCGGGGTCACCCCCGGCAACGCCCTCAAGTGGGACGCGACCGAGCCGAGCGAGGGCGAGTTCACCTTCGGCGAGGGCGACTACCTGGTGGACTACGCCGTCGAGCACGGCCTCACGTTCCGCGGCCACACGCTCGCCTGGCACAGCCAGACGCCCGACTGGGTGTTCAAGGACGGCGACCGCGACCTCACCGCCTCGCCGGCGGACAAGGCGCTGCTGCTGACACGGCTGACGAACCACGTGAGGACGCTGGTCGGCCGCTACAAGGGCAAGATCGCGGTCTGGGACGTGGTCAACGAGGTGGTGGACGAGAACCAGCCCGACGGCCTGCGCCGGTCGAAGTGGTTCCAGATCACCGGCCTCGACTTCATCCGCACGGCCTTCCGCGTCGCGCACGAGACCGACCCGGCCGCCAAGCTGTTCATCAACGACTACAACACCGAGTTCCCGCGCAAGCGGGAGGCGCTGTACGCCCTGGTGAAGAAGCTGAAGGCCGAGGGCGTGCCCATCGACGGCGTCGGCCACCAGCTTCACCTCAACATCGAGCAGCCGCCGGCCTCCGAGGTCGAGGCCACCATCGAGAAGTTCGCGACGCTCCACGTGGACCAGCAGATCACCGAGCTGGACGTGAGCGTCTACCCCGACTTCGTCTCCACGTACGACGAGGTGCCGGCCGAGGTGCTCGCCGAGCAGGGCTACCGCTACAAGGAGCTGTTCGACGTCTTCCGCAGGCACAAGAGCCAGATCAGCTCGGTCACGGTCTGGGGTCTGGCCGACGACGACACCTGGCTGTCGACCTTCCCGATCACCCGGCTGAACGCCCCGCTGCTGTTCGACGACGAACTCCAGGCCAAGCCGGCCTACTGGGGCGTCGTGGATCCGGCGAAGCTGCCGCCCCTGGTGCGCAGGCTGGAGGCCCCCGCGGCCAATCCGAAGGTGGACGGCAAGCGCGAGCTCGAATGGGACCTGCTGCCCGACGTTCCCATCGCCCGGGTCGGCGACGTGTCCGCCACGTTCCAGGCCCGCTCGTCGGCCACGAGCCTGTACGTCCTGGCCGAGGTGCGCGACCCGAGCGCCGACCGCGGAGACACGGTGACGTTCACCGTGGGCGGCAGGACGTACACCGTCCGGCGCGAGGACGGCCACCCGCACGGCCCCGACACGGCCGTGGAGAAGACGCCCGGCGGCTACCGGGTGGAGGCGCGGTTCCCGACGGGGCCCCCTGCGGTACCCGGCACCCACGTCACCCACGTCACCGACGTCACCGTGGCGGTCGCGGACGCCTCCGGCGGCTCGCAGACCTCCTGGACGGGCAAGGTCACGTCGACGCCCGCGGTGAAGCTGACCACCGCCCCCAACCGCCGGCCGGTGGTCGACGGAGTCGTCGACCCGGCCTGGGCGCCGGCGCCGGAGATCCGCACCGCCACCTGGATCCAGGGCACGTCGGGGGCGACCGCCCGGGCCCGGGCCCTGTGGAACGGCGACACGCTCTATCTGCTGGCGCAGGTCGCCGACCCCATGCTCAGCGAGGAGTCGGCCAACCCGTGGGAGCAGGACTCCGTCGAGTTCTTCGTGGACCCCGGCAACGACAAGACCAGGGGCTATGGCGACGACGACGGGCAGTACCGGATCGGCTTCTCGGGCAGGACGTCCGTCGGCGGCCCGCTCGACCCCGCCGCCATCGCGGGCAACCTGACGGCCGCCGCCAAGGTCGTCCCCGGCGGCTACGTGATCGAGGCCGCCGTGAAGCTGCCCACGGCCACGCTGCGGGACGGCACGCTGCTCGGCTTCGACGTCCAGGTCAACGACGCCACGGGCGCCGCCAGGACCGGCGCGGTCACCTGGAGCGACGCCACCGGGCAGGGATACCGGGACACGAGCCACTGGGGGGTGCTCCAACTGCGGCACTGAACCTTACAGAGCTCGCACACCTGAGCTCCGGCACGGGACGCAAGCCCGGAGCCCGGCAGACGGGGCCTGGCGCAGGGAGGCCCCGCACTGAAAGGCTCTGGCGCATCGTGCCGGTGCCGGACGGCCCGGTTCCCCGCTCGGGGAACCGGGCCCGTCACGTTCGAGGAAGGGACGAATGATCGACGAAGTCGGCGGGTGGGAGTACCGGAACCCCGTCATCCCCGGGTTCCACCCCGACCCATCGGTGTGCCGGGTGGGCGACGACTACTACCTCGTGACCTCCAGCTTCGAGTGGTTCCCCGGAGTGCCCGTCTTCCACAGCCGCGACCTGGTCAACTGGCGGCAGCTCGGGCACGTGCTCGACCGCCCGTCCCAGCTCGACCTGGACGGCGTGCGCCCCTCGGGGGGCGTCTACGCCGCCACCATCCGCCACCACGACGGCCTCTTCTACGTCGTCACCACCCTGGTGGACGGGCGGGGCAACTTCGTCGTCACCGCCGCCGACCCCGCGGGCCCCTGGAGCGAACCCCGATGGCTGCCGGGCACCCCTGGCATAGACCCCTCGCTGCTGTTCGACGACGACGGCCGGCTCTGGTTCACCGCCACCAGGGAGAAGAAGGCGGCCCGCTACCCCGGCGAGACCGAGGTCTACCTTCTGGAGCTCGACCCGGCCACGCTGGAGCCGCGCGGCGAGGAGCACGTCATCTGGGAGGCCGTCCAGCGGGGCGCCGTGTGGTGCGAGGGACCACACCTGTACAAGATCGGCGGCAGGTACTACCTGCTGACCTCCGAGGGCGGCACGTCGTACGACCACGCGGTCGTGGTGGCCAGGGCCGACCACGTCACCGGGCCGTACCTGCCGAATCCGCGCAACCCGATCCTCACCCACCGGCATCTCGGCCTCGGGCATCCCATCGCGTGCACGGGCCACGCCGACCTGGTGGAGACCCAGAACGGCGAGTGGTGGATGGTGCTGCTGGCCACGCGCCCGTACGGCACGCCGGGCGACCTCGGCCCCGGCAACCTGAGGGGCGACAACCTGGGCAGGGAGACGTTCCTCACCCGGGTCCACTGGGAGGACGGCTGGCCGGTCGCCGCGCAGGTCGAGCCCGTGGCCGTCGCACCGGCGCTGCCCGAGCACCGCTGGCCCGCCGTCCCCGCCTGCGACCACTTCGACGCCGACCGGCTCTCGCCCGTCTGGAACCACCTGCGCACGCCGCGCACGCCCTACTGGAGCCTCGGCGACAGCCGCCTGCGGCTGCGGCTGCGGCCCGAGACATTGGCCCAGCGGGCCAATCCGAGCCTGGTCGTCCGCAGGCAGCAGCACATGGACTTCGCCGTCCACGCCGCGCTCGACTTCCTGCCCGGGGCCGGGGAGTGCGCCGGTCTCGCGCTGGTGCAGAACGACGACCACCACGTGCTGCTCGTGCGCACCGCGCGCGGCCTGGAGCTCGTCCGCAGGAAGGCGGGCGGCGACGACCTGCTCGCCTCCGTACGGGTGCCCGGCCACCGTAGGCTGTATCTCGGCGTGGAGGCGCGCGGGCAGGCCTACCAGGCCAGGTACGCCGTGGCGGCGGGGGAGTGGATCGACCTCGGCGACCCGGTGGACGGCAGGATCCTCAGCAGCGCCGTGGCCGGCGGCTTCACCGGCGCCTACGTCGGCATGTACGCCAGCTCCAACGGCCGTCCCAGCTCCAACGTCGCCGCGTTCGACTGGTTCGAGTATCTGCCGCTCGGCCCGTGAACCGGCCGTACACGGCCGCGGAGACCCGGCCACGACGCGGCGCCTGACGCGGCCGTGTTCCGGCCGCGCTTCAGCGCATGACGCGGCGGAAGGCGGAGCCGGCCGCCCGCACCGCCAGGGCGGGCGAGAGCCGTACGGCCCGCCACGTGGCGCGGGCGGACGCGGGCGCGACGATGAGCGCCTGGTTCCTGGCCACGCCGCGCAGCACGTCGTCGGCGAGCGACTCCACGGGATACAGGCGCCCCTGGGCCCGTACGGCCACCGTGCGGGCGCGCAGCCCGATCTCGGTCTGCGGCAGCCCGGGGTTGGCGTTGTCCAGCAGTGGAGTGTCGGTGAAACCGGGGCAGACCACGCTGACCCGCACGCCGTGCGCCGCCGCCTCGGCCCGCAGCGCGAGCGACAGCCCGACGACGGCGTGCTTGGTGGCCGTGTAGGGCAGCATCATGGGCGCGGGGGTCAGCCCGGCCAGCGACGCGGTGTTGACGATGTGCCCGTAGCCCTGCTCGACCATGAGGGGGTACGCCGCGTGCACGCCGTGGACCACCCCGCGCAGATTCACGTCGATCGTCCGGTTCCAGTGGTCGAGCGTGAACTCCTCGGCACGGCCGCCCACCGCGATGCCGGCGTTGTTGAACAGGAAGTCGAGCCGCCCGTGCTCGGCGGCCACCCCGGTGACGAGGTCCCGCACGGCCTGCGCGTCGGAGACGTCGCACACGACTCCCGCGCAGCCGAGCTCCCCGGCGGCGTCCTCGGCTCCCCGGACGTCGGCGATCGTGACGTGGACGCCGCGCCGTACGAGCCCGGCGGCGACGGCCCGCCCGATCCCCGACGCTCCGCCCGTGACGACGGCGGTCTTCCTCACGCGCTTCCCCTCGCTTGAGCCTTCGGCTCATCCCGGATGCCCATCGACCGCCACGAACGGCGGCTGATCGGTTCATCATGCCCAGATCGCGGCAAAGCTCTCATGCCGCCGAATCGCAGGTATGCGCGGCCGTCTCCGGCCGCCGAAGCAGACCTCGCGCCCGAATTTCACGCCCGAACCGCGCGCCCGAACCTCGCGTACGACCGAGCGGCCCGGGTGCGGATCTTCCTTGCGGAGCGGCAGATCCAATAAGTCGGGAAGGAGAAGCGCGGCGCGATCGGGATCTGCGCGCCGCCAAGATTTTTGCGCGGTAGAGTTCGGCGAGGTCACCCGTGTGTGGCCTTCATGAACGGCCCTCCCTCGCCTACTGTCGAAGCGAGGGGACGGCGAATTGGAGCCCGCGTGCCTGAATCCTGTGACGTCGTGATCATCGGTGGTGGCGTGATCGGCTGCGCGATCGCGCACAGGCTCGCCCAGCGCGGCACGAGCGTGGTCCTCGTGGACGCGGGGCAGCGTCTCGGGCTCGGGGCCTCGGACGGCGCGATGGGCGGCATCCTGACCCAGACGGAGCGCTCCTGCCTCGGCCCGCTCAGCAGCGTCATCAAGCGCAGCCGCGACGCCTACCCGCAGTGGCTGGAGGAGATCCACGCCGCCTCGGGCGTCGAGGTCCCGGTGCTGGACGGCGGTGACATCCAGGTCGCGCTGGACGATGCCGAGATGGAGCGCCTGGAGACCAAGGTGCTGCCGCAGTGGAAGAACTCGCCGTTCGCCGTCGAGCGGCTGACGGCCACCGACGCCAGGAGCCTCGAACCACTGCTGAGCGAGCGCGTCGTCGGCGGATTCCTGCTGCCCGAGGAGCTCGCGCTCGACCCGAGGGTGCTCATGGCCGCCCTGGCGACGGCCGTTCTGTCGGGGAGCACGCCGATCCGGGTGCTCAGCGCGGTGCGCGCCACCGGCCTGCGGACCGGCCCTCGCGGTGTCGAGGTGGAGCTCCACGACGGCCGCCGGGTGTCGGCGGAGCAGGCCGTCGTCGCGGCCGGTCACCTGAGCGGGGTCTTCCTGCCGCGCCACCGCGACCACCTGTTCCCCATAAAGGGCGTGGCCTTCGACGTCCGCCCGCCCGGCGCCGTCACCTACCCGCTGCGCCACCACATCTTCGCGGAGATCACGGAGGACGGCCGGGAGTACTTCCCCTACCTCGTCCCCCGTCACGACGGCAGGGTGGCCGTCGGCGTCACCTACGAGGAGAACGTGGGGGACGTGACGGTGACCACCGCGGCGATCGAGGAGATCCGGCGGGGCGTCGCCGCTCTGATGCCCAAGGCGGCCACCTGGCCCGTCGGCCGGCGTTGGGCCGGACTGCGGCCGGGCAGCGCCGACCACATGCCCATCATCGGCCACGTGGACGACCACGGCCGGGTCGTGGCGGCGACCGGTCACAGCGGCCTCGGCGTGACGCTCGCCCCCGTCACGGCGGAACTGGTGGCGGCCCTGGTCGGCGGCACCGCCGGCGACCGCGAGAAGGAAGTGCTCGCCGTCGTCCGTCCCGACCGCCCCTTCTCGCCCGCGCCGGCTCCGTCCGCGTAAGCGTCGCCCACGCCACTGGTGCCGCCCGCGCGGGCTCCGTCCGCGTAAGCGTCGCCGACGCCACCGGCCCCGCTACGCCGGTCTCGCCCGCCCCCGCGTCGGGTACGTGCCGGCTACGCCGCCGGTGTCGCGGCCTCCCAGAGCTCGGCGAACCGTTCGGCCCGCTCGCGCACCCGCTCCTGGTCCTGTGCGAGAACCGTGCTGTGGATCACCGGGGCGATGCCGTCGCCGACCTGCGGGGCGGGGTTGGACTCGTAGTAGACGACCCCGTCGAACAGGATGAAGTCGGACAGCGAGCCGCGCAGCAGAGGCGGCGCGTCGGAGAGCAGCAGCGTGCGCACCTCGATCCCGACCGTGGTCTGCCACTTCCACACGCGGCGGAACGCCTCGGAGTCGAGCCGCTCGGAACGATCCACCACGAACACGCGGCGCACCCGCGCCCCCCGTTGGACGAGGTCGCGCTGGAGCTTGACGTAGCGCTGCCCGAGGTCGGTGTGCCAGAAGCCGCCCTCGAACTCGGTGTCGCGGGCGTCCACGCTGGTCAGGCTGATGGCGTCGAGACTGACCCGGGCGTTGCGCGCGAGCGCGAGCAGCCAGTCGCGGTCCTCGCCCTCGTACAGCGCGTATCTGCCGTCGGACAGCTCGCCGAGGAACTTCGCCATCCGGGTGACCTCGTGGTGCACCAGGCTCTTGACGAGGTCGGGCATGTCGTCACGGATCTTGGCGGCGTTCTGCACCAGCTCGGCCACACCCCTGGTCTCCAGCGCGGACATCTCCACGACGCCGAACAGCTTGCTCGCCTCGTTGATCTTGGAGAAGCTGTCGGCCACCAGGTTGTGGGTCTTCGTGTGCTGCCTGCGCTGCTCCTGCAGCACGGTTTCGAGCTGGTCGTCCACGTCCGCGAGGAACTGCACGACGAAGACGACGCCGCTGATGAACGTCGCGAGCAGCAGACTCCACAGGTCCTCGTTCGGCCCCTGGATGAGCGCGTTGCTCATCAGATAGCTCACGCCGCCCACGAGCACCGTCACGAGGACCTTGCGCACAACCCTCGGGACGAGCGACGGGGAGGGTTCGGGTGTTGCTCCGGTCACGGTGACCTCCGTCCGGCTTCGGCGGTCGCACTCAGCAGGGCAAGGGTGTTCATCGCGACCTGGTCGCGGACCCGGTCGACCAGGGAACGCCACTGCCGGGTGAACCCCGGCCGCCGCTCCAGGCTCTCCCAGAACGGCGTCAGCCACTCCTCGACCCGGGCGGCGGGCATCCACAGGTGCATGAGGTGGTCGATGGCCGGCGCCAGGCGGGCCACGGCCTGGGCTCCCGGAGTGCCGCCGATCCGCGCCCGCTCGACGATGACCAGCAGCGACGTCAGCAGCCAGTCGTGCGTCGCCAGGTCTTCGCACAGGTCGACCACGGCGGGGGTGAACGGGCCGGGATGCGTCAGGCGCAGCGTCCGCTCCTGCTCTGCGTGCAGGGTGAAGCGGATCGACGGCTCGCCGGTCTCGGCCACCCACCGCAGGCTCGTACGCGGGATCTTGAAGGGGGCCCGCCGGTCCAGCAGCGGGGACTGCTGCACGAGGTCGAGGAAGCGGCCGCTGACGGCGCCCAGGTCGAGGCAGGCGCCATCGGGGCGGCCGGGCATGGTGTCGCCGGTGAACCCTTCGACGAGGTCGGCCGCCTTCACCTTCCCCAGAACCTCCACGACCCCCGGCCGGGCCAGGTAGTGCGACCAGGGGAGCCTGCGGTCGGCCTCCGAGCGCACCACCCGGACGTACGACGACCCCTGGGCCACCCGGCCCCCGGTCACCGCGCAGCGGGACACCACCGTGCCGACGGCCCTGACCCGGGAACGCGACGCGGTGGGCAGGGCGCAGTCCACCCCGGTCAGCCGCTCGGGCGACAGCGCGTGGACGATGGGACGGCGGGAGACGCGCACGGTCTCCCCGGCCATGAGCCCGAGCACCTGACGGCACGTCGACTCGGAGATCTCACCGGAGTTCTGCAGCAGCCCGGTGTGGACCTCCCCCATCACCAGCATCGGGCCGTCCTCACAATCGCAACCCCTCAGACGAAGACGTAGGAAATGCGGTCGACGAGCTCCTCTTCGAGCCGGATTCCCTCGCCCTCGCTCCGGGTTGCGACCTGCCGCAGGACCTCGTCGTCCACGGCGAACTGGCTCAGGATCGTGCGTACGGCCAGCTCGACGGGCAGGAACCGGGGGGAGAGGACGGACAGTGTGGTGTACGCGCTGAACGGCGCGGCCTGGGGGTTGAGCCGGACGACCGCGGGCAGTTCGTCCCAGTCGCGGGGCCAGTCGCCGTCGAGGGCGACCGGCGGGAGGGGCACGCGGCCGTCGCTGCGCAGCAGCCCAAGCCGCAGGAGCTGCCAGACGGCCGCGAGAAAGGGGCAGGACCAGGTGCGCCGCGGCCCCTTCTCGTCCCACAGCTCGACGTCCACGAAGATCGAGTGGCCGCGTTTGGCGTTCTGCGCGGGCGGCTCCCACGGCCGGACCTTCCCCATCGCCTGCATCGGCGCGGTGCGGGGCGAGCGCGAGCCGTTGCACAGCCAGCCCGTCTCCTTGACCGGAGGGCGCGATCCGTCGGTCTCCGGCGGCGGGTCGTCCACGAGCCGGTCCTCCACCAGCCGGGCCAGCTCGACGCCGCCGGACTGGGCGCAGGCCGACTCGCGGGCCAGGTAGTCGATGGTCAGGTCGTGCTCGGCCGCCGCCTCCAGGACCATCGGGACCAGCTCGGCCGGGGTGCTGAAGCGGCTGAAGTAGTCGTCCACGAGAAAGCAGGTGCTCACGCGGGCCCGGCCCCCCGGCACCCGCTCCTGCCACATGGAGCGGACCGTGGCGAGCCACGGCGCGACCCTGCGGAACTGCTCGCGTAGCCGGTCGGGGCCCGCCTCGTAGTCCTCCATGTAGAGGTGCCCGAGCTCGACGGACACGTGGGAGAGAGGTACGGAGGCGATCCTGCGCTCCGCCGCCACCTCGCCGAACGTCGCGTGCACCGGCGTCACAAGCCCTCCCACGCGCTGTCGTCGACGATCTTCTTGGCCAGCTCCTCGAACGCGGTGGCGGTCTCCGCGTTCGCGATCTTGCTGGCCAGCACGTCCTCGTCGGTGATCAGTTGCTCGCGCCACTGGAGGACCGGGTCGAGCGGGATCTTGCCGAGCATGGCCGTACGGCCGACGCCGTGGCGGCCGGCCAGCTCGCGCAGCTCGCTGTCGCACGCGCTCAGCCAGGCCCGCTGCTCGTCGCGCAGCCCGACGAGCTCCGCCGCGTCCGGTTCGAGCACGGCCGTGCGCACGAAGCGGATGCGGTCGCGCAGGTCGTCGGCGTCGTGGCCGAACCGGGTGCCGACGTCGAGCAGCCCGTCGGCGCCGGTGACGAGCCCGTCGGCCGCGATGATGTGCTGGCGCGTCCAGCGGTGGAAGACCAGCCACCGGAACGGGATCGCGGGCATCCGCACGGTCGCCGCGAGAACCAGCTCCGCGGTGAACGACCGGCCCGCGCTGACGTCGATCATGCAGAGGTCGAACTCCTCGTCCAGCCGCCCGAGAAGCTGGACGCAGCGGCCGACGACCTCGTCGGTGAGGGCCGACAGCTCGCCGCCGCCCTCGCTGCCCGGCAGCAGCACGAGCCGCCCCGCGCCGGGCGGGCGGGTGCGCAGCCCCTCACGGTCGGACTCGGCCCACACGTCCACCCGCCGCGGCTGCGGGCACTCGCCCCGCAGGTAGTGGTGCAGGCCGTTCTCCCGGGTGCCGCGGGCCACCGCGCTGACGCTGAAGATGGCCCCCGCGGTCGGCGAGCCGAAGTCGAAGTCGAGATAGCAGACGTCGTTGCCCTGCAGGGCATGGCGATACACGATGTTGGTGCCGGTGACCGAGCGCCCGGTGCCGCCCTTGTCGGAGATCGCGAAGACGAGCATCTCAGATCGCCTCCGACGCGCTGTCGCGGGCGGCGGACAGCCGTTCGAGGCCGAGCAGCGCGTCGTTGATCAGCGCCTGGGCGGTGGCCGGCCGGTCGCTGACGATCGCCCTGGCCCGCTGCAGCGACGCCTGGATCGAGCGCAGCTTGGGCTGGATCGTCTGCCCGCCGGCCAGAGGCCGGGTGACCAGCTCCTGGTCGAGCAGGTGCTCGGCCTCACCGAGCATCTGGAGCGCCAGCTCGACGAGCTGGGGGCTGCGCAGCGGCGGCTCCCCGCTGGAGGACGCGGCGGCGACGAGGAACTCGACGACCCGCTCGCTGAAATACCAGGACGGCTCCTCGTCGCGCGCCTCGATGTCGGCGAAGACGTTGCCCGGCTGGTCCCACAGGCCGGCGGCCGGGCCGTCGGCGTGGCGGCGCAGCATGATGTGCCGCCAGATCTGGTCGGCGAGGGTGAGCAGCCGCTCGCGCATCCGCGTGTTCTGCGCGATGGAGGCGGCCCAGATGGTGCGTTTCAGCAGCGTGATGGCGAAGTCGGAGACGACCCAGAGCAGGTGGGGGCCGAGCGCGTCGCTGCCGTGCAGGTTGATCGGGACGCCGGGGGAGTGCATGAGCACGGGCGGGTCGCCCGCCACCGCCCTGCGGGTGATCCTCGCCCGGATCGCCAGCTCCTCCAGCACGCCGGCCACCCGGCCGAGGTCCACGTCGGCCGCCCGGTTGTTGACCAGGCTCTGCACGACCATGGCGGTGACGCCGAGGCTGTAGTAGTCGGACTCCTTCTCGTCGACCGTCCGCCAGGGGATGTCCTCCAGCGGCCAGGTGCCCCGCCCGAACGTCGCGATGGTGCGCCAGTAGGACTGGGTGAGGTCCCAGCGGCGCTGGATGGCCTGGGCGAGGGTGATCTGGTCGTCGTTGAGCAGGCTCAGGACGCGGGTGCGTTCGGAGAACAGGTCGGCGATGCCGACGAGGGCGTTGACGGTGAAGTACAGGAACGGCGTGTCGGCGGCGACGCCCTTCGGCTGCGGGCCGATGTCGAGCGGCGTGACGACGTCGGGCGCGTCCTTCACGATGCCCCACGTCCAGCCGCACTCGAACAGCAGGTTGTCGTTGTCCAGGTCCACCTGGCTGCCCGAGCCGATCGTCAGGTCGCGCAGGCCGGCCCGCACCGGCTCCAGCGCGCGGCGCAGATCGTCGAGCACGCGGCGCTCGGGCGCGCCGGTCTGGTTCACCGTGCGCAGCAGCGCGCGGCCCGCGGTGGAGCCGGGGTCGAACGCGTTGACCGTGAAGCTGCGCAGCAGGCCCGTCATCGCGGCCGACAGCCGCTTGCTGGCCAGCTCCTCCAGCTCGCGGATCTCACGGCGGATCGCCTCGCGCCGCACGCTCTGCCGGAAGACCTTGAGAAAGCCGAGCGTGCCGAGCGTGAGCGTGACCGACATCGAGAACGAGTCGACGACGTCGAGCTGGAGCTGCTCGGGAGTGACCTTCGCCTCGTCGTCCACCGGCCGGAAGTAGGTGCCGCCGGAGAACAGGGGCCGCCCGTCCTCGGCGGTGTAGGTGCGCAGATACTGGCCGATCACCCGCAGCAGCAGCTTGGGGATCTGCACCGAGTCGCCGAGGGCCACGAGCGCGGCCAGCACGTCGTCGGCCGTCTCGTCCGGAGTGTCCAGGCGGAAGCCCGGCAGTTCGGAGGCCGGATACATGAAGCACAGAAGCTGCTCGGCGTCGGAGATGGAGTTCGACCCGTCGCGGCCGCCCCACGTCCAGACACCGTCCCGGTAGGAGGCGCGCGCTGCCGCCTCCCAAAGCTCCAGAAGCTGCTGTCGCGGCTGGAGTTTCATCCGTGGCCCTCTCTGCGCTGCGCCGTGCGCGCCTTCTCCGTGCTGCCGTGGAGAAAAAGCACGCTCGTGTGGCCGGGCGGGACCGGGGCCGGGGTCCCCAGACCCTCCCTAGGGGTTTCCTTTTCCAATTCAGGTGGAGACGGAACCACCACAACCCTTATACCATTGGATTCCTGCTCCGTCGCCTGGACCATCCGTGGTATTTCGTGCACCGCCTGGTTGTCGTGGTTTCAGAGATACCACAGAGAAAAACAGACATATATGTCCTAAGTCTGAAAGATATTTGAAATGTCCCAAACTGCGGCTCCAAGGGATATAACGGACTATTGTCCCGCGCGGCCGCTGGCGGCGGCCGGAGCGGAGCTGAGGGGTGGGACGGTCCTCGTGACCGGCGCCGGCATCGACCCGGCGCTACTGGAGCCGCTCGCCAGGCAGGGGCTCACGGTGCGGCGGCGCGAGGCGCCGCTGACCGAGGACCTGCTCACGCGAGAGCTCCGGGGAGCGGTCGCCTACCTCCACGGAGGCGAGGAACGCGCGACCGCCCGGGTGCTGCGCGCGGCGCGCGAGACGCTGAAGGTCGTGGCCTTCCTCGGCGTCGGCTACGAGAACTTCGTCGACGTGGCGGCGGCCGACCGGCTGGGCATCGCCGTCACGAACACACGGGGCGCGGCCGTCGATGCGGTCGCGACGTTCACGGTCGCCCAGATCATCAACGCCGCCCTGGACATCCCCCGGCATCTGGGCGAGCGGGTCCCCGGTTGGCAGGGCTCCGACGAACTGCCCCACGAGCTCGCCGCCCGCAGCGTCGGCATCATCGGCATGGGCGCCAACGGCCGGCGGATCGCGGAGATCCTGCGGCGGGGCTTCGGCGTCCGCGTGTCCTACTACAGCCGCACCCGCAGGCCGGACGTCGAAAGCGACCTCGGCATCTCCTGCCTGCCCCTGCTCGACCTGGCCGCGGCCAGCGACATCCTCGTGGTCATGGTGCCGGAGACGGACGAGACCAGGTCGATGATCGACTCGTCGGTGATCGGCCGGATGCCGGAGGGCGCGATCCTCGTCAACACCGCACGCCCGGCCATCGTCAGTCCCGGCGCCCTTTACACCGGCCTGGAGAAGGGCCGCGTCAGCATGGCCGTCTTCGACGGCTTCTACGGCGCGGAATGCGCGGAGGCCGCAGAATTGCGGCGGGATTTTCCCGACCGCCTCCTGGTCACCGGACACATCGCCTCCCACACCGCCGAGACGATGCACCGCATGGTGCGCCAGGCCGTCAAGTCCATTGAGAATGTGCTGACCCGCGGATCGGACGAACACGAGGTGGGAACGCGTCCCCGTCCCCGTTTCTGAAAAATCGGCACGCGGACGGTAGGGCGGCGCGTGGAATGGGAACGCATTTCAGGAAACCACAAGGAAACTCCCTCCACTCTCTCCCCGGGAAGTGATACGTGGACGGCCATGACCCGATGCCCTCTGCGGCGACGATCACGACGCCCACGGGGGCGCGCGCCCTGGTCGAGGCGCTGAGGCTGCACGGCGTCGACACGATCTTCGGCATTCCGGGCACCCACAACCTGGCGATCTACGAGGAGCTCGACCGGTCGGGCGTGCGCTGCGTGACGCCCCGGCACGAGCAGGGCGCGGGATACGCCGCCGACGGATATGCCAGGGTGACCGGCAGGCCGGGCGTCGTCGTCACCACCACGGGACCCGGCGTGGTCAACGCGGCCACGGCCCTCGGGCAGGCCTACTCCGACTCCTCCCCGGTCCTGCTCGTCTCACCGGGCGTCCCCACCGGCCATCCCCGCGACGGCCGCGGCTACCTGCACGAGAGCAGGGACCAGACGCGGGCGATCGACGCGCTGTGCGCCTGGAGCCACCGCGTGACGACCGTGCGGGAGATTCCCGCCGCCGTCGCCCGCGCCTTCGGCCGCTTCACCGAGGGACGGCCCCGGCCGGTGCACATCGAGATCCCCTTCGACCTGCTCGACCTGACGAGCCCGGTCAAGATCGTCCCGCCGTACCGGATCATCCGCCGCGAGCCCGATCCCGCCGCTCTCGACGCGGCGGCCGGGCTGCTGCGCACGGCGCGCCGTCCGGGGTTCGTGCTCGGCGGCGGGGCCCAATGCCCGGGTGAACAGCGCTCGGGTGAGCGGCCCAAGGGCGAGGACGAGCCCCCTGCGGGGCGCCTGGCGATGCGCCTCGCCGAACGGCTGGGCGCGCGGGTCGTGACCACGGTCAACGGCAAGGGCACAGTGCCGGAGAGCCACCTGCTGGCGCTCGGCGCCACGCTGCACCTGGCGGCCGTCCGCCGGTGGCTCGCCGCGTGCGACGTCGTGCTGGCCGTCGGCACCGAGCTGGGCCCCGCCGACCTGTGGGACGACGCCTTCACCCTCTCCGGCCGCCTCGTACGCGTCGACATCGACCCGGGGCAGATGCACGGCGACCACGTGGCAGACGTGGCGATCGTCGCGGACGCGGAGCTCGCCCTGCGCGGGCTGGCCGAACGGCTCGACCGGCAGGGCGCCGTGCCGCGTCCCCGCCGGGAGCCGGAGCCCGGCCCCGGCCACGAGGCGGAGCTCGCGGAGCTCACCCGCAGGTGGTCGGGCCAGCTCGCGGCGCTGCGCCGGGCCCTGCCGCCGGAGAGCGTCGTGGTGGGCGACAACTCGATGTGCGTCTATCACGGCGCGCTCGTCGGCATGCCGATGGACCCGCCCGGGCGGTTCCTGTTCCCCACCGGGTTCGGCACGCTCGGCTTCGCGCTGCCCGCCGCCATCGGCGCCAAGCTCGGCCGGCCGCACCTCCCCGTGGTCGCGCTGGCCGGCGACGGGGCGTTCCAGTTCAGCCTCCAGGAGCTGGCGACGGCGGTGGAGCTGGAGCTGAGCCTGCCGGTCGTCGTCTTCGCCAACGGCGGCTTCGGGGAGATCCGCGAGGAGATGCGGGTGCGGGGCATGCGGCCGATCGCCGTCGACCTGCACGCGCCGGACTTCCCCGCGCTCGCCGTCGCGTACGGCGCGCGGGGTTGTGCCGTGAAGACGCCGGGGGAGCTGGAGGAGGCGGTCACCGAGGCCCTGCGCGTCCCGGTCCCCACGGTGATCGTGGTGCCCGAGGACGACTGACCCGTCACCGAGAGCCGGCGTCGCGAGCGGTCGTACCGCTGCTGCCCCAGATGCCGGCGAAGACGGCGGTGAGCGCGGCAGGACCGCTCCCAGCCACATCACCCCGGAGATCGACAGACCGTCCACGACCCGGCCGCCGGCGAACGAGCCGAGCGCGACGGAGACGTTGAACGCGCCGACGAACAGCGCGGTGCCGAGCTCGCCGCCGCCCGTCCTCATGATCCATAGCTGCAGGGCGACGCCCACGCCGCCGTACCCGAGGCCCCACACGACCAGCATGACCAGAGGAAGGCCGGTCAGCGCGAGCGCGGCGGTGGCCACGGCGATCAGCACGGCCCGCGCGATCAGCACCGGCTTCGGGTTCCTGGCCGCTCGCGCGCCCCCGGCGAAGTTGCCGACCACCGCGGCGGCGCCGTAGACGAGCAGCGCGGTGCTGACGAGCCCGGGACCGGCGTGCGCGGCCTGCTCCAGGTAGGGCCGGACATAGGTGTAGGCGGCGAAGTGCCCGGTGATGATCAGCACGGTGGTGACCAGGACCACCTTGAGCGGTCCCGACCACGCGCCGCGGAAGCCGTCTCCACCCTCTTCTGCGGGCATCGGCGGCAGCACCGCGGCCAGCACCGCGAGCAGGATCAACGCCAGAGCGCCCAGGGCCGCGAACGCCGTGCGCCACCCCGCGTACGAGGCGACCAGCGCCGCCGCGGGGACGCCGAGCACCGACGCCACAGACACCCCGCTCAGGATGACAGAGGTGGCCCTGCCGACCGCCTCCTCGGGCACCAGGCGTGTGCCCAGACCGGCGGCGAAGGCCCAGAAGCCGCCGATGCTCACGCCGGTCAGCACCCGGGCGGCCAGCATGACGGGGAGGCTCGGAGCGAGCGCGCCCGCCAGATTGGCCGCCGCCAGCAGCGCCATCAGGCCGAGCAGCGGGACTCGCCGGTCGAGGCGGCGGGTGCTCAGGGCGATCACGGGGGCGGAGACGGCGGCGACCAGTCCGGGAAGGGAGACCATCAGCCCGGCGGTGCCGTCGGAGACCTTCAAGGAGGAGGCGATCGAGGTCAGCAGCCCGACGGGCAGCATCTCGCTGGTGACGATGGCGAAGGTGCCCATGGCGACGGTGGCGACGGCCGCCCAGCGCGCCCGGATCACGGGAGAGACGACGTTTACGGTCATGCTCCTCAGCCTTGTGATCGGCATTTCCCGGAACAATGACGAGGTTCGAAGGCTTGGTTTAGGTGAGCTAAGCGATCGAGGAGGAGCGAGATGGAGTTCAGGGAGCTGGAGTGCTTCATCGTGCTCAGCGAGGAGCTGCATTTCGCCCGTACCGCCGAGCGGCTGTACCTGTCTCCCGGCCGGGTGAGCCAGCTCATCGGGTCGCTGGAAGGCAGGATCGGCGGCCGGCTGTTCGACCGTACGAGCAGGCGGGTGTGCCTGACCCCCTTGGGTGAGCGCTTCCTCGCCGACCTGCGTCCCGCCTACGAGGGGCTCGCGGAGGCGGTGGCGCGTGCGACGGCCTCGGCCCGGGAGGTGGAGGGCGTGCTGCGGGTCGGGTTCCTGGCCACGCCCACGGAGATCGTCACCCAGAGCGTGGCCGCGTTCGAGCGGACGTATCCCGGCTGCGCGGTGGAGCTGATCGAGGTGCCTCTTTCCGACCCCTTCGGCAAGTTGCGTGAGGGGCGTGTGGACATCGCCTTCACACTGCTGCCACTGGAGGAACCGGACCTGGTGAGCGGGGCCGAGCTGAACCGCTGCCCGGTCGAGCTGGGGCTCTCGGTGCGGCATCCGCTGGCACGGCGCAAGAGCATCGACGCCGAGGAGCTGGCCTCACTCGCGCTGATCGGCCTGGACGAGCCCGCGCCGCGCCGCTGGCGGGAGCATGTGGCGCCCTCCTTCACCCCTTCCGGACGGCCGATTCCCAAGGCCGCGACGGTGGCCACCACGCAGGAGGGCCTGACCCAGGTGGCGTTGAACCGCGGCGGCATGCTGCTCTGCCGGCCGAGTGCGGAGCACCACCGGCGGCCGGACCTCGCGTTCGTGCCGGTCACCGGCCTGCCGCCCTCGACGCTCGGCCTGGCCTGGCTGCGCTCCCGGGAGACGGCGGCCATCCGCGCGTTCGACGACCTCGCGACGGGCCCGGCGCGGTGGCGTGGAACAGTGGCCGCCTAAGAACCTGTGGCCGCCTGAGGAAGCGTGGCCGCCTGAGGAAGCGTGGCCGCCTGAGGGACGCTGGCGCCTGACGGACGGTGGGCGGCTGATCCCTCAGTGGCCGGGGGCGAGCGGGATGCGCGCCACGAAGCGGGCACCTTGGTCGCTGTCCTCGATCGTGAGCGTCCCCTTGTGCGCCTGGGCGATCTGACGGGCGATGGACAGCCCGAGACCGGTGCCTCCGGCGTCCTTCGTACGGGCGGCGTCGAGCCGGGTGAAGCGCTGGAAGACCAGCTCCCGCTGGTCGGGCGGGATGCCCGCGCCGTCGTCGAGCACCTCCAGCACGCCCTTGCCGTCCTCCCGCCGCACGGTCACGGTGATCCGGGACACCGCGTGCCGCTCGGCGTTGTCGAGCAGGTTGTTGAGCAGGCGCGCCAGGGCCAGCCGGTCGCCGATGACGACCACGCGGGGCTCCAGGTGCCGCACCACCTCCACCTTGCGCGACCTGCGGTCGAGCTCGCGGGCGACGAGCGTGCCGAGGTCGACGGGCTCACAGGGGGGCGGCGCGGCCGAGTCGAGCTGGGCGAGCTGGAGCAGGTCGGTCACGAGCGCCTGCAGGCGGTCGCAACTGGCCAGCAGGGCGTGCCCGGTGGCCGGCCAGTCCGCCTCCTCGCTGTGCAGCAACGCCTCCTCGATCTCCGTACGCATCGCGGTCAGCGGGCTGCGCAGATCGTGAGAGGCGTCGGAGGCGAAGCGCCGCTGCCGCTCGACGGCCGCCTCCGCTCGGTCGAGGGTCTGGTTGGCGGTCTCGGCGAGCCGCCGGATCTCGTCGTGATATTTCGGCACCGGCACGCGCTGGCTCAGGTCGGTCGCGGTGATCCTGGCCAGCTTGCTCGTGATCGCCTCCACCGGCATGAGCGCCTTGCGCACGGTCTGGTAGGTGCCGAGCGCGGTGAGCATGATCAGCAGGAGCGAACCGCCGAGCAGCGCAGCCAGCAGCGGGCCGTTGACGTACCACGGCACGGTGTCGTCGGCTGCGTAGATCGTCCACAGGCCGCCGTCGTTGTGGAAGCGGAACGCGACGATGATCATGCACCGGTCCGGGAACGCCGGGGAGTCGCACATCACCTTGCTCGTCTCCGGTGTCGTCAGCTCCGGCCGGAACGCGGCCATGCGCGGGCGGCCGACCAGGGTGTCGCTGCCCGAGACGATCTTGCCGGAGTTGTCGATCACCTGCACGCCGGCCACGCCCGGGTCGAGCAGCACCGGAGGCAGCCGGTCGCGTTTCGCCTGGTAGGCGAGGCGTACGGCGTTGGCGGAGATCTCGTCGATCTTGTAGCGCTCGGCGGTGCCGTGCAGCACGCCGAGGACCAGCAGCACGGCGACGGCGCACAGCAGCGCCATCACCGCGCTCGCCAGCACCGTCAAGCGAATCCGCACCGAGGATCCCCGCCACCTGCTCATCTGATTCCCCCCGGTAATCAGATGATCAATAAGGCCACGTGGCCGCCGCCCGGCGTCACTACCCGGCTCACCTGGCACGTTACCTCCGCCGGTGATCGCCGCCGTGACCGGGACGCCGCCGTCCGATCCGATCCCTACCCAGTCCGGCCCCTCAGCAGCGCCCCGCCGGCGTCACCCGTCTCACCGCGATCTCATCCTGCCCGTCTCACTCTGCGGCGGGGGAGCGCCGCTCGACGACGTAGCAGCCGTCGGCGAAGCCCGTCACCGCGCGGCCCCGCGCCATCAGCCCGCCCAGCACCTCGCGTACGGCGTGCCGCCAGGCCTTGGCCGTCTCCGGGGCGGTGCGGCGCAGGGTCTCCACGTCGGCGGGTGCGGCGACGAGCACGGCCGGGCCGTCCGCGGGCAGGGTCACCGGCCGCCCGTCCCGCTCGGTGAGCACGGCCACCGCGCCGTCCGCGGCAGCGGGCCGGAACGGCAGGCCGTCGCATGCTCGCGCCACCTGTGGATCGCCCAGCCGCCACGCCATGAGGACCCGGTCGGACTCGTCGCCGGCGTTCAGCGCGTCGCCCATCGGGCCGTAGAAGTCGGGCAGGTACTCCTCCGGCAGGGCGGCCAGCTTGGCCAGGTTGAAGTGGGCGTTGCGGCGCACGAGGGGATCGAAGGTCCAGGTGATCCGGCTCAGCCCGCGCTCCACAGCCCAGGCCCGCTGGTGCAGCTTGAGCGCGAAGCCGGCGCCGGGCCGTACGGCGCCCGTCACGTGCGAGTGCAGCGCCTGGCCCGCCGGAGCGGCGAGGAAGGCGACGGCGGCCCCGACGAGGTCCCCGCCGTCGAACGCCCCGGCGACGTATCCGCCCGCGTGCGACAGCGCCCGCATCAGCTCCACCGTGATCGGCGGGTTCCACGGCTCCGGACGCCAGATGTCGTCGAACAGCCGCACCACCCGCTCGAACTCGGCGATCGTGCGCAGCTCGGCGACCCGCAGACCGTGCCGCCCGGCCGCTCGGGCCGCCTGGCCCCACGCGGCGACGGGGTCCCGCGCGGCGACGGGGTCGCACGGGTTCACGTGGTCTCCCCGGCGGCCGGTCTCAGGTCCTGCGGCGCGGTGTCGATGCCGCCGTTGACGGGCCTGCCGTTGACGGGCCCGCCCGACAGCACATACTCGGCCAGCGCCGCGACCAGGCGGGCGCGGGCCGGCATCTCGGCGACCAGCACGTGCTCGTTCGCGGCGTGCGCGCCGCCTCCCACCGCGCCGAGGCCGTCGAGTGTCGGGCAGCCCACCCCGGCGGTGAAGTTGCCGTCCGAGCCGCCGCCGACCGACGCCCCGCGCAGCGGCGCCATGCCCAGCTCGGCGGCGAGCCGTACGGCGACCTCGAAGAGCCCGGCGGAGGCGGCGGGGTCGAGGGGCGGGCGGTTCGGCCCGCCGCGCAGCTCCAGCCGGACGCCCGGGGTGCGCGGGGTCAGCGCGCGCATCAGCTCGTCCACCCGGCGCTGCGCCGCGCGGTCCGGCACGCGGACGTCGACCGCCACCCGGCCCCGGGCCGGCACCGTGTTGGTGCTCGTCCCCGCCGTCAGCATGGTGGGGGTCACCGACGTCGCCCCCGCCCTGGACGACGAGTCGACCTGGGCGGCGATGCCCGCGATGGCCAGCACCTGGTGGGCCAGCTCGACGCCGGCGTTGGCCCCCAGCTCGGGTTCGAGACCGGCGTGCGCGGCCCGGCCGTGCACGGTCAGCTCGTAGCGCGAGATGCCCTTGCGCGCCGTCTTCAGCGCGCCGCCGTCCGCGCTGGCCTCCAGCACGAACGCGGCGGCGCACCGCGACGCGATCGACTCGATCAGCGGGCGGGAGGTCGGCGAGCCGAGCTCCTCGTCGCCGACGACGAGCACGGTCAGCCCGTCGGGGGACGGCAGCGAGGCGACCGCGTGGAAGAGCTGCACGAGACCGGCCTTCATGTCGAACACGCCCGGCCCCCGCGCCACCCCGTCCCGCACCGACCAGGGGTGCTCGCGCAGCGTGCCGATCGGCCAGACCGTGTCGTGGTGGCCGAGCAGCAGGACCCGCGGCCGGCCGAACGACCAGCGCAGATGGGTGACCCCGTCGATGACGAGGGTCTCCGGCTCGGCCCCCAGCAGCCTGCGGCCCAACGCCCCCACGACGCGGGCGCTGCGCGCCACCGCCTCGTGGTCGGTGGAGTAGGACTCGCAGAGCACCAGCTCCTCAAGGTCGGCCAGCATGGCCTCCAGGTTCACGGTCGCGGCCGTTCCGGTTCGGGTCGTTCCCGGCCCTCGACCGGCCCGTCCTGGGCGAGCCCGTGAGCGGGCCTGTCATGGGCGGGGCGGCCCAGCTCGGCGCGGAACAGGCGCATCACGTTGGCGCCCAGGATCTTCTGGATCTCCTCCTCGGAGAATCCCCGCTTGACCAGCGCGTCGGTCACCAGCGGCAGGCCGCGCGGGCCCTCCAGCCCGGGGACGGCGGCGTTGGAGTCGATCCCGGAATAGCTGAAGCCCTCGCAGCACGGCGGGGTGAGGTCCTCGTTCACCTCGCGCATGAAGTCGGGGCCGAGGCCCACGTGGTCGATGCCGGCGACGCCCGCGATGTGCTCGATGTGGTCCACGAGATGGTCGATCGTGGCCGAGCGGGCGTCCTCGGTGAGGAAGGCGGCGAGGAAGTTCACGCACACGACGCCGCCGCCCGCGGCGACGCCCCTGAGCTGCTCGTCCGTGAGGTTCCTGTGATGGTCGCGCAGGGCGCGGGCGGAGGAGTGGGTCGCGATGACGGGCCGGGTCGCGATCTCCAGCACGTGCGCGACGCCCGTGGCGCCCAGGTGCGAGATGTCGAAGAGCATGCCGAGCCGCTCCATCTCGCGCAGCGCCTCGACGCCGTGGCTGGTGAGCCTGGAGCCGGTGCCGTCCTGGCCGCTGCCGTCGGCGAGAGCCGTACGGCCCCAGTGGGCGATCGAGGCGACCCGGACTCCGAGGCGGTGCAGGGTCGGGATCAGCTCGACGCTCTCGTCGATCCCCGGCATGCTCTCCAGCGCGAGCACGAGGGCGATCCTGCCGAGGGCGAGGGCCTCGTCGATCTGCTGCCCGTCGTGGCACAGCGCGACCGCGTCGGGGCTGCCCTCGGCCAGCACGTGGGCGCACTCGATCATCCGCAGGGTCTGGCGCAGCGCGCCCTCCGGGCGGAACTGGCTCTCCACGAACACGGGCAGCACCTGCACGTCGACGCCGCCATCGACGAGCTGCGGGAGCCACCGCTCGCGGAAGAACGAGGCCCACATCGCGGGCGGCCGGGCCGAGACGGCCATGAGCAGGTCGTTGTGGGTCTCGGCCACCACGGACCTGACGTGCAGGCTCTGCTGATCAACGGGCACGGTGTCGACGGGCACGCGGGGAATCCTTCCTGACGGCGGGGTCAATGGGGACGTTACTCTTTCCGGATCGTTCCGCCAGCAGGCTGTAGTGTGCGCGGGTGGAATCGATCTCCTGCACCCTCGCCGAGGTGGTCGAGTGCCTGGAGGCGCTGTACGACCCCTCGTGGGCCGAGTCCTGGGACGCGGTGGGCCTCGTCTGCGGCGACCCGGAGCAGGCCGTACGGAAGGTCCTGTTCGCGGTCGACCCGGTCGCCGTGGTCGTGGACGAGGCCCTCGGCTGGGGGGCCGACCTCGTCGTGACCCACCACCCGCTCTATCTGCGCGGCACCACGAGCGTCGCCGCCACCACCTTCAAGGGCCGGGTCGTGCACCGGCTCATCCGCGGCGGCGCCGCGCTCTACGCCGCGCACACCAACGCCGACGTCGCCGATCCCGGGGTCTCCGACGCGCTCGCGCGGGCCATCGGCCTGACCGGGGATCTGCGGCCCCTCCAGCCCTCCGCCGACGACCCGCGGCGCGGGCTCGGCCGGATCGGCGACCTGCCCGCTCCGATGCCGCTGGGGGAGTTCGCGGCGCTGGCCGCCTCGGGCCTGCCCCGTACGGCGGGGCCGCTGCGGGTCGCGGGAGATCCCGGCAGGCCGGTGCGGACCGTCGCCGTCTGCGGCGGCGCGGGCGACTCCCTGCTGGGCACGGCCAGGGCCGCGGGCGTGGACGTCTTCCTCACGGCCGATCTGCGGCACCACCCGGCGAGCGAGCACATGGAGGCGGACGGGCCCGCGCTGGTCGACGCCTCCCACTGGGCCACCGAATGGCCGTGGCTGGCCGACGCCGCCCGGCGGCTGACGTCAGCGTTGGCGGCCAGGGGCATTACTGTTGAGGCGCGCGTCTCGGACGCCGTCACCGACGCCTGGACGGCGACGACCACCGACTTGGACCCCCGAGCATCTTGAGGGATTTGGGATGAAGGCCGCACCTGAAGCACAGAAGCGTCTGCTCGATCTCGCTGAGCTCGACACCGGACTCGACCGGCTGCGGCACCGCCGCCGCAACCTGCCGGAGCTCGCCGAGATCGACGAGCTGTCCAAGAGGCTGGCCCAGGTCTCCACGCAGATCATCGCCGCCGAGACCGAGGCCGGCGATCTCGCCCGCGACCAGGCCAAGGCCGAGTCGGACGTGGACGCCGTACGCGTCCGGGTCGAGCGCGACCAGAAGCGCCTCGACTCCGGGCAGGTCTCCTCGCCCAAGGACCTGGCGAGCCTCCAGTCCGAGATCGTCTCCCTGCGGCGCAGGCAGTCGGACCTGGAGGAGGTCGTGCTGGAGATCATGGAGCGCCGGGAGGCGGCCGACGCCCGGGTCACCACCCTCAAGGCCGAGCGCGAAGAGGTCACCGGCACGCTGCGCGCCGCCGAGGACCGCAGGGACGCGGCGTTCGCCGAGATCGACAAGGAGGCCGGCGAGCTGACGTCCGGCCGGTCCGCGATCACCGCCGACGTCCCCTCCGACCTGCTCGGGCTCTACGAGAAGATGCGCGAGCAGACCGGCGTCGGCGCCGCCATGCTGCACGGCGGCCGGTGCCTCGGCTGCCGTACGAGCCTGTCGATCGCCGACCTCAACCGGATCCGGGCCGCCGCCCACGACGAGGTGGTCCGCTGCGAGGAGTGCCGCCGGATCCTGGTGCGTACGGCCGAGTCGGGTCTGTGACGGCGGCGATGGGCGCCACCGGGGGGTTCATCGTCGAGGCCGACGGCGGGTCGCGGGGCAACCCGGGCCCGGCCGGATACGGCGCGGTGGTCAAGGACGACGCCGGCCAGGTGCTCGCCGAGGTGGCCGAGTCGATCGGCACCGCGACCAACAACGTGGCCGAATATCGCGGCCTGATCGCCGGGCTCCGGGCGCTGCTCGCGCTCGGCGCCGAGGGCGCGCGGGTCGAGGTGCGGATGGACTCCAAGCTGGTCATCGAGCAGATGGCCGGCCGGTGGAAGGTCAAGCACGAGGGCCTGCGACCGCTCGCCCTGGAGGCGGCGGGCCTGGCCCGGCGGTTCCGGGTGACCTGGACGTGGGTTCCGCGCGAGCGCAACAGCCACGCCGACCGGCTCGCCAACGAGGCGATGGACGCGGCGGCCCGCGGGGAGACCTGGCAGGCGAGCGAGATCACCTCCGCGCCGGGGTCCGCCACTGCCGTCGAGCCGCCTAACACCGACGCGCCCACGCTGTTCGACCCGCCCTCCGCTGGCCCTGGTCCTGCCGCCCCTGGTCCTGCCGCCCCTGGTCCTGCCGCGCCTGCTTCGGGCGCTTCCGCTCCCGCCGTGTCCGCTTCACCCGGCTCCGCCTCGCCCGGCGCTGTTTCGGCCGCGCCTGCTTCGCCCGGCTACGCTTCGACCGGCTCTGCTCTGGCCGGCGCCGGCGGGCGTACGGGGTCTCCCGGCGCGGCCGGTGCGCGGGCCGTCGGCGGAGACGCGGGCACAGCGGCCGGAACCGCCACGTCCCACGACCGGCGCGGGCACGGATGGATGCCGCGCGCCACCCGTGTCGCCACGTCGCTGCTCCTGCTCAGGCACGGACAGACGCCGCTGTCGGTGGAGAAGCGGTTCTCCGGGCTCGGAGACCCGTCGCTCACCCCTACTGGCCTCGCGCAGGCCGAGGCCGCCGCCCTGCGCCTGTCGCGGGAGCCGTACGAGGTCGAGGTGATCGTCACCTCCCCGCTCGCCCGCGCCCGGCAGACGGCCGAGGCGGTCGCCGCCCGTACGGGCCTGCAGGTGCTGGTCGACGACGACCTCCGCGAGACCGACTTCGGCGACTGGGAGGGGCACACGTTCGCGGAGATCCAGCAGCGCTGGCCCCGCGAACTGGCGGCCTGGCTGGCCGACCCCGACGTCGCGCCGCCCGGTGGGGAGAGCTTCGCGTCGACCGCCCGGAGGGTCGAGCAGGCGAGGGACCGCATCGTGAAGGCCCACGAGGGCCGCAGCGTCGTCGTGGTCTCGCACGTGACCCCGATCAAGATGCTGGTCCGCTTCGCGCTGGGCGCTCCGCCCGAGGCCCTGTATCGGATGCACCTCGACCTGGCCTGCCTGTCGGCGATCGACTACTACGCCGACGGCCCGGCCGTCGTACGGGCGCTCAACGACACCGCCCACCTCACCTGACGCCGTCCCGCTCAAGGGGACTGAACGCCGCGGGATCGCACGCTTGAAGCCGTGCCCCCGCGGCGTCGGCGTTTTCCGGCCCGGACGAGCCGTCGCCGTACGTCGAGGGCCTGAAGTCGATAGTTGAGGGTTTTCTCCTCTTATCCTGGCGATTCGCCGGATAAGTCTTCATTCGAGTGTTCAACGATACCGTTGAAGGTATGGATATCGGCATCAAGGACGCCGTTCACGCCGTCGAGGCCGCCTCCGTGATGAGGCTGCTCCCAGGCCGGCCGCGGCTGCTCGCCCTGGGCGAGCCCACTCACGGCGAAGACCTCCTGCTCGACGTACGCAACGAGCTCTTCCGGCAGCTCGTGGAGCAGGAGGGCTACCGGACGATCGGCATCGAGAGCGACTGCCTCATGGGCCTGGTCGTGGACGACTACGTCACCTCGGGCACGGGCAGCCTCGACGAGGTCATGGAACGCGGCTTCAGCCACGGGTGGGGAGCCTCCGCGGCCAACCGGGAGCTGGTGCGCTGGATGCGCGCGTACAACGAGGACAGGCCCGCGTCCGAGCGGCTGCGCTTCGCCGGTCTCGACGGTCCGCTGGAGATCGGCCACGCGGCGAGCCCCCGGCAGGCCCTCACCGCCCTCCACGGCTATCTCGCGGCCCACGTGGACACGGATCTGCTCCCCTGCGACGTGGAGACGCTCGACCGCCTGCTCGGCTCCGACGACCGCTGGGCCAATCCCGCCACGATGATGGATCCGTCCCAGTCGGTGGGGCAGTCGGCCGAGGCCAGGCGGCTTCGACTGCTCGCCGACGATCTCGTCGCGCTGCTCGACGCGGAGACGCCGCAGCTGATCGCCCGATCCTCCCGGGACGACTGGGAGCGGGCACGCCTGTACGGCCGCGCCACCACCGGCCTGCTCCGCTACCACCACTGGATGGCCGACACCTCGCCCGGCCGGATGTCACGGCTGCTGGGCCTGCGGAGCTCGATGATCGCCGCCAACATGCTCGCCGTCGCCGAGCGGGGCCCGGCGCTGGTCCACGCCCACAACGCGCACTTCCAGCGGGACAAGAGCTCGATGCGGATGGGCGACCTGCCGTTCGAGTGGTGGAGCTCGGGCGCGATCGTGAGAGCCCACCTGGGTGAGGAGTTCGCCTTCCTGGCCACGGCCCTCGGCACGATCCGGCACCAGGGCGTGGACGCCCCGCCCCCGGACACCCTCGAAGGGCTCCTCTACACGCTCCCCGACGACGGCTACGTCATCGACGCCCGCCGCCTGGCCGCCGCCCTGGGCGACGCGCGGCCCGCCCCCCGTGTGTCCCCCTGGTTCGGCTATGCCCCGCTCGACCCGGCCCACCTCGCCGCGTACGACGGGCTCGTGTTCGTCAAGGACGTCACCCGCAGCTGACCGCGCGTGCGCCGGGGAAACCCTCACATGATCCTCGGCCGGTCCGGGGAATGTTTCGGCAGCCGCTAGGCTTATCTTCACGGTGGACGAGCCGGCCGGGCGGCCGCGTCAGGGCCTCACGGCCCTGCCGAGGAAGGTCCGGGCTCCACAGGGCAGGGTGGTCGGTAACGCCGACCCGGGGCGACCCGCGGGACAGTGCCACAGAAAACAGACCGCCCCCCTCGCGGGGGTAAGGGTGAAACGGTGGTGTAAGAGACCACCAGCGCCCACGGTGACGTGGGCGGCTCGGTAAACCCCACCCGGAGCAAGGTCAAGAAGGGACGTTCTCCGGAACGTCCCGCGCGCGACGTTCGAGGGCTGCCCGCCCGAGCCGCGCGGGTAGACCGCTTGAGGCCGCCGGCAACGGCGGTCCTAGATGGATGGCCGCCGGTCAGCCTTCACGGCTGATCACAGAACCCGGCCTACAGGCCGACTCGTCCACCTGCCACTCCTCTGCCCTGGGCCGATTCCCGAATCACTCCTGCCCTCTCTGTCAGACTGTTGTGAAACATGGGACGAGAGAGTCCTTTTGATGCGAAGCGGGGCGAGACGGGACGATTGAGACAGTGATGATGACCCTCGCCGACCAGGCTGCCCGGACGGGGCAGGATGGTCAGGTGACAGACAAGCGAGTGAGCCGGCCGGTCCGCCGGACGTTCACCGCCGCCTACAAGGCCCGGATCCTGGCGGCCTACGACGCCCTACCCGAGGGCAGCCCCGAGCGCGGCGCCCTGATGCGCAGAGAACGGCTGTATCACTCGCACATCGAACACTGGAGAAAGCAGCAGGAGAACGGGACGCCGGCCTCCTCGACGGGCAAACCGGCGAGGGACACCGAATCGGAGGAACTGGCCCGGTTGCGGGCCGAGAACAAGAAGCTCAAGGCCGAAGCAGCCAAGCTTGAGGCCAAAAACGACAAACTCAGCAACGATCTCGGGAAGACAAAGACCGCGCTGGACATCGCGGGAAAAGCATTCGCGCTGCTGGACGAGATCTCACGCAGCGCGGACTCCGGCGAGAGCTGATCCGGGTCATCGACGAGCACTTCCCGGCAATGGAGGCGGCCGTCGGCACGACCAAGGCCTGCCAGATCCTCGGCAAGCCCCGCGCCACCCTGTATCGGCAGCGAAATCCCACGCCGCCCCGGCACGGCCCCCGCCGGCCGTTTCATCACCCGGCGGAGTTGTCCGAAGCCGAACGGGCGCAGGTGCTGGCGGTGCTGGACTCGCCCCGGTTCGCCGACAAGTCAGCGGGCCAGGTGTGGGCGATCCTGCTGGACGAGGGCACCTACCTGTGCTCACAGGCCACCATGTACCGGCTGCTGCGCGAACGCGGCCAGTCCGGCGAGCGGCGGGCACAGGCCACCCATCCGGCGAAGAAGAAACCCGAACTGGAGGCCGACGGGCCGAACCAGGTATGGAGCTGGGACATCACCAAACTGAAAGGCCCCGCACGCGGCGTCCACTACCTGCTCTACGTCATCCTCGACATTTTCTCCCGCAAGGTCATCTGGTGGGAGATCTGGCCGACCGAGAACGGCACCCTGGCCAAGGAGTTCATCGAGCGCGCCATCGACGCCAACGGCGCCGTCGCGCCGGAGGCGATCCACGCCGATCGGGGTACCTCGATGACGTCGAACACCGTCACCGGCCTGCTCGCGCAACTCGGAATCGACCAGTCGCACTCACGGCCCCGCGTGTCCAACGACAACCCCTACTCCGAAGCGCAGTTCAAAACCCTTAAATATTGCCCGGCGTTCCCTGGGAGGTTCGGCTCGATCGAAGACGCCCGTATCTTCTGCTGCGTGGGGCACATCGTGGGGCCGCCACACAGGTAAACGCATCCCTGTCACCGTTTGCTTGTGATGATGCGACGTTCATCTGGGGCGGGTAGGCCGCGGTGGGCGTCGGCCATCGCCAGCGGGGCGCGATAAAGCCCCCACAGGGGCCAGCGCTAATGCCGTCGTCAGAGCGTATAGGGGCAGTGGACGTAACCCGGCGGGCACTGGGGAATCAATGAAGTGTGACCGTATGGAGGGGTAGGCGAAAGTCACTAAAAAGATAAGGGCGATCGCGATGGGGACGGTCGTAGGAAGCGGCCGTGCCTTCAGAATCGCAAGCCCGATCCAGCACACGAGCACGACACCGATCACACCTACAGCAAAACCCACCAAAGGCCCTATGCCTATACAAACACTCCCCATGACGCCGTCGCACTCACGGTCGCCGGCAGCCTCTGAAATCTCGTAATCCAACGAGAGTCCCGCCCCCAGGAGCCAGCCCAGTGCCGCCGCGCCGGCGGCCCGAGACAATGAAATGAGCGGCATGCCGGTGATTATAGAAGCGAGCCGCGGATTCTCAATGTGCAGGCCGAACAAGGACGGTGTCAGCTGGCGACGTGAAGGTCGTCGGCTGGGTACGCCGTAACAAGACGATCTCCGAGAGGTGAGGTAGCACCTGGACGCATTCGGCCGCCGTCGCATATCACCTGAGTTGGCTCAATTTAGTGCGCACCTTCGGGGCTGCGGATCCGCTTGAGGGCGTTGCGTAGGTCGGTGGGCAGAGGGTCGGCGGCGGTCAGGACGTGGTTGCCGGCTTGGATTCGGACGGTGCGATAGCGGCGGGCGGTGCGGACGAACTTCTTGATCGACCATCCGGTCCGTGCCTCGATCCACCGGCCGACCGCCAGGGCGGCGAACACGATCGTCAGGTGCGCGTCGATGGACTCGCGTTTGTGGTGGTAGATCGGCCGTGCTTTGAGGTCGTGCTTGCTCATCCGGAAGGACTTTTCGATCTCGAACAGCCGATGGTAGGAGCTGATGACGAACTCGGCGGTGATGGGCGTCCCGTCCGGGCAGGCGGCGAGATTGGTGATGTAGCCCTTGAGCCCGGCCAGGGCCTTGGCCTTGTCCACCAGCTCGGTGTTGACGCTCTTGGTAGCGCCGGACAGCCTGATGAACCGGTTGCGCTTGACCGGCGCCTGCCCGTCGACGGCGCGCTGGGCCTTGGCGACCTGCTCGTCGATGCCGCGCAGGGTGCGCCGGGCCCGCTCTGCCCGGTACTGGTAGTAGATCATCTGGTCGCGGCGGGGCCGGCTCGATCCCGACGGCCAGGGCTGGATGAAGATGTGCCCGTCGGGGATCGGGGTGCCGGGGTGCTCGCGCCGCCACTGCTTGACCACATACGGCACCTCGGGGATCTTCATGCCGAGGATGAACGACAGCCCAGCGGCTTCGATGGCCTGCTTGTTCGCCTCGGAGATCATCCCGGCGTCGGCCACGATCGTGACGTCCGGCAGGTGGTGGGCCGCCATGAACCCTTCGATCACCGGGAGCATGGTGTGGGTCTCGGCCTTGTTGCCCTCGAAGGCGGTCACCATGAGCGGGAACCCGGAGGAGTCGGTGAGCAGCCCGATCGTGATCTGCGGGTCCAGGCGGCGTTCCTTGGAAAAGCCCGGCTCGCGGAACCCATCCCCGGCGTCGGTCTCGAAGTACAAGGTTGACACGTCGTAGAGGACCAGGCTGGCCGGCCCGAGGCGGGTGTGGGCCGCGCATGCACCGGCCAGGGCCTGGCGCCACTGCGGTGCGGCGTAGTCCGGCAGGCGGCGCTTCACCGTGGCATACGACACCGCATCGATCCCGGCCTCGCCGAGCACGCGCAGGCTGTCGTGCTTGCTCGTCGGTTCGATCACCCGCGCGAGCACCAGCTGCCGGAACACCTCATCGCCCCCGGCCGCGGCAGCAAACCCCAGCGTGTCGTAGGCGCGGGACAGCGCGTCCCACAGGTGTTCCATCCGCGAGCTGACGATCTCCAGCGGCCCGCCCGCCATCGGCCCATCGTCCAGCCCCAGGTCCAGTTCCTGCTGGCCGGCGGCCAGCCGCTGACGCGCCACCGCCCTGAGCGTCTCCAACTCGGCGTCGTCGTGCGCCGACCCGATGTGCTCGATCTCCCGCGATCCGCGGCGGGAGGAGTAGACGATCTGCACCGCCCGGGCGCCTGAGGCCGTCTTCACCGTCCGCACGTACGGAGACACGGCCACCAGGGTAGAGACATGATCGATTTAGTGCGCACTTTTCGCCGTTCCCGACGGGGAACCACGAGGTCAACGCCTCGCGCTCAGCGACAATCTTGAAACGTGAGCCAAGTCAGGTATCACGCTGGTGCGGCAGTGGGCCATCCCTCTTACCGCAGGGGTGGCGATAACCGGATACATGGTTTGGTCAGTAGTGGCAAGGAAACTGCGACCGAGCCCTGAGCGACGTAACCGATGAGCACTCCGCGGCCTTGAACGAGGCGTTCACCCGTCCTGCCTTCCGCTCCCGACACATTATGAGCCGGGGCGGCACACCGTGCGGCCGCATCTGTCGGAACCCGGCCGACGTTGCCGAGCCATGTAACCCGAATCATGCCAGGGTGAGAGCCTGTTATAGTGCGAAAATGACGATTTCTACCGCGGGTGGTGTGTCCGACGCCGTCCTGTGGGTCGCAACCGTGGTAGGTGCCGGACTCTTCGTCCTGAGATTCGCGCTGTTGATGCCGACGAAGCGATTCCGATGGCGAATTCCACTGGCGGCGCTGATGGGAATCGTGTTCGTCCTTGCGATCGCCATGATCCAGGACTGGCCGGCCCGTGAGGCCCTCGGCTTCTTGTCCGTGGGATTCTTCACTCTCTTCCTTGCTTCGGTGGGGCAGGGAGCGAGCATCAGGCGATGGGCTACGGTCGCACACGAAAAAGGCGAGCCGGAGACGCTTCAGCCTGGTCAGATGGTGTTCGTCGTGAAGACAGCGGTAATCCTCTGCCTCATGCTGTGGTTCAAATCCATGCTCGTTGCGGGCTGACTCCCCGGACCGATGCCCGACCTAGACGAGTAAGTCCTAAGTCGCCTTTAGGCGGACTGTGGGGAAGGGCGAAGGGTGTCGATGATCCGTTTGTGACGACAGACATCAACACCCTTCGCACCGCACTGTACGTCAAGATCGATGACTGGCTGGGGCGTCCGGCCCGGATCGGACGCCCACCCAAGCTCACCGACGCCGAGCTGCTGACCCTGGCCATCGCCCAAGCCCTGCTCGGCATCCGCTTCGGCTCACTCGCTTGTCTGTCACCTGACCATCCTGCCCCGTCCGGGCAGCCTGGTCGGCGAGGGTCATCGTCACTGTCTCAATCGTCCCGTCTCGCCCCGCTTCGCATCAAAAGGACTCTCTCGTCCCATGTCTTACAACAGTCTGACAGAGAGGGGTCCGAGTGACGAGAGGAAGGACGCCGCCTCGCGCTGCGGGGCTTGCCGATGCTTCGGTCGGTGCGAGGTACGTCCACCGCACCTGGTGGGCTTTCACGGACAACGCATCCTCTGCCTGGGAAAACCTGCTTGAGCTCGTGGACGAAGCGGGGTTTCCCCTGGTGGCGATGCCGACTCCTGGTGACCAAAAGTTCGGGTGGCGTAAATCAGTTGCCGACCGCAGTGTGCGCGCCAATGATTGCGGCCATGGCAACGACGCGACGAGCCGACATGTTCACTGCGGACGGCAAGCCGTCCGACGATGATCCACGTGAGAACGGACCAACGCTGGGCGATGAGCGCACGACGCTGGTCGAAGCCCTGCGTTGTGCGCGCCTCACGTTGGAGATGAAGTGCGAAGGCCTTGATGCCGAGGCCATGGCGCGGCGTTCCGTCGAGCCTTCGACGATGTCGCTCCTGGGGCTGGTGCGACATCTGGCAGAGGGGGAGCGTGCGACGTTCCGGGTGATGATGGCGGGACAGGACGTGCCCCGGCTTTTCACTTCGGACACCGACCGTGACGGCGATTTCGATGGTGCCGTTCCCGACCCGGAGATGGTCGCGGAGGCGTGGGCCGCATGGCGTGCGGAGGTGGACTTCGCCGAGCGCTTCGTAGCCGAGGCGCCCGGTCTCGATATCACCGGCGACGATCCCCTGAACCAGCATGGCAGCGGTGGAGGATCGATGTCGCTGCGCGAGGTGCTGGTCGGAATGATCTGGGAGTACGGCCGCCACATGGGTCACGTCGACCTGCTGCGCGAACGGATCGACGGACGCATAGGCCAGTAACGATCATATGCAGGGCCTGCCCGCGCGGGCCGTCATCGCCGTGAACGGGAACAGTGAACGGCATCAGGGTTGCCGGCCGTAGATATGCTCCTGGAGCATCTCTTCCGTTCCGAGGATATGGTCGACCACCTCCCAATACTCATTCAACCGAAAGGGAGGTCTGGAGCGGGATGGCCTGTCACCTTGTCGCGCTCTGCTTCGACGCGCACGACCCGCTCCGTCTCGCGCGCTTCTGGGCCGGTGTCCTGGGCTGGGAGATGGCCGACGATCCCCGGGAGGGCATCACGCTCCTGCCGGGCGATGACACCGGCTTCCGGATCCGCTTTGTTCCGAGTCAGGAGCAGAAGACCGGCCAGAACCAGGCGCACTTCGATCTGACGAGCACGTCCCTTGAGGACCAGCAGCAGACGGTGGCGAGGGCGCTCGAACTCGGCGCCCGGCACATCGACATCGGCCAGCGGCCGGACGAGGCTCACGTCGTGCTCGCCGACCCGGAGGGCAACGAGTTCTGCGTCATCGGGCCGGACAACCAGTTCCTCGCCGGCTGCGGATTCATCGGGGCGCTGGCGTGCGATGGTTCGCAGGAGGCCGGGTATTTCTGGTGCAAGGCGCTGGGCTGGCCGTTGGTCTGGGATCAGGACCAGGAGACCGCTGTCCGCTCGCCGCACGGCGGCCCGAAGATCACCTGGGGTGGTCCGCCGCTCATGCCGAAGACAGGGAAGGAGCGGCTGCATTTCGACCTCGCTCCACCCGCCGACGGTGATCAGCAGGCGGAGGTCGACCGTCTCATCTCCCTCGGGGCGACGCGCATCGACATCGGTCAGGGCGAGGCCGACTGGGTGGTCATGGCCGATCCCGACGGCCACGAGTTCTGCGTGCTGCCCCCGCAGTAGACTCCGCGGCCCCTACCGCGCAGGAAAAACGGGTACGAACTTCGCCGGACCTGCCCTGCCCTCAGGCGGACCATTCCGGGCTGTCGTCGTCCGCGGTGACCTGCACCAGGCCCGTCTGATAGGCGATGACGACGAGCTGCGCGCGGTCGCGTGCCTGGAGCTTCGTCATGGCCCGCTGTACGTGGGCGCGTACGGTGAACGGGCTGAGGTACATCTGCTCGGCGATTTCCTGGTTGGACAGGCCGGTGGCGACCAGCGCCACCATCTCGCGCTCGCGCGGGGTGAGCTCGGCGAGCCGTTCGGACTGACGGGGCCGACGTGCGGTGTTCTCCGGTGTCGCCAGGAAACGGGCGACCAGGGAGCGGGTCGCGGCCGGGGACAGCAGGGTGTCGCCGGCCGCGATGGTTCGCACCGCGTCCGCCAGGTCCTCGGCCCCGATCCCCTTGCCGATGAAACCGCTGGCCCCTGCGCGCAGCGCCTGCGCGACGTACTCGTCGGTCTCGTACGTGGTGAGGATCAGGATGCGGGAGTCCTGTAGCTCCGGATCGGCACAGATCTGCGCGGTGGCGGTGATCCCGTCCACCCCGGGCATCCGGATGTCCATGACCACCACGTCCGGGCGCAGTTCCCGGGCGAGCCGGACCGCCTCCCGGCCGTCGGCCGCCTCACCGACGACCATGATGTCGTCGGTGCTGTCGAGCAACATCCGGAAGGCTCCGCGCAGCAGGGCCTGATCATCGGCGAGCAGGACGCGCAGCGTCATGCGACGTCCCCGCGCCGTGCGGCGTCGTCCGGCGCCTCACCGCTCGGCAGAGCTTCACCCGCCGGCAGTTCGGCGTCCGCCGTCGATCGAGCGGTCGTCGTCACACCCGTCTGCTCCCGGTCGACCGCGGCGGAACTTCGGGTCGTCTCCCGTGCCGGGCGAGGCAGTTCGGCGACGACACGGAATCCGCCCTCGGGCCGCCTGCCTGCGACAAGCCGGCCGCCGACCGCAGTGACACGTTCGCGTATCCCGATCAGCCCATAGCCGCCCGATCCCGCGGACGGGCCCGGGATCGTGTGGTCCCCCGGCCCGTCGTCGGTGATGGTGAGGGTCACGAGGTCGCGGGTCCAGGCCAGGCCCACCCGGGCCCGGCCGATACCGGCGTGTTTCGTCACGTTGGTCAACGCCTCCTGGATGATCCGGTAGGCGGTGAGGTCCAGGCCCGGCGGCAGTGTCCCCGCCGGCCCCTCCTCGTGCACCGATACCGTGAGGCCCGCACGGCGGAACGACTCGATGAGCGTGGGCAGCTGAGCCAACCCGGGCGCCGGTTCGGCGGGCTGGGCATGGTCCCCCGACTCGCGCAGCAGCCCGACCGTGGCACGCAGCTCGTCCAGCGCCTGGCGTGTCGTCTCCACCAGCTGCCGCAGGCTGGTGCGGGCCTGCTCGGGGCGGCTGTCGAAGAAGTGCGCGGCGACCGTGGCCTGTGCGTTGGCAAGGGTGATCTCGTGGGCCACGAGGTCGTGCAGTTCCCGGGCGATGCGCACCCGTTCCTCGGCCACGCGCCGGCGCGCCTCGCTCTCCCGGCTCTCCTCGGCCCGCAACGCGCGCTCCTCCACCGCCGCCAGGTAGGCACGCCGGTTCTGGGCCGAGTGCCCGAGCACGCCGGCCGCCAGCGGGAAGATGACCGTCGAGCAGGTCCTGGTGACCGTGGACCAGGACAGCGGTTGCAACACCAGCCCCGCTGCCATGAGGAGTGCGGCGGAGATGAGCAGGACCGCGGCCGTCGTACGCCGCTCGGTCCGGACCGCGATCGTGTACGCCGTGATCATGGCGGGGACCACTACCAACGGGGTCAGCATCAGGCCCGCGACCATCGCCAGCACGCTGCACAGCGTGGTGACCACCATGACGGGCAGCGGTGTCCTGTGCCGCAGCGGCAGCGCGGCACAGGACACCACGGCGAGCAGATACGCGGCGATCGGCGGCGCCGTCAGCGACTCGTCGCCCCGCACGACGCTGCCGAGCAGGAAGAGCACGAACGCCGCCGCCGTGATCACCGCCTCCCGCGACCGTTCTGCGCGCGGTCGCGGGAGAAAGCCCTCCAGGGTTGTCATGCCGGCTCAGCATCCACCGACGGGGTTCGGGGTCGCCTCCTTGTCCGGCGCGGTCGTCTGCGGTGACAGGTAAGCGTCCAGCGACCGACCCTCGACATCGACGTTCGGAAGCACGCGTTCCAGCTTACGGGGCAGTTTCCAGGACCGGTCCCCGAAGAGGGCCAGCACGGCCGGGACGATGGCCATGCGAACCACGAAGGCGTCGAAGGCGACCGCGGCGGCCATGCCGAGACCCGTCGTCCGGATGTTGGTCTGGGCGATTCCGATGAACCCGGCGAAAACGCTGATCATGATGACGGCCGCCGCGGTGACGACGCGTCCGCTGTGCCGGAACCCGGTGACGATCGCGTCCTCGCTGGTCGCACCGTGCACGTACTCCTCGCGCATCCGGGAGACGAGGAAGACCTCGTAGTCCATGGCGAGTCCGAACACGACACCGATGACGAAGATCGGGATGATCGACATGACCGGTCCGGTCTGGTCGATGCCGAACAGGCTCGACGCCCAGCCCCATTGGATGACCGCGACGACGACGCCGAACGCCGCACCCACGGACAGCAGGAAGCCGAGGGCCGCCTTGAGGGGCACCAGGATCGAGCGGAAGACCACCAGCAACAGGATCACCGCGAAGCCGATGATCACGGCCAGGTAGATCACGAGTGCACTGTAGATGGACTCGGAGACGTCGACGATCACGGCAGTACGGCCGGTGACCGCGATGGAGGTGTGCGTGTCGTCCTCCACGGCGTCGACGGCGCTGCGGATGTGATGCACCAGGTCCCTGGTCTCGGCCGTGTTCGGAGCGGACGCGGGGATCGCCGTGAGGACGGCCGTGTCCTTCGCCGGGTTGAAGACGGGGGCGCCGACCGAGACGACCCCGTCCACGTCGCGTACGGTCCTGGCGACCGTGTCCGCCGCAGCCTGCGCGTCGGCGGCCCGCGAGGCGTCGACGACCACGGTCAGCGGCCCGTTGAAGCCGGGGCCGAAGCCTTCGGACAGCAGGTCGTAGGCCCGGCGCTGGGTGTTCGTCACCGGCTTGGACTCGTCGCCGGGGATGCCGAGCTCGAGACTGAACGCCGGTATGGCGATCACACCGAGGCCGATCACCCCCACCAGCAGCGCCGCGAGGCGTCGGCGCACCAGGAAGCGGGCCCAGCGGACGGCGATACCGGGCCGCTTTCCGTAAGCCGCGAAGGATCCGGCAGCCGCCGCGCTGGTGACGTCCCTGGCGAACGGTTCGTTCGCGACCGTGCCCCCGATGCCTGCGGACCGGCGGCCCCTGCCGCCGCGACCCACGCCCAGGCTCCTGCGGACCGCGCGAGGCAGCAGCCGGTCGCCGAGGAAGCCGAACAACGCAGGGACCAGGGTCAACGCGATGAGGACGGAGATGAGCACGGTGCCGGCGCTGGCCAGGCCCATCTTGGTGAGCTCGGGGATGCCGACGACGCTCAGTCCGGCCAGGGCGACGAAGACCGTCGCGCCGGCGAAGACGACGGCGGAGCCCGCCGTACCGACCGCGCGGCCTGCGGCCTCGGCCGGCTCCCTGCCCCGAGCACGCTCGTCGCGGAAGCGGGAGGTGATGAACAGCGAGTAGTCGATGCCGACCGCGAGGCCCAGCATGAGCGACAGGATGGAGACGGTGGAGGTCAGGCCCAGGGGCCGAGCCAGGGCGAAGATCCCCATGAGTGAGATGAGCACGCCGACGAGCGCGGTCATCAGCGGCAGGCCTGCCGCGATCACCGAGCCGAGCGTGAGGAACAGCACCACCGCGGCTACGCCGAGGCCGATGAGCTCCGTCGAAGCGCCTGTCTGCGGTTGCGTCAGCAGGGCCGTGCCGCCGAACTCCACGGTCAGCCCCGCGCCCCTGGCCTGATCCGCGGCGGCCTGGAGGGTCTGCTTGGCCTCCTGCGTCAGGTCGTCGGCGCCCACGGTGTAGTTGATCCGGGCGTACGCCATGGTGCCGTCCTTGCTGACGGCACCCGAGCCGAACGGGTCGCTGACCGAATCGACCTGGGCACTTCCCTCCAGCGTGCCGAGCGCCTTCTCGATGGCCGCCTTGTTCGCCCTGGCCGTCACCTGCCGGCCGTCCGATGCCTGGAACACCAGGCGGGCCTCGGCGGCCTCGGGGTTGGTCCCGGGGAACCGCTCCGCCAACAGGTCGAAGGCCTGCTGCGACTCGGTTCCGGGCATGCGGAGGGCCTCGTCCCCCGACGACGGTGCCCGCACACCGAGGAAGCCGACCACGAGGAGGACGCCGACCCACAGGACGCCCACGAGCCGGCGCCTTCGGAAGGCCCATCGCCCGACTCGGTAGAAGAAGACCGCCACCTGTCGTTCACTCCAGACATCGCTAGGCAGGTTGGGATATGCGTGCGATGCACGCGGCTTCCCACACTCGCTCGCGATGTCGGCCCGGACATCGTCTCCAGGACCCGTTCTCCCCTGGTGCACGCGGACCAGCACCGCACGGCTCCTGGTGCAGATGCACTACATGCCGTGCGGCCACGAGTTGTGTGTGCTGACCCCGCGACAGCGCGAACGCGGCGTCCCGGTCCCTTCAGCGCAGGAAAAATGAGTACGAACTTCGCCGGATTCGCTGCGAAGCTGAGCGGTGTGGACGATACGCACACGGTGGTCCTCGTCGAGGGGCTCAGCGACAAGTCGGCCGTCGAGGCGCTGGCCGAGCGCCGGGGCAGGAGCCTCACGGCCGAAGGCATCGAGGTCTTCGCGATGGGCGGTGCCACGAACATCGGCGCGTACGTCGGAAAGTTCGGCCCTTCGGGCCGCGATCTCCGGCTGGCCGGTCTGTGCGACGCCGGGGAGGAGGGCGCCTTCCGGAGGGGGCTCGAGCGCGCCGGCTTCGGGTCCGATCTCACGAGAAGCGATCTGGAGGCGCTCGGATTCTTCGTGTGCGTGGCCGACCTGGAAGACGAGCTGATCCGCGCCCTCGGCACCGCCACGGTCGAACGGGTCGTGGACGCCGAGGGCGAGCTCCGTTCGTTTCGCACGCTGCAGAAGCAGCCCGGCTGGCGCGGGCGCAGCACCCACGACCAGCTCCGCCGGTTCATGGGATCAGGCGGCAGCCGCAAGATCCGCTACGCGAGCCCGCTCGTCGCGGCACTGGAGCCCGATCGCGTGCCGCGACCGCTGGACGCCCTGCTGGCCTACCTGTGAGTCCCCTCACGAACCGGTACGAGGGCTGATCGAGAAGCACGAGCCCACCACCGCGAGCGCAGCGTGGCACGGGAAGCGCATGGAGGCCGCCTGTACGAACGGCGGCGGAATTCCGGCCGTTTACGGATCGCCGGGGATGGGATCGCCCGGGAAGGGAATGAGCCCGTCGCCCCACACCGAATTCCACATAAGCGCCAGCGCCAAGAAAATTCCCCCTCCGATCCCGGCGCCCAGCACGAGAGTCAGCACGACCAGCTTCACCAGCGCGTACGGAAAGCGCCGGGCCGTGCCCTGGGAATACGTCATATCGACAATCCTTCGTCATCGGTCCCGGCCGGTCAATCCTGCTCAATATCAACAGACCCTTGACCCGCGCTGATGCCGGGAGCGAAGACGAGGATGAAATCACAGGTCGATCGTGGTTTCGGGCGGGCTGATTCGCGCTGTCCCGATCCGGCTTCGCCGTCGACGCTCGCGCCGGTCCCGGCCAGAACCGGCTTCGCTGACTTCTTCAAGGGCCTCGGACGGGGATAGGGGAAAGAATAACTCCGGAAAAGCGGTGTATACGGTGATTTTAGATGTTCATGGGGATCGTCACGGACCGGCTCGGGAATGCCGGAGGAGTGACCTCGCTCCGCCACCTCCGTGATTGTCTCGGCGAACTCGATGAGCTGGAGCGCGGCATCAAGCACGGCATCGACAGCATGTGCGGCAAGCTGTATCAGGCCATCGACTGGCAGCGGCGGTTCGGGGCCGAAGTGTCGCACGAGCTGCGTACCCCGATCGCGGGACTGCGGGCACAGTTGGAGGAGGCCCGGCTGCATCCCGCCGAGATCGACGTGAACGGCCTGATCGAACGAGCGCTCAACGACGTGGAACGGCTGCATGCGCTGGTCGACGATCTCTACCTGCTGGCCCAGCTGCACGCCGCCGCGCAGTCGTCCGACCTGGCCATGCTCGACCTCGGCGATCTCGTGCAGAGCGAAGTGGCCCGGCGTACGGACAGGCACGACGTGAAGGTGCAGGCCGTGCGCGGGGCTCTGGTGCGCGGCGTGGACGCGCGGCTCCGCCGAGTGCTGTCCGAACTGCTCGACAACGCGCAGCGGCACGCCAAGTCGGTCGTGTTCGTCCATGTCCGGCGTACGGCCCACGCGGCGGAGCTTGTGGTGGCCGACGACGGCGACGGGATCGACGAGGAGGACCGGGAGCGCGTCTTCGATCGCTTCACCCGCCTCGACGCCGCCCGATCCCGCGACCGCGGCGGGACCGGCCTCGGCCTGGCCATCGTGCGGAACATCGTGAACGGCCACGAGGGCGAGGTGCACGTGGAGCGGTCATCGGCCGGCGGTGCCGCCTTCGTCGTCCGGCTCCCGCCGGCCTGACCGGTCGTCAGCACCACCCCCGCGTGTGTTCAGAAGATGTGGACGTGGCCTCCGGCGATTTCCGCGATGCGAACGGCCGCCTGGAAGGCTGTGCTCATGGGAGTCGTCACCGGCGCCGGGGCCGCGCGCCGCTGAAGACCGGCCCGTTCGAAAGGGAGCCGGCCCGCCGCGCCAAGCGGGTCGGCCCCCGGGCCGGCTGTGTCGCATACCCTCCGGCAGCCCGAGCCGTCCGGGCTCAGGAGAACCGCTCGACGGTCACGGGAATCGGTCCCGCATGGCGCATCGCCGTCGTCAGCCGCCGCAGCAGCGGCCCGAGGACCTGGGCGGACGCGGTCCCCAGGTGGGCCGTGAGATCGAGGCAGCAGGCGACGCCGGGCCCTATGCGGCGCACCTCCCAGGTGAAGACGTCCGGGTCCGCGCGCAGTACGCCAGAGCCGACGATCCGGGTCCCCGGGTCGCCGGCCTCCCCGGCGGGCGTCACCACGTCCGCGAGGAGAGACAGGCGTGGCTCACCGGCGAACAGCACGCGGTAGACCCGCGTGTCGTGGAACCCGTCGGGGACGCTGGGCGGGGTGAGGCGCAGGGGAGGGGAGTCCGGCAGAGGCTGGTGGTCGCGGAACAGAGCCCGCAGCCGCGTCTCGCCGGGCAGTTCGCCCCCGCCGAGACCGTGGTAGGCGGCCTCGGCCTCGGGGCGGCTCACCGCGCGGACCCGGGCGCGCAGGCCGGGATCCTCGCGCATCGCGCGTCCGAAGGCAGCGGAACTCCACCAGTCGCCGGCGGCCGCCGTCCATCCGGCGGTGTCCAGGCCGATGGCCCTGAAGTCGTCGGTGAGCGTGAACTCCTCCACAACGATCGCCTCGGCCGGGGCTTCGTCCCCGTCCGCCGCCGGCGTGATCAGGTAGTAGTCGAGAGCCGCCTGTGCTTCGGCCGCGACGGTGACGGCCGCCCGCCCGCGCTCGCGTATGTCGCCGGTCATGGGCGCACCCTACTGACCTTCGGCCGTCGTCCGTACGGGCCTGGTCGGGCGGCCCGGCGTGCGACGGCGTACGGACGAGCCCGGTGCCTCACCGGAACCGTGCACGCGGGGGAGCGGGGCGGGAATCCCGCCCTCCCCATGTCTGAGTGGCCGCCCTCAGTCGGCACGGAAGGGGTCGTGCTCGGCGAGGAGCTTGTCGAGCCGGGCCTGGTCCACGCGGCTGAGGACGGTCGACTCCTCCTGCCGGTCCCGTACGCACTTGGCCAGCGTGAACGTCGAGGTCACCACGTACATCAGCCCGAGGGCGAGGAAGGAGCGCACCCATGTCGTGACCGGAAGGTAGAGGATGCCGACGGCCAGGCCCGCGACGGAGATCGCGAACGAGAGGATGGCCTGGACGTAGAAGGCGGTCGTCGTCGTGGGTTTCACCGGTTGCGTCATGATGCCATCGTCCGCGGCGTGCGGCTGCCGGACATGAGCGCCGATACTCAGTTACCGGTGAGTACGAGCACCCGCTCAGTGGTCCGGGTGCAGGGCGTTGCCGATGTACATGGCCGCGAGCATGGTGAACAGGAACGCCTGCAGGAACTGGATGAATATCTCCAGGCCGGTCATCACGACGGCCATGGCCACGCCGAGCAGGCCCACCGGGGCCCCGAGTGCCGTGGGCTGCTCGACGAGGAACCAGAATCCGACCGCGCTGAAGAACGCCAGCAGCAGGTGCCCCGCGAACATGTTCGCGAACAGCCGTACGGCATGCGTGAACGGCGCGGTGACGAACACGTAGAGCAGTTCGAGCGGCGCGTAGAGGACCAGGGCGAGCGGCTTCGGCAGGCCAGGCGGGAACATCAGGCTCTTGAGATATCCGCCGACCCCGTGGTGCCGGAAGCCGAGACAGAGCTTGATGACATACACGATCAGGGCGAACACCACAGGGAACGCGATGTGGGCGTTCACCGGGAACTGCACTCCCGGGACCACGCCCAGCAGGTTCCACAGCAGGATCACCGAGAAGAGGCTGAGCAGGAACGGCATCCAGCGCTCGGCGTCCTTGCCCAGGAACGGCCGGGCCACCTGGTCGCGGACGAACAGGTAGCCGTACTCGCCGAGGTGCTGCAGGCCGCGCGGCACGAGGGCCGGCCGCGCGAAGGCCCCCCACGCGAACGCGCACAGCAGGACCACGCCGACCGCGGCCAGCACCACGGGCTTGGTCAGCCAATATGGCGCGCCCGGCCAGAGCGGCGGGAAGTCGAACAGCTCGACACCGGGAGCCCTGAAGTCGTCCCTGGCGAGGATCGCGGGCATGGACAATCCCCTCGATGCGCGGCAAGAAACTGCGTATACCGTACTCACTTTATCGAGGCGAGCCTACATACCGGGTACCGTGTACGCAATAGCGGCGACGACCCGCGAGACCTGCGACGATCCGGGACGACTGACGATGACGGGCCACGAGAACCTGTGGACGCGACCCGAGCGCCCTGCTCGCGGGCCGCGGCCGAGCTTCAGCCGCGCCGCCCTCGCCGATGCGGCGATCCGCATCGCCGACGCCGAGGGACTGGAGGCGATCTCCATGCGGCGGATCGCCGCCGATCTCGGCGCGGGCACGATGTCCCTGTATCGCTACGTGACGAGCAAGGACGAGGTGCTCGACCTCATGGTCGACACCGCGGTGCGGGAGTATCTGCCGGAGGACCAGCAGCCGCCGGATGACTGGGCCGAAGGGCTCCGCCTGCTCGCCTGGCAGGCCCGGCGCACCATGCTCCGCCATCCGTGGCTGGCGCCGCTGGCGGCCGCTCGACCGCAGGTCGGCCCGAACAGCGCACGCCTGATGGAGACCGCTCTCGGCATGCTCGACGGTCTCGGCCTGGGCATCGACGAGATGCTGACCTTCGTCGGCGCGGTCTTCGCGTACGTGAACGGCTACACCCAGGGCGAACTGGCCGAGGCCGAGGCGATGCGGCGGTCGGGGATGACCCTGCAGCAGCGGCTGGCGCAGCACATGTCCTTCGTGCAGTCGCTCATCGCGACCGGTGAGTTTCCCATGCTGGAGCGGATGACGAAGGAGGCCGGCCGGCGACTCCTGGGCGCCGACGACCGCTTCGCGTACGGCCTCGACAGGCTGCTCGACGGCCTGGCCGCCGGGCTGCCACCGCGCGGCGGCGCGGAAGACCCCGCAGGGTCACAGTGACACGGACGGCCGACCCCGGAGGCGGCCACGGTCTCGGACGCGGTTTCGCGATCGAGCGCGGTCGTGAGGGAGAGCGCGGTCGTGAGGGAGAGCGCGGTCGTGAGGGAGAGCGCGGTCGTGAAGGAGAGCGCGGCCTCGGGGCGCGGGGGTCACGGGGCCGGGCGTGGTCCTGAGGCGGCGGGGTCGGTCTCAGGGGGCGGTTTCGGGGGCCGGTTTCGGAGGCGGGCCCGGCCTCGGGGCGAGGCCTGCGGAGGTGCGGCTCAGTTCGGGGTGATCTCGTGGAGGCGGCAGACCTGCCGCCAGATGCGCGCGTCGAGCGTTCCCACCTTGTCCTGGAAGTCGCCGACGGGCACGCGGACCGGGCCGGTGAGGTCGAGGAAGCTGTTGTGGTCGGCGTCCGGGTCCCAGGTGCGGGTGGGGATCTCCACGTGGTCGGAGCGGTCGCTGCGATCCTGGCTTGTGATCTTCAGGACTTCGGCGCCGCCCCGGTGCGTCCTGAGCACCACGCAGGGGCGCACCTTGTGGCCCGGCCCGTCCTCGTAGGGCACGTCGGCCCACCAGATCTCGCCCGGACGCGGATCGGCCTGGGTGACCGCGCCGCCTGCGCTGCGCCCTCCACCCGGACCTCTGCCCGTGCCTCCGCTCGTGCCTCCGCTCGTGCCTCTGTCCGTGCCTCTGCCTGGGCCGCGACCCCGGCCTCCGTCGCGGGCCCCGGAGCCGGTGCCGGTGCCGCGCGTCGTGTGGGGGGCCGGACCGCCGCCGGGCCTGGTGCCCGGCCGCGTGGCCCCGGCCGGGGCACGCCCCCCGGGCGCCGTGGTCCGGCCGGCGCGGCCCGGCGAGGGACGCGAAGAGGGGCGCGGCGCGGACCGCCGCCGCGAGGTCCCCGGCAGGCGCCCGGTCATCCCGAGCACTCCCAACACGACCAGCACGGCCACGATCACACCCACCCAGATCATGGCCGACAGCCTACGGCTCCCCACGACCCCCTCCGCCAGGGGAGTCCACCGCCCCCGCCCGGCGCGCTCGGTTTCGCCTCCGCCCTGGGCGAGCCCGCTCCGGTAGCGGACTCGCCCACCCTCGCCCGGCGCGCTCGGTGTCGCCGTCGCTTCGGCTGAGCCCGCCTGGGCGGTGCGGGCGAGCGCGCGGCCCGGCGCCCACTCCCGCCCGGCCGCAGGGTGGTCGAGGTCAGGAGCGGGCGTCCCAGGCGGCGAGGATGCGGGCCTCCTTGTCCGGGTCGATGCCGTGGCGCATCCGGCCGCCGAAGCTGCGCCGCTCCTCGGGGATGTCCTTCAGCCACTCCCAGGTGTCGCGGACGGTCTCCCGCACCGGCCTGCAGGTGAGACCCGCGGCGATGGCCTTGGCGGAGGAGTGCGTCCACACGCCCGGGTTGTCCGCCTCCGGGGCCCACAGCGGCAGCTCGGTCCACATCTCCACGCCCTGCTCCACCAGGAAGGCGTCGTCGACCCACACCAGCTCCGCGTCCGAGCCGGTGGCCTCCACGCAGTCGTTCAGCCAGTCGCCGTACGTCGTGTTGCCCTGCACCCCGCCCGTCATGTAGCGGCCGGTGGTGCCCTTGGCCGCATGGTCGAGGGCGAACGCCGCGATGTCCCGGGCGTCGATGAGCTGCATCGGGAACGCCGGGTTGCCGGGTGCGAGCACCCGCCCGCCTCGGGAGATGCGGGTGAGCCACCAGGGCAGCCGGCCCACGTTCTCGTGCGGGCCGAGGATCAGGCCGGGCTGGATGACCAGCGCGCCGCCGTCGAAGTGCTGCTCGACCGCCCGCTCGCACCCGGCCTTCAGCACGCCGTAGTCGCCGAACTCGGCGTCCGCGTCCGGCGGGCACTCGTGGCGGGGGAAGGTCTCGTCGACGCCCGGCTTGCCGGGCCAGTCCGGATAGGCGGAGATGCTGGAGATGAACGTGTAGTGCGGAGCGTGCCCCGACAGCGTCCGTACGGACTCCAGGACGACGCGGGGAACGAAGCCGCACACGTCGATCACCGCGTCCCACTGCCTGCCGTCGGCGAGCCGCCGCAGGTCGTCGGTGCTCTCGCGGTCGCCGCGCACCGCTTCCACGCCGGGCAGGTCCGTCCCGCTCCTGCCCCGGTTGAACGTCGTGACCTCATGACCGCGCCGCAGCGCCTCGTCCACGATGGCGCGTCCGAGGAACACCGAACCGCCGATGACCAGAATTTTCATACGGTCAATCCTTGGCCCGCCCGCGTCGCACCTCCGCCCGGTTTCACGGTCGGCGGACATGATCCGCTGACAGCGAAGCCGGGCCGCTCGGCCCGGCCCGGCCCCGCCGTGACTCAGCCGGCGCTTAGCCGGAGCTCAGCCGGTGCGCAGCTCGGGGACCGGCGTGAAGCGTTCCTGCTCCAGCACGTGCACCCGCGCCGCGCCGATGTCGAAGTACAGGCCGGTGAGGTCCAGCTTCCCGGCCTGTACGAGGGTGTCCACGAACGGATGGGTCCGCAGATTGTCGAGCTGCTGGATGACGTTGATCCGGCAGAGCCGGTCGAGCGGCCCGGTGTCGTCGTCATGCGGCTCGGCGGCCACGAACCTGGCCAGGCTCTGCCGTCCGTGCCGCAGCCAGCTCCGCAGCGCGGGCAGGTCGGGCACCTCACCCAGCAGGGCGGCCATCGCGCCGCATCCCGAGTGCCCGCAGACCGTGATCGTGCGTACGCCGAGCACCTTCACGGCGTACTCGATCGTGGCCGCCACCGAGTCGTCGGCCGGGACGGCGCCGGCGCGCGGCACGAGATTGCCGATGTTGCGCAGCGTGAACAGGTCGCCGGGGCCGCTCGCGGTGATGATGTTGGGCACGATGCGCGAGTCGGCGCAGGTGATGAACAGGTGCGACGGCGACTGCTTGCGGGCCATGCGGTGCAGCACCGGGCGGACCATCGGCGCGGTCCTGCGCTGGAACTCCCGTGTCCCCTCCAGCAGATCGGGCACGCCCTGCGGCTCGCAGAGCATGGAGATGTCGTCGTGCTTCCCGCCGTCGGCGCCGATCACCGCGTAGGACCCGGCCGTAGCCAGGGAACGGGAGCGGCGCCGGTAGGCCCAGGGCAGCCACCAGCGGTCGTGCCGGGGTGGAATCCTGGCCGGGAACAGGCGGACGCCGTTGATCGCGGCGGAGTACCACTCGGCGTGCGGCTCGTCCACGTCGATCACGCCGCCGGTGCGTTCGTGCTCAAGCCGCCAGGCGTGCAGCGCCTCGAAGGCGGCGTTGTCCATGAAGTCGAGGTGCAGGTCGAGCTCGACCGCGGCCCCCGCGGGGATGCCGCGCAGCGCCTCGGTCAGCCGGGGCACGCCGAGGAACGTCAGCGACCCGGTGACGACGACCCGCCAGCGCCGCTCGCCCGTGGGCCGTACGTCGACGGAGACCCAGGCCAGGCGGCGCAGGGCGAGCAGGGCGGCCAGCCCGAGGCCGATCGCCACGCCCTCGGCCAGGCCGATCAGCACGACACCGGCCATCGTCACGAAGTAGACCGGCACCTCGCGGTGGTTGTGCAGGTTGCGGACGTGCCCGAGGTTGACCATCTGCACGCCGATGAACAGCAGCAGCGCCGCGAGCGCCTCCAGGGGGATCAGCGCGATCATCCAGGCGAAGAGCGCGGTGAAGAGCAGCACCCACACCCCGTGGAGCACCGAGGACCAGCGGGTGCGGGCGCCCGCCCGCGCGTTGGTGGTCGTGCGTACGACGACGCCCGCCACCGGAAGGCCGCCGAGCGCGCCGGACACCATGTTCGCCACGCCCTGCGCGGTGAGGTCGCGGTCGAGGTTGGCGCGGGGACCGTCGTGCAGGCGGTTGGACGCCACGCAGGTCAGCAGCGACTCGACTCCGGCGAGGAGGGCGACGAGGAGGACGGCTCCCGCGATCGCGTGCCAGTCGCCCTGCGGCATCACAGGTCCCTGAACGGAGGCGAACCCGCCCTGGAGGTCCACCTTCGTCAGATCCCAGCCCGACACCGCGGCCGTCAGCGTGGCGATCATCAGCGCGGCGAGCGGCGCGGGCACGGCGCGCAGCCGGGGGATCCGGCCCCACACGAGCAGGACCCCGATCGTCAGCACGCCGATCATGACGGCGTGCGTGTGGTTGTCGAGGATCTGGGCGGGAAGTTCGAGCACGTTCTCCAGCGCGGAGCGCCGCGGGGAACCGCCGAGCACGATGTGCAGCTGGGACAGCGCGATCACCACGCCGACCCCGGCGAGCATGCCGTGGACGACCGCGGGGGAGACCCCGAGCGCCGCCCGCGCGACCTTCAGCCCGCCGAGCGCGAGCTGGAGCAGGCCGGCCATCACGGTGATGGCGCACGTGGCACGCCAGCCGTAGGTGTGGACCAGCTCGGCGACCACCAGGGACAGACCCGCGGCCGGCCCGCTGACCTGGACGACGGAGCCGCCGAGGGCGCCGGCCACCACGCCGCCGACCACGGCGGCGACGAGCCCGGCCGCCACCGGCGCACCGGACGCCACCGCGACGCCGAGCGACAGCGGCACCGCCACCAGGAAGACCACCAGCGATGCGGGCACGTCATGCCGGAGTACGGACATCCAGTTACCCGGCGTAATCGTCTCGTCACTGATTGTCATGGGCTGACAATAGGTCAGCCGCGGAGACGGTCACCAGGCAGGCAACGGGAATATCACCGGTAGTAGTCGGGATAATCGCTTTCCGGGTCGCGGTGGCGGCTGCCCCGCCGCCGCCCGCTCGCCGAGGTGGGGGCGTCGCCGTAGACCTCGTCGTAGGCGGGCCAGCTTCCGCCGGCGGCCGGCTGCTCGGGCCACGAGGGATGGGTGCCGCCGTATCCCTGCTGTTGCTGCTGGTCGTAGCCGTACTGGCTCTGTCCCGACGGCGCGTCATAGCCCGCCGACTCGTACGGCGAGGCGGTCGCGGAGCCCGGACCGGTCACCGTGTCGGAGGCGTCGATCGTCGCCCAGCCCGTGCTCACCTCGTACGACGGGGTGGAGGGCGCGGCGGGCGACGGCGGCTGCGAGCCGGCCGGGTAGGTGGACGCGTAGCCGTCGTAGGCGGGGGTCTGGTAGGTCTCCGCGTTCGGCCACGAGGACGCGCCGCGCGGCGGCTCCGGGTCGTCGAGCACGTCGCGGGCGTTCGGCCAGGAGGAGGAGCCCGTCGTGGGGGCCGCGGCGACCGGCGGGTAGCTGCCCGCGACCGGCCAGCCGGGGTCGGTGCCGCCGGTCTCGGGGCCGGTCACCGCCGGGTCGGGCGGGTACGACGCCGAGGCGTCGGCCGCGCGGAACGGGCCCGTCGCGGTGCGGGACGCGTCGTAGGCGTCGGACCGAGGGGTCTCGTAGCTCGTCGCCGCCCAGGCGTCGAAGGAGCCACCGGTCGCGCGGGGCGCGGGGTCGGCGAGGGCGTCGGCAGGAGAGGCGGCGGGCGTCGCGGCCTCGAACGCGCCGCTGGTGCGGGCCGGGTCGTACGAGCCGGTGGCGAAGGACCCGGTGGCCGGGATGGAGGAGGACGGCGTGTCGTAGCCGCCCGTCGCACGGACGTCGGAGGAGCCCGCGCCGCCCTGCGTGGCGAACGGCCCGGTGGCCGCGGGCGAGTCGTAGGAGGGAGCCCCGAACGGGCCGGTGCTCGCCGAGATCCCCAGGGGATCGGCGGCCGACTGCGTGCCGTACGAGCCGGTCGCGGGGGTCGAGGGGAACGAGCCCGTGGAGCGCCGGGTGTCGTAGGAGGTGCCCGTCTGACCGGTGTCGCCACCGGCGGCCGAGGCGGCGGCGCGGCGGGCCGCGGCCCGCGACGACCGGCCGGACCTGCTCGGCCTGCGGGTGGACGCGCCCGGCGTGCCCGCGGCGCCCGGCGTGCTGGGCTGGGGCCCCGCGGCGGCGAAGGGATCGCTCGCCGCGGACGCGGCGGCGCCGCTCACGGCGGGGGAGTCGAACGGGCCGGTCGCGCGGTTCGCGTCGAAGGGACCGGTCGTGGGGGAGCCGGCCGGAGCCGCGGACGCGTCGAGCAGGTCGGGCGTCGGCGCGGAGAAGGTGACGGTCTTCTGGTCGGCGATGGCCGAGGCGGGGACGGGAGCGGCGGGACGCGCGGGCTCGTCGGCACCGGCGCGGCGGGGGCGGTTCGGACGGGAGGGCAGGGGAGCCTGCACGGTCGCGGCGTCGGGGTCGGCTCCCCGGACCGTCGCGCCGGGCGCGCCGGTAGGCTCGTCCACCGGCCGGGGGGCGGCCATCTTCGCGGCGATCGTCCCCCCGAAGCCGCCATCGTCGGCGCGTACGCGCGACCAGTAGTCGTCGTCGTAGTCGTCGGCCTCGCCCCACTCGTCCACGCCGCGCTTGCCGCGGGCGGCGGCGGGCTGTTTGCCGCCGCGCTGAGCGGGACGCGCCGCCTGCCGCCCGCCGGGACGGGGGGCGGGACGCGGCGCGGGCTTCTGCTTCTCCGGCTCCTCGAAGGCGTCGAACCCCTTGGGGAAGCTCTCGAAGAACGTCTCCTCGGCGGGCCGCCGGGGCTTGGGGCCCTTGTTCTCGGCCATCGCCTTGATGCGCTCGGCGGAGAGAGCACTCTCCCTGCGGTTCATCGACCGCATGCCCAGCGCCACGACCAGCAGCACGAGAAGCACGACGGCGACAAGACCCGAAATGACCGCAGTCATAGCACCACCCTCAAGGCCATGGCCTTTCTGCGGCGCCGGTGAGATCGCGCGGCCATCGACGCGACCTGCCCCCTCTGGTCACCTGCGCTCAGCAATTGGATCCGATTCTGCTCGACCACAATGACCGTTGTCACACCCTAGGTGAAGATTGGTGTAGCACGACTACCTCCGGTGCTCAGCATGTCACTCGATCGTGTTCGCCGTGAGGCGCCCACGGGCGATGGTGTGACTCGCGATGCCCTCCAGGGTCTCCGCGAGGTCGGCGCCCTGCTTCAGGTCGAGCTTCGCGTTCAGTGCGTAGACAGTGAAACGGTAGCTGCCGTCGGCCCGGCATGGGGGCGCATAGCCCACCTTCCCGCTCGAGTTCCTGCCCTGCCGGGCCCCTCGGGGGACGTCGTTCATGCCCAGCTCGGTCGTCGCGGGGTCGATGTCGAACACCACCCAGTGCACCTCCGGGCCGCTGCGGGGACTGTTGTCGTCGACCACGAGGGCCACCGACTTGGCGCCCGACGTGCCCGACCAGCGGAGAGGCGGGTTGCCCTGCCCCCCCTTACAGGAGTAGTCGTCCGGCAGGGGGGCGCCGTCGCGGAACTGCGGGCTCGACACGTTGATGACGTCGAGGTTCCTCGGCGATCCCCCGCCCAGGATTCCGCAGCCCGACGCGGCCAGCGTGAGAGCCGTCACCGTGACGGCGGCTCGCGTGACCGCTGATTTTCTCGGCGATCCCATGCCCGATGATGCTACGCGGATTGGACAGGTGCCCCGACCGGATCGCGGTGATCCGTACCGATGACCGGCCCGCTGCGAGCCGCTGACCTCTGTGTTTGCCCGAATCGACTCGTACGGGTCGAGGACCGTCAAGTGGGGATGTGCGGCCCTGGGCGCCCTTATCCGCCACAATCTAGGCATGCAGGGGGACACGCCGGGATCGGGCATGAGCTTCGCCGTTCTGGGCCCCCTCGACGTACGGCGCGACGGGCGGCCGATCGAGGTCGGCGGGCGGCGGCTGCGAGCCCTGCTGACGCTCCTGCTGCTGGACGCCGGCCGCACCGTTTCCACCGAGGCGCTCGTGGCGGGGGTGTGGGACGACCGCCCGCCGAGCGGCGTGGGGAACGCCCTGCAGGCGCTGGCGTCCCGGCTGCGGGCCACGGTCGGCCGTGACCTGGTGGCCGGCGGGCCGTCCGGCTATCGCCTGGCCGTCTTCCCCGATCAGGTGGACCTCCATCGGTTCGCCCGCCTGGCGCGGAAGGGCGCCGCGGCGCTGGCCGCGGGCGATCCGGGCCGCGCCGCCGCCCTGCTGCGTGAGGCACTCGGGCTGTGGCGCGGCGCTCCGCTGACCGACCTGCCGTACGCCGAGGTCGAGGTGGCCCGGCTGGAGGAGCTGAGGCAGGCGGCGACGGAGGACAGGATCGAGGCCGAGCCGGCCCTGGGCCGGCACGCGGACCTGGTCTCGGAGCTGCGGCTGCTCGTCACGGCCCATCCGCTCAGGGAACGGCCGTACGGGCAGCTCATGCGTGCTCTTTATGGGGCGGGCCGCCGGGTCGAGGCGCTCGCCGCCTTCGAAGAGGCCCGGTCGGTGTTCGCCGACCGGCTCGGGGCCGACCCCTCGCCCGCGCTGGCCGAGCTCCACCTCGCGATGCTGAGGGGCGAGCCCTCCGGGGAGGACACCCGGCCGCCCCCGGGTCTCACCCCCGCGTTCCAGGGACTTGCCGGGGTGGAGCAGGGGACTTCCCCCGTCGCGCAGGCGCCGCCGCGTGCCGCGCGCCGGGGCAACCTGAGGGCCCGGCTGACCAGCTTCGTCGGCCGGGACGACGAGGTCGGCAGGATCGGCGCGCTCCTCGCCGCCGACCGCCTCGTCACGCTGCTCGGCCCGGGCGGGGCGGGCAAGACGAGGCTGGCGGTGGAGTCGGCCGAGGCGATCGCCTCGCGGGTGCCCGGCGGCGTGTGGCTGGTCGAGCTCGCGCCGGTCAACGACGCGGCGGAGGTGGTGCAGGCCGCCCTCACCGCGCTCGGCCTGCGCGACACCGGCCTGGTGCCCGTGCGCGCCGTGCCCGCCATGCCGGGCGGGCCGGGCGGGGAGGCCGACCCGGTGGCCCGGCTCGTCGCCGCTCTGGCGTCGCGCGACACGCTGCTCGTGCTGGACAACTGCGAGCACGTGGCCGAGCCCGCCGCCGTGCTCGCCGACCGGCTCCTCGCCGAGTGCCCCGGCCTGCGCGTCCTCGCCACCAGCAGGGAGCCGCTCGGCATCACCGGTGAGAGGCTGTGGCCGGTCGGGCCGCTCGGCGCAGACCACGCCGTACGGTTGTTCGCCGAGCGGGCGGCCGCCGTACGGCCCGGCTACCTCGTGGACGGCGAGCGCGACGCCGTCGAGCGCATCTGCCGCGAGCTCGACGGCATGCCGCTCGCCGTCGAACTGGCCGCCGCCCGGCTCCGCACGCTGTCGGCCGGGCAGGTCGCCGAACGGCGCGGCGACCGGTTCCGCCTGCTCACCGCCGGGAGCCGTACGGCGATGCCCCGCCACCAGACGCTCCGCGCGGTCGTGGAGTGGAGCTGGGACCTGCTCGACGCCCGCGAACGCGTCCTCGCGGCGCGGCTGGCGGTGTTCGCGGGCGGTGTTCGCGGGCGGGGCCACGCTGGAGGCCGCCGAGCAGGTCTGCGAGGGCGACGTCGACGTGCTCGGCAGGCTGGTGGACAAGTCGCTGGTCGTGTTCGACGGCGACCGCTACCGCATGCTGGAGACGATCAGGGCGTACGCCGCGGAGCGCCTGGCGGAGTCGGGCGACGAGCGGAACATGATCGGCTGCACGCTGAGGTCGATCAGCTCCATCGGGTTGTGCTTGATCTGCACCAGGCTGCGCCAGGCGAGCGTCGCCGTGTGACGCAGGGCCGCCCCGGCGCCCGGCCGGGAGGACACCGCGACAGCGGGCGTGGCGCGGGTGATCGTGGTCATCGTCTCTCCTCGTCGCTTCGTGCGTCCTGCGGCTCTCGTCGCGACCTCACGCCGCGGCTCCCGTGTCCTGCCCGTCGTCCGCCTCATCCGGGGCCTCGGCACGGTGGCCGGTCAGCGCGAGGTCGCGGACGACGCCCCACAGCTCTGTGCGGTTGCGCGGGTCGAGGCCGGTCGTCGGCTCGTCCAGGAACAGCACCTGGGGACGGCCCACGAGGCTCGCGGCGAGGTCGAGCCGGCGCCGCATGCCGCCCGAGTAGGTCTTGGCCGCCCGGCCGCCCGCGTCGGTGAGAGCGAAGCGGCCGAGCAGGCGGTCGGCCCGCCGCCGTGCCTCCGCTCTCGTGAGGCCCAGCAGGCGGCCGATCATCACCAGGTTCTCTACCCCGGTCAGGGTCTCGTCGACGGCCGCGTACTGCCCGGTCAGCCCGACGAGCGTACGCACCTGGTGCGCCTGCCGGACCACGTCGAACCCCGCCACGTGCGCCCTGCCTCCGTCCGGTCGCACGAGCGTCGCCAGGATCCGCACCGCTGTGGTCTTCCCGGCCCCGTTCGGGCCCAGGACGCCCAGGAGGCGGCCCCGCGGCACCTCCAGGTCCACTCCGTCGAGCGCCCTCGTCTCGCCGTACCGTTTCGTCAGCCCCTCGGCCTGGATCGCATATCCCATGGCGTCTCCTCCGTTCGTGTGCGCCTTCGCTGCGTCTCCGCTGCGTCCTCCACTGTGCGGAGCGGCGCTGACACCTCACTGAGGGCGGCCGCCGGCCGCTGACATATCGCTGACAGCGGCCGGCGGGCCTACGCGAACACGCAGGGGAGGGCAGCGAGGGGGTGCACGGCGTCGCCTTCGCCGCCGAGCTCACGCGGGCACACTCCGAGTCATGCGGGCGCGCTCCGCGCGGGTATGGCCCGAGCCATGCGGGCATGCTCCGCGCGGGTATGGCCCGAGTTCGCGGGCGTGCTCCGAGTCACGCAGGCGCGGCGCGCGTCACGCAGGTACGGGCTGCGCCGTTCCTCGCTTCGTGACCCCAGCGGGAAAGAGAGCGTGAGACGCGCGGTCCGCGCTGGTGCGATGAGCGCGCGTCCACGGGGGGACGGGAACCGGGCGGAAGAGGAACACCTGGTCGCGCTGCCCGGTGCACGACTGCTGGGCGAGCTCGGCGCCGGGGACCACGTCGGGCTCGCCGTACAGCGCTCCGAGGCACAGCCCGCTGTGCAGGGGGCGCAGTGCGAACCCCGCCCCGGCGGGCACCAGCACGAAGCGCTGGTGCCGGGCTCCGGTGCAGTTCTCGGGGGCGACCAGCGCGCCCGGGCCGCGCAGTGCCTCGTCGACCGTGAGGCAGCCGACGCCCTCCTTGGGATGGTGCCACTGGATCTCGTAGGCGCCGCCGGCCGCCCGCAGATAGGTGTCGGGGACGAGATCCTGGCAGGGACGCTGCACGGCCAGTGGCCGGTCGGTCCTCCCGTTGCGTTCGCGTCCCTCCCCGAGGCACAGGTCACGGTCGGCGACGTGCAATGGGACGATGTGATACCACCCGTCGCGCGGGGGGCGCTTGCTTCCGGCCGTCGGGACGGCGAGGGAGGTGGCGGGCGGGGTGTGGTGCTCCTCGGGAGCGGCCGAGGGCCGCGCGTCGCCGCCGGCCCAGGAGATGCGCAGTTGCGCCAGGACCGCGCCCGTGGCGAGGAGCAGGACCGCGGCGACGGCCCCTGCCACGGTGAGCCGCCGCAGCGCCCGTGTCCCCAGCCGTACGGCTGCCGCGTCAGGTCCTGGCGGACCGCCCGCCCCGGCGGGTGCGGCGGGATCGGTCTGGGCTGTGGGATCGACCTCGCCTGCGATGTCGGCCTGTGCCCTGGGACCGGCCTCGCCTGTGGAATCGGCCTGGCCTGCGATGTCGGCCTGAGCCCTGGGACCGGCCTGGGCTCCAGGACTGGCGTCGCCTGGGGAATCGGCCTGGCCTGCGGGGTCCGTCGGAGCGCTGGGATCGGCCCGCCTTGCGCGTTCCGCCTGGCGCGTGGAGTGGGCCCGCGCTGCGGGGCCGGTCCGGCCGGTGGGATCGGCTCGGGCCGTCGAATCGGCCTGGCGGGCGGTTCCGGCCTGGACCGTGTGATCGGCCTGGTCGCGCTCGCCGAGACCGCCGGGGTCGGCGCTGCCGGCCTCGTCGCGCCGGACATCAGGGCGGGGCTGCTCCGGCGGTCCGGTCGGGCGGTTCCGGCCTACGGCCGTGTCGTGCGGATCGGCCGGGGGCACCATGCCTGCGGCCAGCCGTTTCCTGTGCGCCACCCAGCGCGCCGTCTCGGCCTCACCGAGCCCGCAGGCCCGTACGAAGGCCGCCACGAACTCCTCCCTGGGGAGGGTCGTGCGTCCGAGGGCCCCGGCGATCGTGCTGCTGGGCAGCACGTCTCCCGACGCCTTGGCGGCGGCAGTGAGCTGCCGGTAGGTCAGACCGGACCACTGGCGGAGACGGCGCAGCGCGGCGACGAATTCGGCGGCGGAGGCGAGACCGTCCGGCTGGGGAGGCGCGCTGAACGGCCCTGACACGACGATCCTCCCAAGCCACGCTTCGGCGTCGATCCGGGCGAAACACTAACAAAGATCGATGACGCGAGGCAGCCCCCCGAGTAAGCGCGCAGTCCGGAGAGCTGGAGGCGGCCCAGGAGCATGAGCAGGATCCTTGATGTCCTCGTCGGACATGTTCATCCCCGCGGGCGCGGGGCCGACTCTCACGCCATGGCGAAGAACGCCGACGTGCGCTGTTCAGCCCCGCGGGCGCGGGGCCGACGTCGTGGCAGTGAGCGACGCCCGCCCGGACCGGTGTTCATCCCCGCGGGCGCGGGGCCGACGCTCGTCCACCCGTTGAGCCATGTCCGCGGCCGTGTTCATCCCCGCGGGCGCGGGGCCGACACTTGCTGAGCTGCGGCTTGCTCTGTCGTTGTCCCCGGCCGCGCTTGGTCACGTACGGCTTGCTGCCGCCAGTGCCGTGGCCGGTGCCGACGACATGGTCGTGGTAGTGCCGGTAGCCGACGCTGCCGGGCTCGATGGTGCCGCCCGGGCGACGGCCCGGCGCGTGGGTGCACCAGACATGCGGCCTGTTGGCGCTCCGCGGCCGCCACGGGTCGATCGGCGAATCGAGCTTCGCCCCTCGGACGACGATCGACGCGTCGGCCGGCGCCATGGACATGAGGCCGAACGGCTCAGCCGTCCCGTTCTGCCGCAGCCCCTCCTGCCTGGCGACCGTCCGGGTGACGGTGAAAGGCCGCTCCGCCGGCCGACAGGTGCGCGGGCGCCTGCGGCGGTGGCCCCGTGACCGCCGCGTGCGCCGTCCGTGGAAGCGCGACCAGCGTGCGGGCGGTCACGACGGTGGTCGCCGGGATCACGCGTACGCGTGTCCACCGTGATCGTCGACGCAAGGTGAACCTCCATGGGGAAGGCCCCGAGCCCCGGCCGTACTCCGGAAGAGGGGGCGCAATACGGAAGATCCTCGATGGACGGGACACAGGACAAGATCCACGAATGTGCGGAACTGTTCCGGACGCCTCCACGCGGTCCGTGCCGCGTGGGATGCCACGAGGGGCGCGTCCGGTCCCGCCGCGAACCGAGTCTTCCCGGATACGAGTCCTGGGGGCGATGAGGACGCCGCGTGAAGAACATCCGGACCGGAACATGCGCCCGCTCAGGATCGTGAGCAGGGGCCCGGACAGACGGCGGAAGGCCGCTCGGCGAGTTCGCGAACCCGCCGACCGGCCTTCACACGTGGAGTCGTGACCACGCCGGTTCGGTGTGACGGCTCTCGATGTCAAGGAGAAGCGCCACGACCCGCCCGCGCACCAGCAGCAGGCTGTCGCGGATCAACCCCACGTGGGAAGCCCCCGTGTCCTGCGTGGTCAGTGCGCGGAAGCCACCGTGCCCTGTGCGGTCAGTGCGCGGAAGCGGCCGTGTCCTGCGCGCTCAGTACATGGAAGCCACCGTGCCCTGTGCGGTCAGTGCGCGGAAGCGGCCGTGTCCTGCGCGGTCAGTGCGCGGAAGCGGCCGTGTCCTGCGTGGTCAGTACGCGGAAGCGGCCGAGTCCTGCGCGGTCAGTACATGGAAGCCGCCGTGTCCTGCGTGGTCAGTACGCGGAAGCCGCCGGGTCCTGTGCGGTCAGTCCTGCTTGCGCGCCCCGAACATGATCTCGTCCCAGGTCGGCACCGACGCCCGGCGTCCGCGGGACTTGCGGGGCCGCGGGGGAGCCGGCTTCGGCACGGGTGGCGCGGGCGTCTCGGGCTTGGTGTCCTTCGGAGCTTCCTTCTGCGTCTCCTTCGCCCCGTCCTTGGACGCGTCGCCGGTGCGCTGCGCCTTCCGCGCGTCCCCCGCCCGGGGCGCCGGAGCGGCGGCGGGAGCCTGCGCAGCGGGCTGTGCTGCGGGTGTCTGCGGCGCGGGCTGTGCTGCGGGTGCCTGTGCTGCGGGCGCCTGAGCAGCGGGCGCGGCCTCAGCCGCAGGCTGCGCGGGCGGCACGGCCTGTGCCGCTGGAACCTGGGCCGCTGGAACCTGGGCCGCCGGGGCCGCGGGCGTGGTGGCGTCCGCCGCAGGAGCGGCAGGCGCCGGAGTGGGCTTCGGTGTGGGCGCAGCAGTGGGCGCAGCAGTGGGCGCAGAGGCGGACGCCACGGTGCTTTCCGCAGCGCTCTCCGCAGGCGTGCTATCCGCAGGCGTGCTATCCGCGGGCGTGCTCGGCGCGGGCACGCTCGCCGCTGTCGCGTCGGCCGCGGGGCTCGCAGCGGGTTCCTTCGCGGACTCCGCCGGTGGAGCAGGCGCGGGCACGGTGACGGGAACGGCGGCGGCCGCGGACGCTTCGTCCCCCGCGTCGCCCCCGGCCGTGTCCGCGGCCGTGTTCGTGTCGGCAGCCATGACCGGGGCCGGGTCGGCGACCGGCTGCGAGGCAGGCGCGGCGGCCGGTCCCTCGGCCGCTGGCGCGGTCTCCGCAGGTGCGGCGGCCTCCACGGCGGCTTCCATGGCGGCTTCCACGGGAGCTTCCGCAGGGGCCTCTGCAGGGGCCTCTGCAGGGGCCTTCACAGCGGCCTTCACGGTGGCCTCCACGCTCTCGCGAGCGGCGGCGTGGGCCTCGGCGTTCTGGGCGGACGCCACAGCGGCCACGTCGTCCGTGGCCCCGGCGTCCGCCGTCCCCGAACCCACAGTCGGTTCGGCAGAGGTGCTCGTGGTCGTCGTCGCGTCCTCGGGAACCGCCCGCTCCACGGGTGCCGCCGGGGGCGCGGCCTCCTGCGCCTCATGGTGGGACGGCGCAGGAGCGACACCGGCTCCGCCGGTCACGGCGCCCTGCGCCGCATCCGCAGCGGCCTGCGCCGCGGCCTGCCGTCCCGCGATGTCCTGAGCGTCCGTACGGCCCGCGCCGTCCCCGGCGGGCGTACGCGGAGGAGCGGCCTCGGCCGCGGACGAGGTCTGGGCCGGGCTCTCCACCCTGGTCTCGGCGGCGGGCGGCGGGAGTGCCACATCGGGGCTCGCGATGAGCGACTGCGGCAGCCGGAAGGGCACCGGGGTCAGCTCGGGCCGGTACGCCGCGGGCTCGTCCGCGTACGGCTCGGGCCGCTCGGGGCGGCCGGTTTCCGCGCGCAGCGGCGGGCTCAGCCGCGGCGGCGGCACGGGCTCGGGAATCACGGCGGGCTCGGAGCGTACGGCGGGCACGCTGAGACCCGGCTCGTCGCGGCGGGGAGAGGGCTCCACGGGCAGCGGCGGCACCGGGGCGAGCTTGGACGCCAGGCGGGGCATGAAGGGACGCACGGTGGCGTCGTCCCGCTCGGGCTCGACGTATTCGGCGGCCGACAGGCGCATGGCCTCGTCGTCGTTGGGAGTGATGTGGCGGCGGCGCGGGTCGAAGAGCCACTCGGCGTGGCGGGTGTGGCCGTTCCAGACGAAGCCGAGCCGCACGCGCCACAGGTTGTCGTCGCGCTTCGCGGAGTCCCAGTCGATCTCGTCGGCGGGCACGCCGCGCCGGGTGAGCCGCTCGGCGACCAGGTCGCCGAGCGTGGGCCCGGGGGTCGTCTCGCCAGGCATGCGGACCGAGACCCGCTGGGCCTGCTGGGCCATGTATTCGCGTTCCTGGAGCACCGGCCCCTCGAACCAGCGGACTCTCTCCACCGGAATACCGGCGGTGGCCGCGATCTCCTCCGCCGTCTCGCCGGCACGAATGCGCGCCTGGATCTCCTTGGGACGCAACGGGCTCTCCACTTCGATCTCGTACTGGCCGAGACGGGAGAAGTTGCCGCGGACCGCAGCGCGGAGCCGGTCGTCGACGGGCAGCGTGAAGCGCGTGCCCCGCCCGGCCGTCGCCAGGACGAGGTACGTTCCGTCCTCACTTACCGCGACGAGACGGAGCTCCTGCATGCGAGTCCCTTCGTCGTCGTGCTCTGTCTTCCCCCGGACCCTTGAGTCTCTCGCGTGAGCCGGTTGCCTTCCAGCACCGTACCCGGCATGTCCGAACATCGCCTCGCCAGGGGGCGAGGCAGGTGTTGTGACGCCGGTCACATTTTTCGCGTTCACCTTTCCGCAACCTGTCGGTCGTGTGGGAGCGGCAGTCCGTGGACGGCGGCCGTGCCGCCGATCCGGCCCACAAGGCGAGAGCGAGGGTCGTGTCTCCTCAGGTGGTGCGCGCCCACCGCCCGTCCGTACGGCACGGGCGCGGCGCACGGCGACGTGACCGTGCCGTACGCCGTGCGGCCGGACCTGCGGGAGGGTCTCATTCCTGCTTGCTCCCTCGGGTTCGAGTGGCGCGCCGGGCTCAGGTGTGCCCGTGCTCCGCAATGTGCCTGCCCGAGGGCCGGCGCGGGCAACGCGACACGCGGAAGACGCCGGACCGTGGAGAGGGACTTTACGCGGGGATGGGGTCAGCCTTCCCGCGACGCGCCGAGCACCCGGTCGAGGTAATCGTTGGAGAACAGCCCGTCCGGGTCCATTTCGCGGCGGAGTGCGAGGAAATCGCCGAACCGCGGATAGACGCCGCGCAGGTAGTCCGCGTCGCGGGTGTGCAGTTTGCCCCAGTGGGGCCGGCCTCCCAGCCTGACCATGATCTCTTCCACGCCGTCGAAGTACGCCGGGTTGGGCGCCTGGCGGTAGACGTGGCAGGCGACATACGCCGAGGGCCTGCCGTACGCGGTGGAGAGCCATGCGTCCGAGGGCGGCGTGACCCGCACCTCGACCGGGAAGGTGATCGGCCAGCCCGCCCTCTCCACGAGGTCCCGCGTCTCCCGCAGGGCCTGGGCGAGGTGGTTGCGCGGGATGGCGTACTCCATCTCCAGGAATCGGACCTCGCGCACCGACGTGAAGATCTTGTAAGAGGTGTCGACGCACTCCGACGTGCCGAGCACGCGCGCGGAGATCCCGTTGATCGAGGGCACCGCGCCGGGGAAGCGGGCCCCGAGGGCGCAGGCCGCGCCGAACAGCGTGTTCTCCAGGAAGACGTTGTCGAGCCAGCGCTTGAAGGCGGCGGGCGGCCGGGCCGGGCCGGTGTCGCGGTTGTTGCGCTTGACCAGGCAGGTGTCGGTGTGGGGGAGCCAGAAGAAGTCGAGGTGGTCGTCGGCCTCCGTCAGGTCGTCCAGCGTGTCGAGGATCCGGCTGAGCGCCATCGGCTCGCGGCGGTTGCGCAGCAGGAACGCGGGCTCCACCCGGAACGTGACGGCGGTCAGCACGCCCAGCGCGCCGAGGCCGACCCGGGCCGCGTCGAACAGGTCGCCCTCGCGCACGGTCGTCACGGAGCCGTCGGCGAGCACCATCTCCAGCTCGACGACCTGGTCGGCGAGGCCGCCGACGTGCCTGCCGGTGCCGTGGGTCCCGGTCTGGATCGCCCCCGCGGCGGTCTGGGCGGTGATGTCGCCCATGTTGGCCAGGGCCAGGCCGCGCCGGTGGAGCTCCTCGTTGAGCGCGTGGAGCGGGGTGCCCGCGGCGACCTTCACCCACCCGTCGCCCGCGTCGAGGACGCCGGTGAGCGCGCCGGGCCGCAGGAGGATGCCGTCGGTGAGCGCGACCCCGGTGAACGAGTGCCCCGTGCCGGTCATGCGCACCCGCCGGCCCGTCTTCGCTGCGTCCCGTACGGCGTCGGCGACCTCGGCGGCCGACGCGGGGGTGCGGATCTCGGCGGGCCTCACGGACTGGTTGCGCGCCCAGTTGACGAAGGCGTCCATGCTCCTCCTCGCCCCGGCACAGTGCCCAAGGTGAAACTGTGCCCCGGGGGTGAACCGTGCCCCAAGGTGAAACCATGCCCCGGGGCGAAACCGTAGCCCTGAGGTGAACATGAACACTACTCATGAGACGCCCCGCTGCCTACGGGCCGCTCAGTTCGTGTGCTGGTGACGCACCCGGACAAGCGCGGAGCCGGCGAGGCCCACGACCGCCGCGAGCAGCGCGCAGGCGTAGGAGAAGCCGTACGCGTTGGACGCCCCGAACGCGTCGGTCAGCCGTCCGCCCGCCCAGGAGCCCACGGCCACGCCGAGGTTGATCGAGGTGGTGACCCACGCCATGCCCTCGTTGAGCTGGGCCGCCGGGACCATGCGCTCCACCAGCGAGAACCCGGTGATGATGGTGGGCGAGATGGACAGGCCGGCGACGAACAGCGCCAGCGCCATGACCCGCACGTCGCGCATGAGCAGCACCGGTGTGAGCCCGGCGGCGAACAGCGAGAGCCCCCGGACGAACCGGGCGCGCAGGCTGATCTTCCAGTGCCGCGAGCCGTACCACAGGCCGGAGACCGCGCTGCCGCACGCGATCGAGGCGAGCAGCAGACCGGCCGCGCCCTTGCTGCCGTGCTCCTCCGCGAAGGCCACGGTGATGATGTCGACGGAGCCGAACACCGCGCCCATCGCCAGGAACACCGCCGACAGCAGCGCCACGCCCGGGATCGCGATCGGGGACCCGGCCGCCCCCCGGTGCCGTACGGCGGGCGGCTCGGTGCCGCGCATCGCGGCGAAGGCCAGCGTGCCCGACACGGTCAGCACGATCGCGGCGATCAGGCCCGCGTAGGGGTTGATCGCGATCGTGAGCGCGGTCACGAAGGCCGGGCCGCCGACGAAGATCACCTCGTCGGCCACGGACTCGAACGAGAACGCGGTGTGCAGCTTGGCGGGATCGGCGAGCACGTGCGACCAGCGGGCCCGGACCAGCGAGCCGAGCGAGATCCCGGTGGCCCCGGACACCGCACCGGCGGCGTACAGCGTCCACTCGGGCGTCCCGGAGTGGGCGCACAGCATCAGGGTGGTGAGCGAGCAGGCGTGCATCAGCACCAGCGGGACCAGCACCCGCGCCTGGCCGAACCGGTCAACCAGCCGCCCGGTGAGGGGCCCGGCCACGGCGACCGCGATCGAGAAGGTCGCCGCCACCGCCCCCGCCTTCGCGTACGAGCCGGTGATCGCGGTGATCAGCAGGATGACGCCGATGCCGAGCATCGACATGGGCGCCCGGCCGATGAACCCCGCGATGACGAAGCCCTTGACTCCGGGCGTGCCGAACAGCCCCCGATACGGCCCGACCATATTGTGTTTCCCCTTCGGCACTGTGCTCGGCACTGTCGTGCGTGTGCGTCCGGGCCGGCCGTACGACTGCGGCGGCGGCCCCGAGTGGTCCCGGGACACGCGGACGGCGTTTGTCTCCGGTTTGACCATCGCGTACCCGCTTATCATGAGGCAAGTGATTTTTCCGCACCGGGGGTGGAGGGTCTGAGGTGAGGTCGTCCACTCATTCCGCCTCCACACGGCTGCGCCCGATCGTGACCGGCCTCGCGGTCGTGATCTTCACTGTTATGGCCGCGGGCACCGCCTTTCTGGCCACCTGGCCGGGCGACGGCGCACTCGCGGCCGGTGGCGGCCCGGCGGAGAAAGACCGCGCGCGGGGCGGCGATCCCCGTCCCGCCGCGCGGGCGACGGCGCAGAGCCTCGTGCCCGACCGCACGCTGCCGTCGAGCGCGCCCGTCATCGGCGGGCCCGGCGTGCAGGTCACGCTGCCGCACCTGATCGCGATCTCCCCCAAGCAGGTGCCGCAGAGCACGCTGTTGAAGATCGCCAAGCTGCGGCACGTGCAGAAGGTGGCGGTCGCCGACGGCGGCCAGGTGCGCGTGTCCGGCACGGCCCTGCGGCTGCTCGCGGTCGACCCGGCCACGTTCCGGTCGTGGACGCCGAAGAACGTGGCCGACCACCCGGAGGTGTGGAGCGCGCTGGCGCGGGGCGAGCTGGTCGCGGACCCGGCGGCGATCAAACGTCTCGGCATGGTGCTGGGCGCGGAATACCAGATCGACGGCGGCCCCAGGCTGCGCGTGGCGGCCTCGGCCTCGCTCGGGCTGCCCGGCGTGGACGGCCTGGTCAGCCGGGACCTGGGCCGCAGGCTCGGCTTCCCCTCCGGCGTCGTGGTGCTGGTGCACGGCGACGCGGCCAAGGTGAGCGACAAGTCGGTCGCGCGTCTGCTCGGCAAGAGCGCGCAGGTCGTGCGGGTCGGCGCGGCTGCCGTACGGCCGCGGCCGCAGGCGCAGGCGACCCCGGGACATGCCCTGGTGGGACGGCCCACGAGCTACCTGGACCTCTACCAGCGGTCCGCCACCGTCTGCCCCGGCCTGTCGTGGACCGTCCTCGCCGCCATCGGCCAGGTCGAGAGCGGCCACGGCCGCAACAACGGCCCCTCGTCGGCGGGGGCGCTCGGGCCGATGCAGTTCATGCCCGCCACCTGGAAGGCGTACGGCGTGGACGGCGACGGCGACGGCGAGGCGGACATCTGGAGCCCCTACGACGCCGTGCCGTCGGCCGCCAAATACCTGTGCGCCAACGGGGCCGGCGCGGGTGGCGAGAAGCTCAGGAAGGCCGTCTGGTTCTACAACCACTCCTGGGACTACGTGAACAAGGTGCTGTCGCTCGCCGACGCGTACGCCCGCGCGTACGCCTCCTGACGCGCGGGGGACCTGCGGGTCCTGACACGCGGGGGACCTGACGGACCTGCGGGCGGAGGGACCTGACAGCCCCTGCCGGCGGAGGGTCCCGCCGCGGCGGCCGCCACCGGCCGTTCCGTCGTGGAGCCGCTATTGGCCGGGGCGTGCGGCGGGCCGGACGGGGGCGGGGCAGCAGGTCGCCGCGCACGGGGCGGGCTCCGGCTCGGCGAGCAGCTCGGACACCATCGACACGAACCGCGGATGGGTGCCCGCGGTCGAGGCCCTGGTGAGGGCCATGCCGAGCTTCTCGGCCGTGGCCGCCGCCTCCACGTCGAGGTCGTAGACGACCTCCATGTGGTCGGAGACGAACCCGATGGGCACCAGGACGGCCGACGGCACACCCTCGGCGTGCAGCGCCTCCAGGTGGTCGCAGACGTCGGGCTCCAGCCAGGGCACCTGCGGCGGGCCGCTGCGGCTCTGCCAGACCAGGTCCCACGACCGCCCCTCGTCCACCTGCGCGGTCACCAGCTCGGCGGCCCGCCTGAGCTGGGCCTCGTACGCGCCCCCGGTGGGCCCGGCGGTGCGGGCCATGGAGACGGGGATGCTGTGCGCGGTGAACACGAGCCGTGCCTGCTCCCGGACGCCGGCGGGCAGCCGGTCGAGGGCCTGGCGGGTGTGGTCGGCCATCGCCGCGATGAAGCCGGGATGGTCGTAGTAGTGGCGGAGCTTCACGATCTCCGGAGCGCCGGGGACGGCGGCACGGGCACGGGCGATGTCGTCGAGATACTGCCGGCACGACGAGTAGGAGCTGTAGGCCGCGGTGACGAAGGCCGCCGCCTTGCGGACGCCGTCCTCCTTCATCTGCCGGACCGTGTCCTCCAGGAACGGGTGCCAGTTGCGGTTGCCCCAGTAGACCGGCAGGTCGACGTCGAGCGCGGCGATCAGGTCGCGGCACTGCTGGTTGATCGGGCTGACGCCGCCGAACCCCTGGTAGTGCGCCTCGACCTCCAGCAGCCGCTCACGCGGCACGCCCCGGCCGCGCACGACGTTCTCCAGGAACGGCATGACGTCGTCGGGCTTCTCCGGCCCGCCGAAGGAGACGACGAGCAGGGCGTCGTATCCGTTGGTGCTCACCATGCGCCACACCTTACGCGGCGGGTACGACGGTTCCGTGCGCGCCTGACGGCTTGGGTGGTGCGTGCGTCAGAGAGTAGGTTCGAGCGGTGACCCAATTTCCGGACATCCGCGAATACACGGCTCTGCCGCGCGTGAACTCCCTGCGGCTGTCGCCCGACGGGACCCGGCTCGTGTCCGTGGTCCAGTCCCTCAACCCCGACGGCAAGTCGTACGGCACGGCGCTGTGGGAGATCCCCCAGGAGCCCGGGGGCGAGCCCCACCGGCTGACCCGGTCGGCGAAGGGCGAGGCGGGGGCCGAGTTCGCCCCCGACGGGACCCTGTTCTTCGTCTCCCGCAGGCCCGACGAAACGGTGAAGGAGAGCGGCGGCGAGACCGCCGCCCTGTGGCTGCTGCCCGAGCGTGGCGAGCCGGCGCGCGTGGCCACCCGCCCCGGCGGGGTCTCCGCTGTGCGGGCGGCCGGCGGCACGGTCGTCTACGCCTCCGAGGTGCTGCCCGGCGACGAGGCCACCGAGGAGGAGCGCCGCAAGGCCCGCGACGAGGCCGGGGTCAGCGCGATCCTGCACGAGGGCTATCCGGTGCGCTACTGGGACCACGACCTCGGCCCGGCGCAGACCAGGCTCTTCGCCGGCCGCGCCGGGGGCGAGGGCCTGGAGGACGTGCGCGACCTCACGCCGGAGCCCGGCGGCGCGCTGGACGGGCACATGTCGTTCGACGTCACCCCGGACGGCCGCACCGTGATCGCGACCTGGCGGGTTCCGCTGGGGAACGGCGACCTCCGCTGGGACCTCGTCGCGATCGACGCCGAAGACGGATCCCGGCGCACGCTCGCGACGTCCGAGGGGCACGACTTCATGGGGCCGATCAGGGTGTCGCCCGACGGGCGGCACGTCGCCTGCCTGCGGGAGCACCACGGCACCGAGGAGACGCCGATCGCGCTCGACCTGTGGGTGGTCGACCTGGCCACCGGCGAAGGGCGCGCGGTCGCCGAGGAGATCTTCCCCGGCTCTGTCGCGTGGGCGCCCTCCTCGCGGGAGCTGTTCTTCTCCGCCGACCACCGGGGCCGCAGGCCGGTCTTCCACGTCACCTTGGACGGCGACGTCACCAGGCTGACCTCCGACGACGGCGCTTACGCCGAGCTGTGCCCGGCGCCCGACGGTTCGGTCTACGCCCTGCGCGGCGCGATCGACTCGCCGCCGCGTCCGGTGCGCGTGGCCGCCGACGGGTCGGTGACCACGCTGCCCTCGCCCACGCCGCCGCTCGACCTGCCCGGCACGCTGACCGAGGTGACCGCCACGGCCGAGGACGGCACCGAGATCCGGGGCTGGCTGGTCGTCCCCGCGGACGCGACCGCCGAGAACCCGGCGCCGTTCCTGCTGTGGATCCACGGCGGCCCGGTGTCGAGCTGGAACGACTGGAGCTGGCGCTGGAACCCCTGGATCATGGCCAGGCACGGCTACGCCGTGCTGCTGCCCGACCCCTGCATGTCCACGGGCTACGGCCAGGACATGATCCGGCGGGGCTGGGGCGACTGGGGGCCGGTGACTCACGCCGACCTCATGGCGATCACCGACGAGTGCCTCAAGCGGCCGGAGATCGACGAGCAGCGGACGGCGGCGATGGGCGGCTCGTTCGGCGGCTACATGGCCAACTGGGTCGCGGGACACACCGACAGGTTCCGGGCCATCGTGACGCACGCCTCGCTGTGGAACCTCGACCAGTTCGCCGGCACCACCGACGGCGCCAACTTCTGGCAGCGTGAGTTCGGCGCTCCCGGGTCCGCCCGCTACGAGCGGCTGTCGCCCAACCGGTCGCTGGGCGACATCAGGACGCCGATACTGGTGATCCACGGCGACAAGGACTACCGCGTGCCGATCGGCGAGGGCCTGCGGCTGTGGTGGGATCTCCAGCGCTCGGGGGTCGAGTCGAAGTTCCTCTACTTCCCAGACGAGAATCACTGGGTGCTCAAGCCCGGCAACGCGGTCGCCTGGTATGAGACGGTTCTGGCCTTCCTGGCGCAGCACGTCCTGGGCAAGGAGTGGACCCGGCCGCCGTCCCTGGGCTGACCGTTGAATGGCGGTACATCCTGGTTTGGGAGGATGTCACCCGTGCGGCCGGCGCCCCGCGCCGGCCGTTTCGGTGTGAGCACGTACGAGGAGGGGGCAGGCCAGGATGGACCAGCGGGAGGACCGGCATGACCGCGCGCGGGTGGAGGAGCTGCTGGAGCTGGCGACCGGCATAGCCGAGGAGGCCGGTCAGATGCTCCTTGCCAAGCGGCCCGCGCGACCGGAGGTGCTCGCCACCAAGTCGAGCCCCACCGACGTCGTCACGGCGCTCGACCGGGCCGCCGAGGAGCTGATCCGCGGCAGGATCGCCGAGGCCAGGCCGCACGACGCCGTCCTCGGCGAGGAGGGCGGAGACACCCCCGGCGAGGGCGTCGTCCGGTGGGTCGTCGATCCCATCGACGGCACCGTCAACTTCCTGTACGGCCTGCCCGACTGGGCGGTGAGCATCGGCGTGGAAGTGGACGGCGAGATCGTCGCGGGAGTGGTGCACAACGTGCCGCGCGGCGAGGTGTTCACGGCGTCGAAGGGCGGCGGCGCCTGGCTGAGGGGCGAGCGGCTGCGCTGCAACACCGGCGTCCCGCTGGCCAAGGCCCTCGTCGCCACCGGGTTCGGCTACGCGGCCGGCCGGCGCCGGGTGCAGGCCGAGATGCTGGCGCAGGTGCTGCCCCAGGTCAGGGACATCCGGCGCGGCGGCTCGTGCGCGATCGATCTCTGCTCGGTCGCCGCGGGCCGGGTAGACGCCTACTACGAGCGCGGCACCAACTACTGGGACCACGCGGCGGCGGGCCTGATCGCCCAGGAGGCCGGGGCCCGCGTCGCCGGTCTGAAGGGCAAACCGGTCGGCCCGGACATGGCGCTGAGCGCGGCCCCGGGCCTCTTCGAGGAGCTGCACGACCTGCTCGTCCCCCTCGACCCCGAGCGCGACTGACGCGTTCACCCGGGCCGCGCCCTCTTCCCCGGCTACTCCTGCGCCCCGGCTTCTCCTCCGTACGAATGGCGACGCGGGAGCGGACCGGGGGGCGCGGAGCCGTCCGGGCATGGCGCGCGGCGGCCTGCCGGTCGGCCGCCCGGGCCGCTGTTCGATCGCGGCGCTCGATCGCGGAGCTTGATCGCGTTGCTGCCTGGCGCCCGGGCCGGGCTCCGCGCGACGTCCTCGACCGCCGGCGTGAATTCGCGTCGAGTTCGAGAAGGGTTCGAGGAGAGTTCGGGGGAGTTCGGGGGAGTTCGGTGGAGTTCGCGGTGCGTTCGCCCTGGGTACAGGCGAGGGGGCCCGCCTTGCGGCGGGCCCCCTCGTCAGTTTCGGTTCCGGTCAGCGCTGGATGTCGATGCCGTGATCTTCGGCGAGGCGGTGCAGGTCCTCGATCTCGGCGGTGAGGGTGTCGGCGAGGAAGTCGTCCCCGCTCGTGGTGGCCTCTTCAAGACCCTTGTAGGCCTGGTCGAGCCTGGTTTCGATCGTGGTCGTGAACTCGCCCATCTCACCTTCTTTCTCAGGGGGCGAAACGTGTCACGGGGGCTCCGGCACGGATCCTGTGGAGAGGCGCGCCCGTCCCCGGCACACGACAATGGAGGGTGTCACGGGCTTTACCCATGTCCGGAGCGACCGTAAACCTGTGAATTTCTGTGCTCTACGTCACGTAGAGCGCGGGAACCGCTTACCGGCGGCTTACGCCGGATGAGTCCACAATGAGGGGCCTCGTACCAGCTAGGAGGACTTGATGCGCGTGCTTGTGGTGGAGGACGAGCGGGTGCTCGCGGACGCGATCGCCACCGGCCTCCGCCGGGAGGCGATGGCCGTGGACGTCGCCTACGACGGTGCCGCCGCCCTGGAGAAGACCGCCTACATCGACTACGACGTGATCGTGCTCGACCGTGATCTGCCCAAGGTGCACGGCGACGAGGTGGCCCGCCGCCTGGTCGCCCAGCGGTCGGCCTCGCGGATCATCATGCTGACGGCCGCGGGCGACGTGGACGACAAGGTCGAGGGGCTGGAGCTCGGCGCCGACGACTATCTGGCCAAGCCTTTCGTGTTCATGGAGCTCGTGGCCCGGGTGCGCGCGCTCGGCCGCAGGTCCGCGCCGCCGCTGCCGCCCGTGCTCGAACGCGCCGGCATCCGGCTCGACCCCGGCAGGCGGCAGGTGACCAGGGACGGGGCCGAGGTCCACCTCACCAAGAAGGAGTTCGCGGTGCTGGAGGAGCTGATGCGGGCCGAGGGCGCCGTCGTCAGCCAGGAGGACCTGCTCGACAAGGCGTGGGACGAGAACATCGACCCGTTCACCAACGTGGTCAGGGTGACCATGATGACGCTGCGCAAGAAGCTGGGCGATCCACCGGTCATCGAGACCGTGCCCGGCGTCGGATACCGGCTGTGACGACCCGCGCCACCGCCATGTCCCGGGGGAGGGGGCCCTGTGAGCGAACCGCGTGACGCCTCCGAGAGGAGGACGCCCCAGATCCTTCCGCCGCCGGGGGAACCGGACGCCGCCGCGTCCTCGCCGGACGTGCCCCCGCCTGACCTGGCGGCTCCGGACGCGCCGGCTTCGGGTGGTGGCCCGGCCCCGGCGGGTCCCACCCGCCGGATGTCGAGCCCGATGGGCACCGGTCCCTACCGCAGCCAGGTGCCGCCGCCGCCCAGCGGCCCGCCCGCATGGGACGGCCCGCCGCCCCTGGTCGCCCATCCGGTGCAGCGGGGCAACCTGCTCAACGAGATCAGGTCGCTGCAGAACCGCGTCAGCATCCGGTGGCGTCTGACCCTCACGTACGCCGCGCTGGTCTTCGTCGCCGGCGCGCTGCTGGTGATGGTCATGTACGTGCTGATCGGCCAGGCGATCGACATCGGCTGGCAGAGCGTGCCGCAGATCTTCCTGCCGCGCGGGAGCGTGCCGCAGGAGTGGATCGACGAGGCCAACCACCAGTTCGCCCAGTCGCAGGCGGAGGTCACCGCCGTGGCGCGGGCCGAGCTGCTGAAGCGTGCCCTGCTGGCCCTGCTGGGCGTGGGGATCCTGGCGCTGATGCTGGGCTATCTCGTGGCCGACCGGGCGCTGCGGCCCGTCATGAAGATGACGGCGACCGCGCGGAAGCTGTCGGAGACCTCGCTCGCCCACGAGCGCATCGCCCTCCAGGGCCCGGACGACGAGCTGAAGGAGCTGGCCGACACCTTCGACGCGATGCTCACCCGGCTCAACACCGCCTTCGACGCCCAGCGCAGGTTCGTGGACAACGCCTCACACGAGCTGCGGACGCCGCTCGCGATCAACCGTACGGTGCTGGAGGTGGCGCTGTCCGACCCCGAGGCGTCGGAGGATCTCAAAGTGCTCGGACGCACGCTGCTCGGCACCACCGCGCGCAACGAGCGGCTGATCGAGGGCCTGCTGCTGCTCGCCCGCAGCGAGCGTGAGCTGTCGGTGCGAAAGCCCGTGGACGTCCGGGAGGTGGCCAGGACCGCCGTCGAGCAGCTGGCCCCCTTCGCCGAGGAAGAGGGCGTCACGGTCGAGCACGACCTTCACCCGGCGGCCACGACGGGCGACCCCGTTCTCATAGAACGCTGCGTGTCCAACCTCATCGAGAACGGCATCAAGCACAACCTTGGCGAGTCCGGAAAAGTATGGGTCCGGACGGGAATTGTGGACGGGGGTGCCGTTGTTCAGGTCGCGAACACGGGACCACACGTTCCCGCGTACGAGGTGGAGAGCCTGTTCGAGCCGTTCCGGCGGCTGAATGCCGACCGGGTTCAATCCGCCAAGGGCGCGGGTCTCGGCCTGTCCATCGTGCGCGCGATCGTACGCGCGCACGGCGGAACGGTCGCCGCCGTCCCCCGCGACGGGGGTGGTCTCGTGGTGACGGTGCGTCTCTCCGGAGCCGGGGCTTCTCCGGGGACACCACAGTCGGCGCGCTGATGGAGCGTGCACGCCGTACATGTGGTTGGATGTGCCGTCGAACGCGGTGGGGATACCGCCGATACTGTGGTTTTCGCCATATTTGGCTAACCGCAGCCCCAGGTGGGATGCCCCTCGCGTGTCGGGAGGTTCAGTGTTCGTTCAAGCGGGTACCGAATGCACAATTTAGCGGCCCCCGCGGGCACAACACCGGCCTTCCGAGCGTTATCCACGCGCGACACAGGCGCAGGCAGATAGATGAGGGGGATGGAGTAGCAGATGGCTACCGACTACGACAGCCCGCGTAAGACCGACGACGATCTGAACGAGGACAGCCTTCAGGAACTCCAGGCGCGTAGGAGCGACAAGTCGTCGGGCAGCATCGACATCGACGAGACCGATCTGGCCGAGTCGCTGGAGCTGCCGGGGGCGGATCTGTCGAACGAGGAGCTTTCGCTGCGGGTGATTCCTCGGCAGGCCGACGAATTCACCTGCTCGCGGTGCTTCCTGGTGCACCACCGCAGCCAGCTGGCCTCGGAGAAGAACGGCCAGCAGGTCTGCCGCGAGTGCGCCGCCTAGGAGACCCTTGGGAGGGTCCGTGACTTCAGCAGCGGATGAATCGAACAACGAGGTAGCCGACCTTGTCGGCAAACTCGTCGCCCCTGAGGAGACGGACGGGGCCGAGCGGCGTCGGCTGCTCGGCCGCCTCAGCGGGGCCTTGGCAAGGTCCGCCGCGAAGACACGCGAACGCGGCGTCGGCCGGGGGCGATGGCTGGCCGACGTCTTCATGAACATCGCCCCGCGGTTACCGGTCAGGGACTACGAGACGCTGCGGGACCACCATTACGGGCTCACCGGCGAGCAGCTCGCCGACGATCTCGTCCGCACCGCGGCGAAGGCGACGACGGCGGTCGGCGCGGTCGGCGGAGCGCTCGCCGCGGCGGAGTTCGCCGCCCCGCCGCTCCTGCTCTCCGCGCCCGCCCAGATCGTGGCCGAGACGCTGGTCGTCGCGGCCATCGAGGTGAAGCTCCTCGCCGAGCTGCACGAGGTGTACGGCGTGAAGGTCCCCGGCAACGGAACCCAGAGGGCGGCCGCGTTCGCGCTCGCCTGGTCGAAGCAGCGGGGCGTCAACCCCCTCGCCCCCGGCTCGGCCACGATCGCACTCGGGACCGCCGCGAAGACCGCCCTGCGCAACCGCCTGATGCGCACGCTCGGCCGCCATCTCACCACCCTCGGCCCCTTCCTCACCGGCGCCGTGGCCGGCGGGGCGCTGAACCGGGCCGCGACCAGGAAACTCGCCGCCGCGGTGCGCGCGGACCTGCGCCGCCAGCGCACCCTGCCGCCGAGCTGACCGACGCCCCCGAACCGACCGTTCGAGGCCGTTCGAGGCCCCGTACCGACACTCGAGCCCGCGAACCGACACCTCCGACGCACCCGGGCCGACATCCCCGAGGCACCCGGGCCGACATTCCCGAGGCACCCGGGCCGACATTCCCGAGCCCGCGCAATCGACACCCCGGCAGACTTGGGCCGGCACCCCCGGCGCACCTCGCCGCCCGGCGGACGCCCCGGCGTCCGTCCCAATCGGCAGTCTCCGGTCGCCCTGATCTTCCAGATAGAGAAGTGTCACCGATTGGTCTAAACCTCTTGGCGACCCTGTATGAGCTGCATGAGATCATTCTCACAGTGATGGGTGTGGATTGTGCATGTTCTTACGGGTATGGGGGGCACTGGTGACTTTCCGTATGGTGGTCACAGGCGACCACCTGGAGGGGATTCATGCGTGGCACCAGCTCGTTTCTGATCGTCGCGAACCGGCTGCCGGTCGATCGTGTGGGCGAGAACGAATGGCGGCGCAGCCCGGGCGGGCTCGTCACCGCCATCGCGCCCGTCATGCAACGGCGTGACGGGGCCTGGCTCGGCTGGACCGGGGCGGCAGGGGAGGAGCTGAAGCCCTTCGACCACGACGGGATGCACCTGATCCCCATCCCGCTGTCCCAGCTTGAGGTCGAGCTCTACTACGAAGGCTTCTCCAACGCCACGCTGTGGCCGCTCTACCACGACGTCGTCGCCACGCCCGTCTACTCGCGCGTGCTCTGGGACGCCTACCGGGCCGTCAACGAGCGGTTCGCCCGCGCGGCCGCGGACGCCGCCGCGCCGGGCGCGGTCGTGTGGGTGCAGGACTACCAGCTCCAGCTCGTGCCGGCGATGCTGCGCAGGCTGCGGCCCGACCTGAAGATCGGGTTCTTCCTGCACATCCCGTTCCCGCCGGGCGAGCTGTTCTACCAGTTGCCCTGGCGCAACGAGATCCTCGAAGGGCTGCTCGGGGCAGATCTCGTGGGCTTCCAGCGGCCGGGAGGCGCCCACAACTTCCTGCGGCTGTGCCGCCGGCTGCTCGGCCTGCCGCACCTCCGCAACGCGATCCAGCTCGAGGACCGGACGGTCCGCGCCGAGGCGTTCCCGATCTCGGTCGACTTCAGTGAGATGGACCAGCTCGTCCGCGAGCCCCGCATCCAGCAGCGGGCCAAGGAGATCCGGGCCGAGCTGGGCGATCCCGAGCACGTGCTGCTCGGCGTCGACCGGCTCGACTACACCAAGGGCATCGGCCAGCGGCTCAAGGCGTTCGGCGAGCTGCTCGACGACGGCGCGATCAAGCCGGACGAGGCGGTCTTCGTGCAGGTGGCCACGCCCACCCGCGAGCGGGTCGCCGAATACATCCGGCTGCGCAACGACATCGAGCTGAGGGTGGGGCGCATCAACGGCGAGCACGGCGTGCTCGGCCGCATGCCGATCTCGTATCTCCACCAGTCGTACAACAAGGAGGAGCTGGCGGCGCTCTACTGCGCGGCCGACGTCATGGTCGTCACGCCGCTGCGCGACGGCATGAACCTCGTCGCCAAGGAGTACGTCGCCTGCCGCCACGACCTGCGCGGGGCGCTCGTGCTGAGCGAGTTCGCGGGCGCGGCCGACGAGCTGCGCCAGGCGTACATGGTCAATCCGTACGACATCGCCGGCATGAAGCGGGCGATGCTGACGGCGATGCGGGCGACCCCGCACGAGCTGGCGCGCCGGATGCGCTCGCTCAGGCGCAGGGTCGCGACCTACGACGTGGACAGGTGGGCCAGCGACTTCCTGCAGGCCCTGGAGTCGGGGGAGCCTGCCGCCTCTAGGGAGTGATGTCCCGGGCGGCGTCCTTCCAGGAGCGCCACTTCTTCGCCGCCGAGCGCGTGACGACGATTCGCGTGATCTCCATGCCCAGGCCCATCACCACGGCGTACGCGATGGCCTCGCCGAGCCCGATCTCGGGGGAGTCGACGCTCGCCGGCGGCTTCTTGCCGGTCGCCCTCTCCCACGCGAACGCCAGAACCTTGCGCGAGCAGAAGCCGACCGCCAGGCCGAGCAGGCCGCCGACGATCCGCCACTGCATGTCGGGCTTGTCCGTCGCGCTGAGTTCGCGCTCGGCCTCCCGCGCCTTGTCCGCCATGATTCCTCCTCGATAACGACCTTAGTGTCTCCCCGCGGGGTGACGGTCCACGCCATACCATGTGGTGGCATGACCGAACAGCGACTCCACGCAGCCATGCCCGAGAAACCGACACTCGACGGCTTGGAAGCGGTATGGGTAGCGCGCTGGGAGGCCGAGGGCACCTACCGGTTCGACCGGTCCCGGAGCAGGGACGAGGTGTACTCCATCGACACCCCGCCGCCCACCGTCTCCGGGTCCCTTCACGTGGGGCACGTCTTCTCCTACACGCACACGGACACGATCGCCCGCTACCAGCGGATGCGGGGGCGCGAGGTCTTCTACCCGATGGGGTGGGACGATAACGGGCTGCCCACCGAGCGCCGCGTGCAGAACCACTTCGGCGTGCGCTGCGACCCCTCGATGCCGTACGACCCGGACTTCACGCCGCCGGAGAAGCCGGACGCCAAGCGGCAGGTGCCGATCTCGCGCCGCAACTTCATCGAGCTGTGCGAGCGGCTGACCGCCGAGGACGAGAAGGCGTTCGAGGAGCTGTGGCGCCGTCTCGGCCTGTCGGTGGACTGGTCGATGACCTACGCGACCATCGACGCGAACGCCCGGGCGGCGTCCCAGCGGGCGTTCCTGCGCAACCTCGCCCGCGGCGAGGCGTACGTCGCCGAGGCCCCGACCCTGTGGGACGTGACGTTCCGCACGGCCGTCGCCCAGGCCGAGCTGGAGGACCGGGAGTGGCCCGGCGCCTTCCACCGCATCGGGTTCGAGCGGCCCGGCGGGGAGATGGTCTGGATCGAGACCACCCGGCCCGAGCTGATCCCGGCCTGCGTGGCGCTGGTCGCCCATCCCGACGACGAGCGCTACCGGCCGTTGTTCGGCACCACCGTCCGCACCCCGGTCTTCGGGGTCGAGGTGCCGGTCGTGGCGCACCACCTCGCCGAGCCCGACAAGGGCTCCGGCATCGCGATGATCTGCACCTTCGGCGACGTCACCGACGTCACCTGGTGGCGCGAGCTCGACCTGCCCACCCGGCCGGTGATCGGCTGGGACGGCCGCCTGCTCCCCGAGCCGCCGCAGGGCGTGCCGGCCGAGCCGTACGCCGAGCTGGCCGGCAAGACCGTGCACAGTGCGCGCGAGCGCATCGTGGAGATGCTGCGCGAGTCCGGCCACCTGGACGGCGAGCCGCGCAAGATCCAGCGGCCGGTGAAGTTCTACGAGAAAGGCGACCGGCCCCTCGAGATCGTCACCACCCGCCAGTGGTACATCCGCAACGGCGGCAGGGACGCCAAGCTCCGCGCCGAGCTGCTGGAGCGCGGCCGGGAGCTGGAGTGGCACCCGCCGCACATGCGGGTCAGGTACGAGAACTGGGTGGAGGGCCTGGCGGGCGACTGGCTGATCTCCCGCCAGCGGTTCTTCGGCGTGCCGATCCCGGTCTGGTATCCGCTCGACGCCGACGGCGAGCCGGTCTACGAGGCGCCGATCGTCCCGCCCGAGTCGGCGCTGCCGATGGACCCGTCCAGCGACGTGCCGCCCGGCTTCTCGGAGGACCAGCGGGGCAAGCCGCTCGGCTTCGTCGGCGACCCCGACGTCATGGACACCTGGGCGACCTCGTCACTGACTCCGCAGATCGCCGGCGGGTGGGAGCGCGACGACGACCTGTTCCGCCGCGTGTTCCCGATGGACCTGCGGCCCCAGGCCCACGAGATCATCCGCACCTGGCTGTTCTCCACGATCGTGCGGTCGCACCTGGAGCACGGCGGGCTGCCCTGGCGGCACGCGGCGATCTCCGGGTGGATCCTCGACCCCGACCGCAAGAAGATGTCCAAGTCCAAGGGCAACGTGGTCACGCCCATGGGCCTGCTGGAGGAGTACGGCTCCGACGCGGTCCGCTACTGGGCCGCGAACGGGCGTCCCGGCACCGACACGGCCTTCGACACCGGGCAGATCAAGATCGGCCGCCGGCTGGCCATCAAGATCCTCAACGCGTCGAAGTTCGTGCTCGGCTTCCGGTCCGAGGGCGGCGGCGAGGTCACCGAGCCGGTCGACCTGTCCATGCTGGCTTCGCTGGCGGCGGTCGTCGCCGAGGCAGGCGAGGCGTTCGAGGCGTACGACTACACCCGGGCGCTGGAACGGACCGAGCGCTTCTTCTGGTCGTTCTGCGACGACTACGTCGAGCTGGTCAAGGCCCGCGCGTACGACGGGGACGCCTCGGCCGTCGCGGCCCTGCGGCGGGCGCTCGACGTGTTGCTGCGGCTGTTCGCGCCGTTCCTGCCGTTCGTGACCGAGGAGGTCTGGTCGTGGTGGCGGGAGGGCTCGGTGCACCGCGCGCCGTGGCCGTCCCCCGAGGAGCTGCCCGAGGCGCGGCACGGCGATCAGGCGGTGCTGGAGGCCGTGGCGGAGGTGCTGCGCCGGGTGCGGCGGGCCAAGTCCGAGGCGCGGCTGTCGATGCGGGCCGAGGTCGCCCGGCTCACCGTGTCGGGCGCCCAGGCGGACCTCGTCCGGCAGGCCCAGGACGACCTGTGCGCGGCAGGCAACGTCGAGGAGTTCGTCCTCGAATCCGGTGAAGGACCGCTCGACGCGGTCGCCGAGCTGACCTCGTGAGGCCGCCGAGCTGATCGTGTGAGGCCACCGCCGGCCGCCGTCGTCCCTCCGTCGGGACGACGGCGGCCGGCGAAGTTCTGGGACGTTCCAGGACGTTTCCGGGCGTTCCGGCACGTGCCCCGGGGGTTGCGTAGGGTTGAGGGCGAAACGACCGCCAGGCGCGCGTAAAACGGCTGCGCGTCCCGCCCGCCGACATGCCAGTCTGGATCCGTGATCCCGTCTAACCGCAGTACCACCGAGAGAGTCCCGCCGACGCTGGCGACGATGGCCGCGTGGAGCTGGCGGCTGCTGCTGCTCGGCGGGATGATCTACGTCCTGTGGCTGATCATCGACAGAATCAGCTTCGTCGTCATGCCGGTGGTCGTCGCGCTGTTGCTCGCGGCCCTGCTGCACCCGCTGACCCGGCGGCTGCGCGCCACCGGCCTCCGGCCGATCTATGCGACATGGATCACGATGCTGCTCGGCCTGGCGCTGATCGTCGGCATCGGGTTCCTGATCGGCGTGCGGGCGAACGAGGAGTTCCCCCGGCTGGTCCTGCAGATCCAGGTGACCGCGCGTAACGTGCAGGACTGGCTGCTCCACGGGCCGCTCCATCTGAAGGAGGCGCAGATCGCCGACTTCGTGGACCAGCTCAGCAGCCAGATCACCCAATATCGCACCCAGATCACCAGCACGCTGCTGAGCGGCGCCACCGCCGTCGTCGAGGTGCTCACCTCCATCGTGCTGATCCTGTTCGTCACCTTCTTCCTGCTGAAGGACGGCGACCGGATCTGGTCCTGGTTCCTGCGCGCCTTCGGCAGCGCCACGCCGCGCGTCGACGCCGCGGGCCGCGCGGCCTGGGCCACGATCTCCCACTACGTGCACGGCACGGTCGCGGTCGCGGCCATCCACGGGCTCGTGATCGGCGTGGTGCTCGCCGGGATGCAGGTGCCGCTGTGGGCGCCCCTCGCGGTGCTGGTCTTCCTGGCCAGCTTCATCCCGATCGTCGGCATCCTGTTCGCGGGCACCATCGCGACGCTGGTGACCTTCGGCTCCCGGGGCTGGTTCCTGGCACTGATCTTCGTGGGCATCCTCGTGGTCGAGCAGCAGCTGGAGAACCACGTGCTCCAGCCGCTCATCGTGGGCCGGGCCCTGGAGTTCCACCCGCTCGCGATCATCCTTGTCCTCGCGGTCGGCGGCGTGCTCGGCGGCATCGCGGGCGCCGTGGTGGCCGTCCCGCTCACGGCGGTCATCTATCGCGCGCTGCCCGAGCTGCGCCGCGGCCGGCCGCGCGCCATCGAGGCGGCCGAAGGCGGCCCGCCCGGCGCCGGGGAGCCGGGGACCGGAGAACCTGGAACCGGAGAACCGGGTGCCGGGGACGAGCCTGGACCCGAGGGCGTACCCCCGGGCCCGGAATCCGGCGCCGTCGAGTCCGGTGCCGCGGAGAGCGGCGCCACGGAGCCCGGTGCCGCGGAGAGCGGCGCCACGGAGCCCGGTGCCGAGGAGCCCGCGACCTCCCAGCTCGCCGCCTCCGACGAGGGCGGGCGGAAGCAGGAAACGGCGCGCCCGTCATCCGGCACCGGAGAGGCGGTGTCCCCCCAGCGCAACGGGTAGGGTCTTGCCTCATGAGCTGCCCTGCGCCGAACTCCGGACTGCCGAACTCCGGACTGCCGGGCCCGAGACGGGCCGCGGCCGCCGCTCGCGGGATCGAGGCCGCCCGATGAGCGTCGAGATCCTCATCCACCGGCTGGACCCGGATCTTCCGCTCCCGTCGTACGCGCATCCGGGCGATGCCGGGGCCGACCTGTACGCGGCGGAGGACGTGGAACTGCTGCCCGGCGAGCGGGCGGTCGTGCGGACCGGTGTCGCCATCGCGCTGCCGGACGGGTACGCCGCCTTCGTCCATCCGCGTTCGGGCCTGGCGGCCCGGCACGGTGTCACGCTGGTCAACGCGCCGGGCACGATCGACGCCGGCTACCGGGGCGAGATCAAAGTGACGATGATCAATACTGACGCGAAGGACCCGGTGCGGTTCCGGCGCGGCGACCGCATCGCCCAGCTCGTCGTCCAGCGGGTGGAGCGGGCGGCGTTCTACGAGGTCGACCGGTTGCCCGGCTCCGTACGGGGCACGAACGGGTTCGGCTCGACGGGGAGCTGACACCCCGGGGCCCGGGAACACCGGGCCACGATGCGAGGAGAGTGAGAGAAGTGTTGCGACGCCGGCGACGCGCGGAGGAGGAGACCGCACCAGCTTTCGTGCGGGAGGAGAGCCACGCCCCGGCGCGGACGACGGGCCCCTGGGACGCCGCGGACGACTACCCGGAGGCCGAGCGCGTGGACCTGGGGGGCCTGCGCCTGCCCGTAGGTCCCGGATTCGAGATCCAGCTCAGCATGGCGGGCGACCAGGTCGACGGTGTGATCGTCCTGGTCGAGGAGAGCGCCCTGCAGGTGAACGCCTTCGCCGCGCCCAAGCACAGCGGGATCTGGGACGAGGTGCGCGCCGAGCTCGCCCGTGAGGTGGTGGCCGCGGGCGGCTCGGCCGAGGACCGCGACGGCCCGTTCGGGCCCGAGATCGCGGCGGAGGTGCCCGTGCAGAGCCAGGGACAGCCGCAGGGGCGGCAGCCGGTGCGTTACCTCGGCGTCGACGGGCCGCGCTGGTTCCTCCGCGCCGTGATCAGCGGCAGGGCGGCGGTCGACCCGGAGGCGGCGCGGACCCTGGAGGACGTCGTGCGCGGCATCGTCGTCGTGCGCGGCGACGAGCCTATGCCGCCCAAGGAGGCGATCCAGCTCCGGCTGCCCGCCGAGGCCCGGCAGGCCATGGAGGAGCAGCAGGCGTCCCGGCAGCAGGAGTTCCGGCCCTTCGAACGCGGTCCGGAGATCAGCGAGATCCGCTGATATCCGTCCGGGATGTGCCGGTTGACCGAATCGGGAGGCAAGCCCTGCCTGACCGTCCTTCTGGCCTCTGAGCGGCTCACGTATGCTGCGGTGGGAAACGACCGGCCTAGGCTGGAAGCCAGGACGACGATTCCCCGAAGGGGATCGCGAACGAGGAAACTGGGTGAGTGACCGATGGGCACGCCGGAGCCTGCCAAACGCGGCGGACTGCGGGGCTTCTTCCGACGGCTGACCACCAGCCAGGCCGAGCTGGAGGCCGCCGAGCTCCAGGAGGACCTGGAGGAGCAGGGGGCCACTCCCATCGCGCGGTGCGGTGAGCGCCAGCGGACGTGCGTCGCGGGCACGCTGCGCACGGTGACCCTCCGCCCGCGCGGCGGCGCGCCCGCCCTGGAGGCCGAGCTGTACGACGGGTCGGACGTGATCGACCTGGTCTGGCTCGGCCGCCGGAAGATCGCCGGCATCGAGCCGGGCCGGGTGGTGCGGGCCGAGGGGCTGGTCAGCGTCCAGGACGGCCGTAAAGTGATGTTCAATCCCCGCTACGAGCTACGCCCGGCCGGTGGCCCTTGATCTCTCAGGAGACCGTATGAGCACAGCGGACATGACGGCCCCCGCGGCGCACGCCACCGTCGAGGCGGCGGTGCGCGCACAGATGAGCAAGGCGCTGGGCGGCAAACGCGGGATCGTCGAGGCGGCCGTGCCCACACTCGCCTTCACCGGCACGTGGATGGGCACCCACGACCTGAAGACCTCGCTGATCGTCGGCATCGCCTCGGCGGTGGTGCTCCTGCTGGTGCGGATCGCGCAGCGGAGCACGCCGCAGTTCGTGCTCAACAGCCTCGTCGGCATCGGGATCGGCGCGTTCTTCGCGGCCCGCACCGGCGACGCCAAGGACGTGTTCCTGCCGGGGATCCTCTACAACGCGGCCTACGCCGCCGGCATGCTGCTGTCGATCGTGGTCCGCTGGCCGATCGTCGGCTTCCTGATCGGCTCGGTGACCGGCGACCCGACGGCCTGGCACAACGACAGCGCGCTGGTGCGGCTGTGCTCGCGGCTCACGTGGCTGCTCATCCTGCCCTGCCTGCTGCGGGTGGTGATCCAGCTGCCGCTCTACTGGGCCGACCAGGTGACCGCCCTCGGCGTGGCCAAGATCGCCCTGGGCTGGCCGCTGCAGGTCGCGGGGCTCGCCGCGATGGTGTGGGTGCTCGCCCGTGGCCGCACCCCGATCCAGCCGCCGCCGCAGCCGTCCGTCTGACGATCACGCGGAAACGGCTCAGGCCCCGGGCGCACCGCCCGGGGCCTGAGCCGTCCGCGGGTCAGGGACGTCCGCGGGTCAGGGACGTTCGTGTGCCGACAGCAGCTCGGTGAGCTCCTGCTCGACCTCCTGGCTGGCCACGAACAGCAGCTCGTCGCCGGCCTCCAGCGGGTCGTCGGCCGAGGGCACCAGCACCCGGCCCTCCCGCAGGATCGCCACGAGGGCGGAGTCCACGGGCCACGGCACCGAGCCCGCCCGCTGGCCGACCACCGGCGCGTCCTCGGCCAGCGTCAGCTCCACCAGGTTGGCCTGGCCCTGCCGGAAGGTCATCAGGCGCACCAGGTCGCCGACGCTGACCGCCTCCTCGACCAGGGCCGACAGCAGGCGCGGGGTGGAGACGGCGACGTCCACGCCCCACGACTCGTTGAACAGCCATTCGTTCTTGGGGTGGTTGACCCGGGCGACCACCCGAGGCACGCCATATTCGGTCTTGGCGAGCAGCGAGACCACGAGGTTGACCTTGTCGTCGCCGGAGGCGGCGATCACGACCTGGCAGCTGTTCAGCCCGGCCTCGTCCAGCGAGGAGATCTCGCAGGCGTCGGCGAGCAGCCACTCGGCCCGCGGCACGCTGTCGATCTTGATGGCGTGCGGGTCGATGTCGATGAGCAGGACCTCGTGGCCGTTCTCCAGGAGCTCCGCCGCGATGGAGCGGCCGACGGCTCCGGCGCCGGCGATGGTGACGCGCATCAGTGCTCCTCGTCGGACGGCGGGGCGGACAGCGTCTTGTTGATGCGGTCCATGTCGTTCTCGGTGGCGACCAGGTGGAGGATGTCCCCTTCCTGGACGACGGTCGCGTCCTTCGGCACGAGCGCCTCGCCCATGCGGTTGAGGAAGGCCACGCGTGCGCCGGTGACGTTCTCGATCTCCCTGGCCCGGACGCCGATCCAGCCCTGGTGGAAGGCAACCTCGGCCAGGACGACCGTGCCGGTCGGGTCGCGCCAGAGGGGCTCGGCGCCCTCGGGCAGCACCCGGCGCAGGATCTGGTCGGCCGTCCAGCGGACCGTCGCCACGGTGGGGATGCCGAGCCGCTGGTAGACCTCGGCCCGGCGGGGATCGTAGATGCGGGCGACCACGTTGTCCACGCCGAACATCTCGCGGGCCACCCGGGCGGAGATGATGTTGGAGTTGTCGCCGCTGCTCACGGCGACGAAGGAGGCGGCCGAGGCGATGCCGGCCTCTTCGAGAACGTCGCGGTCGAAGCCGATGCCCGTCACCCTGCGGCCGCGGAAGCCCGCCCGCAGCCGACGGAAGGCCTGCGGGTCGCGGTCGATCACGGCGACCGAGTGCCCGTTGTCCTCAAGGATGTGCGCCAGGGTCGAGCCGACCCGTCCGCATCCCATGATCACGATATGCATGCTCCCCCGCCGTGGGTTGTGGCGGTCTCCTAATGGAGACAGTATGTCGCCAGTGCCCCACACCGCATGACTTGGGAGCGGCACCGGGGGACTAGGCTCATCAGACGTGTCCAAGGTGCCAGATCTTGTCAAGCGGCTTCTCGTGGGGCGGGCTCTGCGGAGCACGGCGCTCCACCATCAGCTGCTGCCCAAGCGTGTGGCACTGCCGGTCTTCGCGAGTGATGCCCTGTCCTCGGTGGCGTACGCACCGCAGGAGATCCTGGTCATCCTGTCGATCGGCGGGGTGGGCCTCTACAGCCTCAGCCCGTGGGTCGCCGCGGGCGTCGTCCTCGTCATGCTCACGGTGGTCGCCTCCTACCGCCAGACCGTGCACGCCTATCCCAGCGGCGGCGGCGACTACGAGGTGGCGACGACCAACCTGGGCCCGACCGCGGGACTGACCGTCGCGAGCGCGCTGCTCGTCGACTACGTGCTGACCGTGGCCGTGTCGGTCGCCAACGGCGCCGACTACGTGGGCGCGACGATTCCCTTCGTCGCCGAGCACCGGCCCCTGGTCGCGGTGGCCATCGTCGCGCTGCTGACGGTCATGAACCTGCGCGGCATCCGGGAGTCCGGCGTCGCGTTCGCCGTCCCGACGTACGCGTTCATGATCGCCGTCATCGGGATGGTGGCGTGGGGTCTGTTCCGGCTGGTCGTGCTCGGCGACGAGCTGCGCGCGCCGACCGCGGACTATCACATACTCGGGCAGCAGACCAACCTCGCCGGATTCGCGATGGCGTTCCTGGTGCTGCGCGCCTTCTCGTCGGGATGCGCCGCGCTCACCGGCGTCGAGGCGATCAGCAACGGCGTGCCGGCGTTCCGCAAGCCCAAGAGCAGGAACGCCGCGACGACGCTGCTGATGATGGGCCTCATCGCGGTCGTCATGTTCAGCGGGATCATCTTCCTCGGCCTCAAGTCGGGCGTGAAGCTGACCGACCCGGCCGTCATGGCCACCCACGTCATCATCAACGGCCGCCCGGCCGGGCCCGGCTACTACCAGCAGCCGATCATCGCGCAGGTCGCCTCGGCCGTCTTCGGCCACGGCTCGTTCCTGTTCGTCGTGATCGCCGCGGTGACCGCCCTCATCCTGTTCCTGGCCGCCAACACCGCGTTCAACGGCTTCCCGGTGCTCGGCTCGATCCTCGCCCAGGACCGCTATCTGCCGCGCCAGCTCCACACCCGGGGCGACCGCCTCGCGTTCAGCAACGGCATCGTCATCCTCGCGGCGGGGGCCTGTCTGCTGATCTGGGCGTTCGACGCGGACGTGAGCAAACTGCTCAACCTTTACATCGTCGGTGTGTTCGTCTCGTTCACCCTCAGCCAGATCGGCATGGTCCGGCACTGGACCCGGCTCCTGAAGACCGAGAGCGACCCGCGGGCGCGGTTCCGCATGATGCGCTCCCGGGTGATCAACGGCTTCGGCGCCGTCATGACCGGGCTCGTGCTCGTCGTCGTGCTCGCCACCAAGTTCACGCACGGCGCGTACATCGTCTGCATCGCGATGCCGGTGCTCTTCCTCATGATGAAGGGCATCAGGCGGCACTACGACCGGGTCGCCGCGGAGCTCGCCGCGCCGGAGGGGCACGAGGCCGACGAGTCGCTGCTGCCCGCACGCAACCACGCGATCGTGCTCGTCTCCAAGATCCACAAGCCGACGCTCCGCGCCCTCGCGTACGCCAGGGCGACCCGCCCGTCGACGCTGGAGGCCGTGACCGTCAGCGTGGACGCCGACGAGGCGAACCGGCTCAAGGAGGAGTGGGACCGGCGCGGCATCGCGGTGCCGTTGAAGATCCTCGACTCGCCCTACCGGGAGATCACCGGTCCGGTGCTCGAATACGTGAAGTCGCTGCGGCGGCGCTCGCCGCGCGACGTCGTGACGGTCTACATCCCCGAATACGTGGTCGGCCGCTGGTGGGAACACCTCCTGCACAACCAGAGCGCGCTGCGGCTCAAGGGAAGGCTGCTGTTCAAGCCCGGGGTCATGGTCACGAGCGTGCCGTTCCAGCTCGCCTCCTCCGACCGCCTCAAGCGCCGCAGGGAGCCGTCCGCTCCCGGCGCCTCCCGCCGCTCTTACCAGCCGCCGTCGAAGAACTCGCAGATCAAGGCATGAACGACAGGAAAGAGGCCGACATGGGCGGCGCACGGCTCGAACTGACGGTGGACGCCGTCGCCAACGGCGGCTGGTGCGTGGGCAGGCACGAGGGCCGGGTGGTCTTCGTCCGGCACGCGCTGCCCGGCGAGCGGGTGGTCGCCGAGGTCACCGAGGAGACCGCGCGGTTCCTGCGGGCCGACGCGGTCGAGATCCTGCAGCCGTCGCCCGACCGGGTCACGCCGCCCTGCCCGTTCGCCGGCCCCGGCCGCTGCGGCGGCTGCGACTGGCAGCACGCGTCGCTGGAGGCGCAGCGCAGGCTCAAGGCCGACGTGGTCGCCGAGCAGTTCCGGCGTCTGGCGGGCCTCGACCTCAAGGTCGTGGTCGAGGAGGTGCCGGGTGCGGAGGACGGCCTCGGGTGGCGCACCCGCGTACGGTTCGCCGTGGAGCAGGACGGCACGGCGGGGCTGCGGCGCCACCGGTCGCACGAGATCGAGCACGTCACCGGGTGCCTGATCGCGCACCCCGCCGTCGAGGAGATCGGCGCGGAACGCCTCGGCTGGCGCGGGGCCGCCGCGGTCGAGGTGGTCGCGGCCTCCGGCGGCGACCGCGCCGTGATCGTCGAGCCCGTCCCACGCCGCCGGGCGGACATCCCGGACGTGGACGCCGCGGTCCTGCTCGACGAGGGCAGGCGGGGCACCCGCGCGCTGCGCGGCCGGGCCTCGCTGACCGAGCGGGTGGGCGAGCGCGACTTCCGGGTCACCGCGAGCGGCTTCTGGCAGGTCCACCCGGGCGCGGCGGCCACGCTGCTCGGCGCGGTGCTCGACTTCGGCCGTCCCGAGCCGGGGGAGTGGGCGCTCGACCTCTACTGCGGCGCCGGTCTGTTCGCCGCCGGGCTCGCCGAGGCCGTCGGCCCCGAGGGCGCCGTGCTCGGCATCGAGTCCGAGCCGCAGGCCGCGCAGGACGCCCGGTTCAACCTGCGCGACCTCCCGCAGGCGCAGGTCGAGCGGGGCAGGGTCGAGGAGGCGCTCGACCGGCTCCGGATCGAGCGGGCCGATCTCGTGGTGGCCGACCCGCCCCGCGCCGGTCTCGGCCGTCCCGTGGTCGAACGCGTCGCCGGTCTGGAGGCCTCGCGCGTGGTGTACGTCTCGTGCGACCCGGCCACGCTGGCCAGGGACGTCGCCTGGTTCGCCGGGCTCGGCTATCGCCTGGAGGACCTGCGGGCCTTTGACCAATATCCGATGACTCACCATGTGGAGTGCGTCGCGCTGCTCGTCAGGGACTGATCCGCCGCACGGGCGGGGGCGGCCATGCCGGCCACCAGGAGGTCGGTCAGCCTCCGCACCGCCGCCTCCGTACGTTCGGGCGAGCCCGCGCGCAGGGAGGCGATGGCCGCCAGGCCGATCCGTACGTCCTCGATCGACACCTCGGGACGGACGTGGCCCGCGCTCCGGGCGCGTTCGATGAGCCGCTCCAGCCTCCGGACCTGTGCCCGGCGCTGCCCGGCGATCGCGGCGCCCGCGGGGTGGGAGCCGAGCAGCGCCTGGTTCAACCCGCGGTGCCGCACCTGGCCGTCGGCGAACCGGTGGATGGTCGCGCGCAGCGCCCGCCAGGGGTCGGGATCCTCCAGGGCGGCGCGCATCCGCGCGCGGCACGCCGTCACCTGCTCGGCGAGCACGGCGGTGACGAGGTCCTGCCGCGACGGGAAGTGCCGGTAGACGGTCGCGACGCCGAGGCCGGCCCGCCGGGCGATCTCGTGCACGGGCAGATCGAGCCCGTCCGCCGCGAACGCGGCGCGGGCGACCGCCACGAGATGCCGCCGGTTGTGCTCCGCGTCGGTCCGGGGTTTCCGAGTCAATGTCGTCTGTGCCCCTCTCGCTTCCGGCGATCCGAGACGGTCGCCGCCGTTCGCCCGCCTACCGTGGTCGGCGGCAACTCGGAACAGCCGGAAAGGTGATTATGTTCCCGGACGCGGAAATGTCTGCCGTGCACTTCGACCGGTTCGGTCCTCCCGAGGTCCTCGCCGTGGGAGGGTTCCCCGCTCCGCACGCGGGCCCCGGCGAGGTGCGGATCGCGGTCAGGGCCGCCGGGGTCGCACCGGTCGACCTCGCGCTGCGCGCCGGCACGTCGCCGTCGAGCGCGCGGCTCCCCCTGCCGCACATCCCCGGTGTCGACGCCGCCGGGGTGATCGACGAGGTCGGCGCGGACGTCACCGGGTTCGCCGCCGGGGATGAAGTCTTCGGCGCCGTCGACGTCTCGCGGCTGGGCGGCGCCGCCGCCGAGTTCGCCGTGCTGGCGTTCTGGGCCGCGAAGCCGCCCTCGATGTCGTGGGAGGAGGCCGGCGCCGCCGGCACGAGCGTCGAGACCGCCATCAGGGCGCTCGACAGGCTCGGCGTGGGCACGGGAACGACGCTCCTGGTCGATGGGGCCTCCGGCGGCGTCGGCAGCGTCGCCGTCCAGCTCGCGGTCGCCCGCGGCGCCCGTGTGATCGGCACGGGCCGCCCGGAGAACCACGCCTTTATCGCCGGGCTCGGCGCGGTCCCGGTCGCGTACGGCCCCGGGCTCGCCGGGCGCGTCCGTGATGTCGTGCCCGGAGGGGTCGATCTCGCGCTGGACGTCGCCGGCGCGGGCTCGCTTCGTGAGCTCGTCGCGATCACGGGTGCGCCGGAGTCGGTCCTCACCATCGCCGACTTCACCGGCCCGGAGCTCGGGGTCGCCGTCTCCCGTGGCGAGCTGGGCGGAGAGCCGGACGGACGGCACGGCCTCGTCGTCGCCGCCGCGCTGTCGGCGCAGAGGCGCTTCCGCGTCCCCGTACGGGCGGTGTTCCCCATGGACCGGGCGGCCGAGGCGCACGCGACCGCCGCGCGAGGGCCACGCCGGGGCAAGGTCGTCCTCATGGTCCCTCCCGCCCACGGCGAGCGCGGCTGAGGCAGGGCGGCACGGTCCCGGGGCCGAGGGCCTCGTCGCGGCACTCACCGGCCGGGGCGTACGGAGCTGATCACGCCCTTCGCGCCGGTCCGTCCGCTGGAGCGGTGAGGTCAGCGCAGGCGGGCGATGCCGTCGAGGATGAGGGCGATGCCGCTCAGGAACTGCTCACGGTCGTCGTGCTCGCGCATCTGGCCGGCGATCGCCCGTACGAACGGGTAGGCGTCGGCGTCGAGGTCCTGCCACGCCGCCGCCACGTCGCCGAGGAACTTCTCCCGGCCGACGTCGCCGGGGGCGCCGTGAGCGTCCCGCTCGAAGCGGACGTGCTGGCTGACCGCGCCCAGGATGTAGTGCACCAGGGTGGAAGTCGCGGAGAACCAGGCGGCCTGCGGCACCCCGAGCGCGCGAACCTGCCGTCCGATCCGTTCGAATATCCCTACCGTCACCGGGCCCGACGGCCGCCGTGCGAACTGGGTGGTCAACTGGGTGGCGAGCCAGGCGTGCTCGGCGATCGCGCCGAACAGGCTCAGCGCGGTCGCCCGGATCTCGTCCTCGGGCGCCGGGGAAGCCGGGTCGGTCCTGGCGGCCAGCGCGGCGGCGATCACGATCTCCGTGGCGGCGTCCAGCAGCTCGTCGCGAGTGCCCACGTGGTAGTAGATGGCGCCGGTCCCGGTGGCGAGGCGCTCGGTGAGCGCCCGGACGGTCAGCGCGCCCTCACCGCCGTCGTCGAGCAGCTCGATCGCGCTTGCGATGATCTGCTCTCGCGACAGCACCTGCCTGCGCCGTACGGACTGCCGCGCTCGCGTTGTCATGAGCCGACCCTACGGCTTTTGGAGCGGTGCGCCAAAGTTGGAACAACGCTCTAACTCTGCGTGCGGGATCACCAGGGGCGTACGGGACTGGCGCCGGGCGTGACCTCGGGAAGGGCGGCGCCCGCGCCGGGGACCGGCGGCCGGGCCAGGATCCGCAGGACGTCGTCGGCCGGCCTGGCGCCCCGCAGGGACAGCCAGCCCAGGCCGTTGCGGGCCCGGTAGGCCGCCAGCCGCCCGGCCTCGCCGGGGCCGAGGTCGCCGGCGCCGGACAGGACCGGCGCAAGGCCCATCCGCCGCCACGCCCGGTCGGGCGGCACGTCGAGCGCCGCGGCGATCTGGAGGTGCGCCGCCCGGGCCGCGACGGCCAGGTCGTGGAGGTTCGAGACGCCGGAGGCGACCGGCACGAGCAGGCCGACCGACTCGATCTCCACCCCCTCCTCGCGGGCCGCCCGCAGCATGCTCTGGTCGGCCGGCTCCAGACCATGCCGGGAGGCGGGAAACGTGAACGTGATCCGCAGCGGGCGGCCGCGCGCCCGCGCCTCGCGCTGCAACCGGGCGACGGCGGCGGCGCGGCGGCTGACGGCGGCGGGCCCGGCCGACCCGCCGGCCTCGAAGTCGATGCCGGGAGGATCGAGCGCCGTCACGACGTGGCGGTAGGCCGAGAGCAGCCTGGCCGGGTTCTCGCAGGTGACGGCCAGCTCCTGCCCGTACGGCCCGCCGAACGTCGGCCACACCTCGCCGCCGTCTGCCCGCAGCCGTTCGATTCGGGCGGTGACGGAGCCCCCGCCGCGTGGTCGCGCCCCCGCCCAGTGGGGAGCGCAGCCGCCCGGCCCGGCGACGATGTGACCGATGGTGAACGAGCGCACGCCCGCCCGCAGCAGTTCTGGGCGGGGTTCCCCGGAGGCGTCGAGGAATCCCCGATAAGGGGCCGCGGGCTCGTCGGCGGTGGGAGCGGCGGAGGGCGGGGCCGGCGAGGCGACCGTCTGGCGCGCGGCGACCAGCGTTTCCGGCACCGGGGAGGCCGGAGTCCGCTCACGGGTGGGCGTGGCCGTGACACCGGGCGTGGCCCCGGGCATCATCCCGGGCCCCGCGTTCCAGCCGGGCGGGGCGGCGGGCAGTGCCCACAGCGCCGCACCGGTGCTCGCGACGAGCGCGGTCGACGCCAGGAAGACGAGGGAGCGCGGGGGGCGGCCCGTTTCACGGGAATGACGTGCGGTGTCCACGCTCACCACCCTGAGTTGCGATGCGACCACGTTGCGCACAGGCGGCTCGCACTCTAGCAAGTCGAGGGCGCGGCAGCAGGGATAATGGACAGATGAAACTGAGGATTTTCACCGAACCCCAGCAGGGGGCGAGCTACGACGACCTGCTCACGGTGGCGCAGGCGGCCGAGCGGCTCGGGTTCGACGCGTTTTTCCGGTCTGACCATTATCTCCGGATGGGCGAGGGCGACCCCCTGCCCGGCCCGACCGACGCGTGGATCACTCTGGCCGGTCTCGCCCGGGAGACCTCGCGCATCCGGCTGGGCACGCTGGTGAGCGCCGCGACGTTCCGCCTGCCCGGGCCGCTGGCGATCAGCGTCGCGCAGGTCGACCAGATGAGCGGCGGCCGTGTGGAGCTCGGCCTCGGCACCGGCTGGTTCGAGCAGGAGCACACGGCGTACGGGATCCCCTTCCCGCCCCTGGGCGAGCGGTTCGAGCGCTTCGAGGAGCAGCTCGAGATCGTGACCGGGCTTTGGGCGGCGACCAAGCCGTTCTCCTTCATCGGCGCGCACTACCAGCTGGCCGACTCGCCGGGGCTGCCCAAGCCGGCGCAGCGGCCCCGGCCGCCCATCATCATCGGCGGCGGGGGCGCCAAGCGGACGCCGCGGCTGGTCGCCCGGTTCGCCGACGAGTACAACGTGCCGTTCCACCTTCCCGAGGACACCGCCGCGGCCTTCGACCGGGTCAGGCAGGCGTGCGACGCCGCGGGCCGGGAGACCGTCCTGCTGTCGGCGGCGCAGGTCGTCTGCGTGGGGCGGGACGAGGCGGAGATCGCCCGGCGGGCCGCCAACATCGGCCGCCAGGTCGACGAGCTGCGCGTCAACGGGCTGGCGGGCACGCCGCAGGAGATCGTGGACAAGATCGGCCGGTTCGCCGAGATGGGCGCCGAGCGTCTCTACCTGCAGGTCCTCGACCTGCACGACCTTGAGCACCTGGAGCTGATCGCGGCCGAGGTGCTTCCGCACGTGTGAGTACGGCGCTCGCGCACGTGTGAAAGCGGCGCCGGTGTGTGACACAGGGCCGCGGGGCGTCGGTGACCGTGCTGCCACACGTGTGAGAACGGCGCATGTGTGAGAACGGCGCATGTGTGAGAACGGCGCATGTGTGAGAACGGCGCACGTGTGAGAACGGCGCATGTGTGAGAACGGCGCTGCCGCACGGGAGAACCGTGCTGCCGCATGTGTGAGGGTGGCCGGCCCGCGGGACAGCGCTGCCACACGTGATTGAAGCCGCATGCCAGGAAAAGGCATAGCCGGTCGAAGGGGGCATCCGGCACACTTTGCCGGGTGCTCCTCACGATCTCGACCACTCTGCGGCCCGCGACGGACCTCGGCTTCCTCCTGCACAAGCACCCCGACCGGGTGCAGGAGTTCGAGCGGTCGTTCGGCACGGCGCGGGTCTTCTATCCGGAGGCGAGCGAGGACCGGTGCACCGCGGCGCTGCTGCTGGAGGTCGACCCGGTGCGCCTGGCGCGTTCACGGGGCTCGTCCTCACCCGACTTCTCCCTCGGGCAGTACGTCAACGACCGGCCGTACGCCGCGTCCTCCCTGCTGGCGTCGGCGCTCGCCGACGTGTTCCGTACGGCGCGGACCGGGCGGTGCAACTCCCGCCAGGACCTCGCGGACGGGCCGATCCCCCTGGAGATCCGCCTGCCCGCGCTGCCGTGCCGGGGAGGAGCCGATCTGGCGCACCGGCTGTTCGGGCCGCTGGGCTGGGAGGTCGACGCCGAAGCCGTGCCGCTGGACCCCGGTTTCCCCGCATGGGGCGAGTCCCGCTACGTACGGCTCGCGCTGCGCGGGAACGTGCGCCTGGCCGACGCGCTCAACCACCTGTACGTGCTGCTCCCGGTGCTGGACGACGCCAAGCACTACTGGCTGGCGAGCGACGAGGTCGACAAGCTCGTCCGCGCGGGAGAGGGATGGCTGGCCGGCCACCCGGACAAGGGCCTGATCACCCGCCGCTACCTCGGCCGGCGATGGGCGCTCACCCGCACCGCCTTCGCCCGCCTCGCCGAGCTCGGCGACGACGTGGAGGAGACCCTGGACCCGCCGGTCGAGGAGGAGCCGGGCGCCGAGCCCGCTGCCTTCGCCGCACCGGTCGCCGACGTCGGTGCGACCGGACGGACGGAGCCTGTCATCGCCGAGCCTGTCATCGCCGAGCCTGTCATCGCCGAGCCCGGCAATGCGGAGCTCCCCGTCGCCGGACTTGCCATCATCCGGCCCGCCGACACCGAGCCCGTCGACACCGAGCCCGTCGACACCGAGCCCGTCGACACCGAGCCCGTCGACACCGAGCCCGTCGACACCGAGCCCGACAGCGCGGAGCACCACGAGACCGAGCCCGACGACACGCAGAGCGCGTCCCCGTGCCCGGACGACGAAACCGGTGACGAGACCGGTGACGGGGCGGACGAGGGCCGGGTGCCGCTGAACACGCTGCGCCGGGAGGCCGTCGTGGCGGCGCTGGAGGAGATCGGCGCCCGCACCGTGCTCGACCTCGGCTGCGGCTCGGGGCAGCTGCTCACGGCGCTGCTGGCCAAGCCGTCCTTCACCAGGGTGGCCGGCATGGACGTGTCGGCCCGCGCGCTCGCGACAGCCAATCGCCGTCTGCGCACCGACCGGATGCCGGACGCCAAACGGGCGAGGCTGGAGCTGTTCCAGGGCTCGCTGACCTACACCGACGCGCGCCTGGCCGGATATGACGCCGCGGTGCTGATGGAGGTCGTCGAGCACGTGGACCCGCCGCGGCTGCCCGCGCTCGAACGCGTGGTCTTCGGCACCGCGCGGCCCGCACACGTGATCGTCACCACGCCCAACGTGGAGCACAACGTCAGATACGAGCTGCTCGCGGGGGCACGCCGCCACCCCGACCACCGGTTCGAGTGGAGCCGGGCGGAGTTCGCCGCATGGGTGGCGGGCGTGTGCGAGACGTACGGCTACGCGGCCGATCTGCGGCCGGTGGGCGAGGACGACCCCGAGGTGGGGCCGCCCACCCAGATGGCGGTCTTCAGCAGGAGGGATGAGCGGCCGTGACCGAGATCAGCGTGCCGGAGCTGTCGCTGGTGGTGCTCGTGGGCATCTCCGGGAGCGGCAAGTCGACGTTCGCGGCCCGGCACTTCGCGCCCACACAGGTCGTCTCGTCCGACTTCTGCCGGGGCCTCGTCTCCGACGACGAGAACGACCAGACGGCCACGCCCGAGGCGTTCGAGCTGCTCCACCACATCGTGGGCATCCGCCTGCGCCGTGGCCTGCTCACGGTGGTGGACGCGACCAACGTGCAGTGGGAGGCCCGCAAGAAGCTCATCGAGCTGGCCAGATCCCACGACGTGCTCGCCGACGCGATCGTGCTCGACGTGCCGGAGGAGGTGGCGCGCGCCCGCAACGCGGCCCGTCCCGACCGGGCGTTCGGCCCTCACGTGATCAGCCGGCAGCGCAAGGAGCTGCGCCGGTCGCTCGGCAAGATCTCCAGGGACGGCTTCCGCCGGGTCCACGTCCTGCGCGGCGACGAGATCGACGACGTGACCATCACGTACGAGAAGGCGTGGACCGACAGGACCCACCTCACCGGGCCGTTCGACATCATCGGCGACGTGCACGGCTGCCGGGCGGAGCTGGAGTCCCTGCTGATCAGGCTGGGCTGGCAGGTCGGGCCGGACGGCGCCGTCCACCCCGAGGGGCGTACGGCGGTCTTCGTCGGCGACCTGGTCGACCGCGGCCCGGACACGCCGGGCGTGCTGCGGCTGGTCATGGGCATGGTCGAGGCGGGCACCGCGCTGTGCGTGGCGGGCAACCACGAGCAGAAGCTGGTGCGGGCCCTCGACGGCCGCAAGGTGCGGGTCGCCCACGGCCTGGAGCGGTCGCTTGAGCAGCTCGCCGCCGAGCCGGAGGAGTTCCGCGCGGCGGCCAGGACGTTCATGGACGGTCTCATCAGCCACTATCGCCTCGACGGCGGCAGGCTGGTGGTCGCGCACGCCGGGCTCAAGGAGGCCTACCACGGGCGGGCCTCCGGGCGGGTGCGGGCGTTCGCCCTGTACGGCGACACGACGGGGGAGACCGACGAGTACGGCCTGCCGGTGCGCTATCCCTGGGCGAACGACTACCGGGGCCGGGCCATGGTCGTCTACGGGCACACTCCGGTGCCCGAGCCGGAGTGGGTCAACAACACCATCTGCCTCGACACCGGCGTGGTCTTCGGCGGGCGGCTGACCGCCCTGCGCTATCCCGAGCGCGAGCTCGTTTCGGTGCCGGCCGAGAAGGTCTGGTATGAGCCGGTGCGTCCGCTGGCCGCCGCCACGCCCGCCCGCGACCCCGGCGTGCTGGACATCGGCGACGTGGACGGCACCCGCTTCGTGGAGACGCGGTTCGGCGGCCGGATCAAGGTCGCGGAGGAGAACTCCCGCGCCGCGCTGGAGATCATGAGCCGGTTCGCCGTGGACCCCCGCTGGCTGGTCTACCTGCCGCCGACCATGGCCCCGCCGGAGACCTCGGCGCTGGACGGCTACCTGGAGCACCCGGCCGAGGCGTTCGACGAGTTCGCGCGGGCGGGGGTGACCCGGGTGGTGTGCGAGGAGAAGCACATGGGCTCGCGCGCGATCGCCGTGCTGGCACGGACGCCGGAGGCGGCGGCCCGCCGCTTCGGCGTCGCCGACGGCAGCACGGGCAGCGTCTACACCCGCACCGGGCGGCCCTTCTTCGACGAGCACATGCAGGAGCTGGTCGACCGGCTGCGCGAGGCGGCCGCGCCACTCTGGGATGAGCTGGAGACCGACTGGGTGGTGCTCGACTGCGAGCTGCTGCCGTGGTCGGCCAAGGCGGAGGGACTGATCCGCGACCAGTACGCCTCGGTGGGCGCGGCGGCCCGGGTGGCGCTGCCCGAGGCGGTCGCGGCGCTGGAGATGGCGGCGGGACGTGGCCTGGACGTAGGCGCTCTGCTCGACCGCACCCGCCGCCGTGCCCGCAACGCTGCCCGGTTCCGTGACGCCTATGCCCGATACTGCTGGCCGGTCTCGGGCCTCGACGGCGTACGGCTCGCGCCGTTCCAGATCCTCGCCTGCGAGGGCCGGGCGACGGCGGCGGCGGAGCCGCACGAGTGGCACCTGAAGACGCTCGGCCTGATGGACTCGCCGCTCGTCACGCCGACCCGCCACCTCTTCGTCTCCCTCGACTCGCCCGAGGAGCGGGAGGCGGCGGTCGCGTGGTGGACGGCGCTGACCGAGGCCGGGGGCGAGGGCATGGTGGTCAAGCCCGCCGCCCACCAGGAGGGACGGGTGCAGCCGGGCGTGAAGGTGCGGGGCCGGGAATACCTGCGGATCATCTACGGCCCCGACTACACCGAGTCGCTCGGCGTGCTGCGGCGCAGGTTCACCGGCAGGAAGCGGTCGCTGGCGCTGCGGGAGCACGCGCTCGGCCTGGAGGCGCTGACGCGCCTGGCCGAGGGCGAGCCGCTGTGGCGGATCCACGAGGCGGTCTTCGCCGTGCTCGCGCTGGAGTCCGAGCCGGTCGATCCCCGCCTGTGAGACGGGACGGCCCCCCGGCACGGCTTCCCGCCCACGCTCGGGATCCGTACCCGGGGGCCGGGTTCAGGTGAGGGATCAGGCTCAGCGGGACTCGGCCGCGGCGGGCGCGTCCGCTCCGGGGGCGGCCGGCTCGGCCAGGTCCACGCTGTCGCGCAGCCGTACCTGCGGGAGGAACAGCACGGCGAGGATGCCGACGACCGCGATGCAGGCCGAGATCAGGAAGATGTGGCCGGTGGCGTCGCCGTATGCGGCGCGCACGATGGTGCGGATCGGCTCGGGCAGCGCCCCCATGTTGAGGCTGGCGCCGCCGCTGCTCTGGCCCGCCGGCACCGGGACGCCGGCCTTGGCCAGGCCCGTGGTGATGTTCTCGGTGACCTGGTTCGCCAGCACCGCGCCGAGGACCGAGACGCCGATCGTGCCGCCCAGCGAGCGGAAGAACGTGATCGCGCCGCTCGCGGCGCCCAGCTCGCGCAGCGGCACGGTGTTCTGCACGGCCAGGACGAGGTTCTGCATGGACATGCCGACGCCGGCGCCGACCACCAGCATCCCCGCGCCGACGACGACCAGCGAGGTCTCGTGGTCGACCATCGACAGGGCCGCGAAACCGAGCGCGAGCACGATCGAGCCGGCGAGGATGTACGGCTTGACACGTCCGCTGCGTGACACCATCCGGCCCGAGATCGTGGACGACACGAGCACGCCGAACATCAACGGAATGGTGAGCAGGCCCGCCTCGGTGGGGCTGTAGCCGCGGCCGATCTGGAAGTACTGGCCCAGGAAGACCGCACCGCCGAACATCGCCATGCCGACGGCCAGGCTGGCGAGGATCGCGAGGGCCGGGGTGCGCCGCCGTACGACGTGCAGCGGGACGACCGGCTCGCGGACCACCGACTCCACCCAGACGGCGACGCCCAGCAGCACGACCGACGCGCCGACCATGGCGAAGGTCTGCCAGGAGATCCAGTCGAAGGAGTTGCCGACGAAGGTGACCCAGACGAGCAGGACGCTCACGCCTGCGGCGATGAGCAGCGCGCCGGGGTAGTCGACCGAGGTGCCGGGACGGCGGACCGAGACGATGTCGAGCGTGCGGTGCAGGACGATCAGCGCGATCGCGGTGAACGGGATCGGCAGGAAGAAGCACCACCGCCAGCCCAGCCAGGACGTGTCGGTGATCAGGCCGCCCAGCAGCGGCCCGCCGACCGTGGCCACGGCCATGACCGCGCCGAGGTAGCCGTTGTACTTGCCCCGCTCCTTCGGGCTGATCATCGCGGCGATGATCACCTGGACGAGGATCTGCAGTGCGCCCATGCCCAGGCCCTGAACCGCGCGGAAGGCGATGAGCATCGCCGTGTTCTGGGCGAAGCCACAGGCCAGCGAGGCGACGAGGAAGATGCCGATGGCGATCTCGAGCAGCAGCTTCTTGCTGAACAGGTCGGCGAGCTTGCCCCAGATGGGGGTCGAGGCGGTCGTGGTGAGCAGGGCCGCCGTGACCACCCAGGTGTACTGCGACTGGGTGCCGTTCAGCGAGCCGATGATCTGCGGCAGCGAGACCGACACGACCGTGCTGCTGATCATCGCCAGGAACAGGACGAGGAGCAGGCCGCTCAGCGCTTCGAGTATCTGCCGGTGGCTCTTGGCCCCCGTCTCCGGCAGCGTGGGTGCGCTCACGCGCAGCCTCCAATCGGATGGGTGAGGACAACTGCCTCAAGATTACATGCCCACTGGGCAACTTTGCCTGGTGGGCAATATTTTGGCGGCTAAGCTTGGCCCACGATGGAGACGACGGCGGGGCTGCGCGAACGGAAGAAGGCCGAGACACGGCAGGCGATCCACAAGGCCACGATGCGGCTCGCGGTGGAACGCGGGCTCGACCACGTCACCGTCGACGACATCGTGGAGGCCGCCAACGTCTCGCGCCGCACCTTCTCCAACTACTTCGGCAACAAGGAAGACGCCCTCCTGTACGGCGAGGAGCAGCGCATCCGGTCCCTGGTGCGGGCGGTTCGCGAACGGCCGGCGGAGGAGTCGGGCTGGCAGGCGCTGCGCGGCGCCGTACGCGACGAGCTGGAGGACGTGGGCGAGCCCGAGAGGGAGTGGGCGGTGCGCACCTCGCTGGCCAGGCGCCATCCGGCCCTGCTCGCCCGGCAGCTCGCCAACCATGCCGAGCTGGAACGGGAACTTGTGCAGGCGATCTCCGACCGAGAGGGATCGGGAGAGCCGGGCGCCGACCTCAAGCGCCGCATCATGGCCGCCGCATTCCTCGTCGCGTTGCGCATCGCGACCAACATCTGGATCGAGGAGCAGGAGGCCCGCCCGCTCTCCCAGATCATGGAGCAGGCCCTCGACGAGATAGCGCGGCCCTTCGCCTGAGCCCCGGGCCCCTCCGCTGGACGTGGTTTCCGCTGAGCCCGGACTCTCTATCGGCCCGATGTTCCGCCGGTCCCCGGGCTTCCGCCTGGGCTTCCGCCGGGCTCAGCCGGTGAACCGGGACAGGAACAGCGCGAGCCTGCGCTCGTGGAGCTCGCGCGGGAGCCGGCCGCCCCGCATGAGGGTCACCAGGCCGTGCAGGCCGGCCCAGAAGGTCTCGGTCAGCGCGCCCAGGTCGTCGCCGCGGGCGTGCGGGCGTACGGCCTCGGCCAGCTCGCCGAAGGCCGCCTGCAGGGCGGGCGGGGCCTCGGGAGCGGCCCACGGCAGGGCGACGATCTGGTTGAACATCACGTCGTAGAGCGCCGGGTGCCGGTCGGCGAAGGCGACGTAGGCCGCGCCGACGTCGGCGATGGCACGGTGGGCGTCCGCCGCCGCGGTCCGGGCCGCGCGCAGCTCCACGGCCAGGTCGGCGCAGCCCTCCACGGCGACGGCCGCCATGATCGCGTCCTTGCCCTTGAAGTGGCTGTAGAGCACCGGCTGGCTGTATTCGACCCGCTCGGCCAGCCGCCGGGTCGTCACCGCATCCCATCCCTCGGCCTCGGCCAGTTCGCGGGCCGCCCTGATGATCAGCTTCTCGCGCTCGGCGCGCTCGCGCTCCTTGCGTGACTGGATGGACATGCTCCGAACTCTAGCAGCGCTAGCGAATATGGCACTGCTCTGCTAGCGTCGATTTTGTTCCTAGCGCTGCTAGATCCCGGAGAGAGACATGCTCACCCCCATCGCGTACGGCCTCGCCGTCGTCCTCAACCTGTTCGTCGTGTACATCGGTGCCCGCTTCCTGCTCGTGCCCCAGGCGGCGGCCGCGGGCTACGGCGTCCCGGCCAAGAAGGACGGCGACGGCGCCTATCTGACGATCAAGGGCCTGCGCGACGGGACCTACGGCCTGCTGGGCCTGGCCCTGCTGGCCTTCGGCGGCGCCCGCGCCGAGGCATGGTTCATGCTGGTCGTCGCCCTGCTGCCCCTGGGCGACACGTTGATCGTGCTGCGCAACGGCGGCAGCCGGGCGGTCGCGTTCGGCATCCACTTCGCGACCGCCGTGGTCATCCTGGTCAGCGCCGCCCTGCTTTTCGCCGTCTGACCGGCGACGAGAGCGTCCCCGCGAGCGCCGTCGGCGGGGCGGGCACGGTCGTCCCGCGCGGCTAGCATCACCGCATGGCCCCCACGAAAGCCGACCTGGAGGCGGCGCAGAACGCGACGATCGACGACGTGCTCGGCCCCGGGCTCGACGTGCTGTTCTGCGGGATCAACCCCGGCCTCTACTCGGCCGCGACCGGTCACCACTTCGCGCGGCCGGGCAACCGGTTCTGGCCCGCGCTGCACCTGTCCGGGCTCGTGCCACGCAGGCTCGCGCCGTCCGAGCAGCACCTGCTCCCGTCGTACGGGCTCGGCATCACCAACATCGTGGCCCGGGCGACCGCACGGGCCGACGAGCTGACCCCCGACGAGCTCCGCGAGGGCGGCGCCCGGCTCGAGCGGCTGGTCGCGGAGGTCCGCCCCCGCGTCCTGGCGATAGCGGGGGTGTCGGCCTACCGGGTCGCCTTCGCGCGCCCCGCCGCCCGGATCGGCCCGCAGGAGGAGACGGTCGGCGGGGCGGCGCTGTGGGTGCTGCCCAACCCCAGCGGGCTGAACGCCCACTGGAGGCTGGAGGCCATCGCCGCCGAGATGGCCCGCCTGCGCCCGCCGGCCTGACGGGCTCCACGGCCTGTGCCTGCCGGTCTGACGGGCTCGACGGGCTCGACCACCTGTGCCCGCCATCGGTGTGACGGGCCTGACCGCCGCGGTCGGGGGCGGCCCGCTCGTGGGGCCTTTCCGCCCCGAGGCCGGTGCACCCCTCCGCTCCGTGCCCGATCCCTGTGCCGCGTGCCGGATTTCTGGGCCTCGCGTTTCTGGGCCTCGCGTTTCTATGCCTCGCGCCCGATCCGTACCTTGGCGGCCAGGAAGCCGGCGGCCTCGTCGAGCGCCTCGTCGGCCTCGTCGAGGTGGCCGAAGTGGTTCTGGAAGACGTGCGGCACCTGCGGCCAGACCCGCAGCGTGACCTCCACCTCGTCGGCGGCCGCACGCCCCGCGAGCCGGACGGAGTCGTCCAGCAGGAGCTCGTTCGAGCCGGCCTGCACCAGCAGCGGAGGCAGGCCCCGGAGGTCGGCGAAGACGGGGCTGGCCAGCGGCTGGGTGGCGTCCTGGCCGGCCAGGTAGGGGGTGGCGAACGCCTGGAGCGCCTCCGGCACGAAGATCGGGTCGGCGTCCTTCTTCGTGTGCATGCTCTCCCCGCTGAGGGTCAGGTCGGTCCAGGGGGAGAAGAGGACGGCGCCCGCGGGCTGCGGCAGACCGGCGTCGCGGGCCGCGACCAGGGTCGCGACGACCAGCCCGCCACCCGCCGAGTCACCGGCCAGCACCAGTTCCTCCGGCCGTACGCCTTCGTCGAGCAGTGCCCGATAGGCGGCCAGGCCGTCCTCGACCGCGGCGGGGAAGGGGTGCTCGGGGGCCAGCCGATAGTCGACGGACGTCGCCCGCAACCCCGCACGGCGTACCAACTGGGCGGTGAACCCGGCGTGCGTGCCGGGCGATCCCAGGATGTAGCCGCCGCCGTGGAAGTGGAGCAGCCGCCCGCGCCCGGCGCCGGCGGCCGGGGCCAGGTCGAGCGCGGGACGGCCGCCGAGCTCGGTCTCCCGCACCGTGACGTCGTCGGGCACGGGCCGGGTCAGGGCGAGGGCGAATCCGGCGCGCTGCTCCTCCAGGGTCGGGTTCGGGTGGACGGGGGCGTTGCGGTGCAGGGCGTCGACGGCCTCGCGCTGCTTGCGGGTCATCAGAACCTCCGGGGAGTCGATGGTGAAAGGATGCATTCCGTGGAATGCACGTGTGATCGTAAACCCGATTCCCAAGAAGATGATTCCTTGGAATCGAGATGTTCGGCGGATGTGACCGACATCACTCGCCTGTTCACCGATCTCGTCCGCGTCGAGACCCGGCTGTACAACACGGTGAGCGACCGGCTGCGCGCCGAGCACGGCATCGGCCTGGGGCAGTTCGAGTTCCTGGACATCATCGAAGGCCGTCCCGGCTGCCGGGTGCTCGACATCGTGCGCGAGGTGGGGATCACGGTCGGAGCCGTGAGCAAGGCCGTCGACCGGCTCGAAAGCGCGGGCCTGTGCGTGCGCACGGCGCATCCGGACGACCGGCGGTCATCCGTCCTCAGCCTCACGCCGGAGGGCTCCCGGCTCCTGGCCGCGGCCCGCCCGACCCTGCGGGACGAGCTGGCCGCCCGCACCGCCGCCGTCCCGCCCGCCGAGCTCGCCCGGACCGCCGCCACGCTCGCCACGCTGCGCACGGCGCTGGAGGAGCACGGGCGGGACGGGGCCTGAGTCCTGCCCCGCCCGCTCACCATGCTCCGTCCCCCGGCCCGGCGACCGTCACCTGCCCTGCCGCCCCCGTCGTCGCTTCGTCCTGCCGTCCCCTGCCTGCCGTCCCCTGCCTGCCGTCCCTGCCCCGCCGTCACCTGTCCCGCCGGCGCGGCCGGGCGCGCCTCACGGGTGGCCGGGGCGGGACAGGATCCGCCCGGTGCCCGGCGGCGGCAGCCGTGCCACCTCGCGGTCGTGGAAGGCCACCATGTCCTCGGCGCCGGCGTACAGCTCCGCGACGGCTCGCGTGCAGTCCCCGACCACCCGGGTGTCGGTGATCCGCCGCCCGCCCACATGGGCGCCGATCTCGTCGTAGAGGATCTCGTACATCAGGTCCCTGTCGACGATCAGCAGCTCGGGCAGCGGAGCGCGGGTCTCCAGGCGGCGTACGGACCGGGCGTGCAGCGCCCGCGCCCGCTCGCCCGCCCGCGTGCGCGCCGCGAGCAGCACGATCTCCCACTGCAGGTAGGGCGTCGGCGGCATCTCGACGATCCGCAGCCGGCGCAGCTCCGCCCGGGGCGGCAGGTCGTCGGCGAAGCGCATCTCGGCCATCAGCGAGAGCGACCGGTCCCAGTCACCGCTCATCATGGCGACCCAGCTCGGGGTGTCGGGCTCGTGGAAGTGCTGGGCGCGTTCCAGCTTCCATACGACACCCTCCATCCGGCGCAGGTGGTCGTAGAGCTCGGTCCGGTACTCCACCACGGGAAGCACCTCTCCCGCGGCCTGTCTGACGTGCTCGAACGCTTCTCCGGGCATGAAGTCTCCTTCGGCCAGAAGCCGAATCGCTGGTCGGAGCGCGCCAGGCCCCGGCCCGGATCTGGAAACTGGCGCGCTTGGATCTTCCGCGGACGTCTGGTCAGTCAGTTCCCCGTCGAGTTGCTGCACACGGCCGTCTCCGCCGCGTCCAGCAGCCTGATCGTGATCTGCCTCGTCCTCGCCGTTCCTTCGGTCTCCTGCACCACCTCGGGTTCTGGCTCGGCCGGCTTCATCTCACCCTCCCGTTCGTCGGCGTGGCCGCAAACTCTCCCCCGAGGGCGACACGTCGATCGTTGGCCGCTGCCGATTCAGGGTCAAGGCCCAATCTCCGCGGACTTCTCCGACAGATCGAGCGGGGGCGGCAGCGGGGCCACCTCGCGTTCGAAGAACGGCATCAGGTCCTCGCCCTCGCCGTACAGGGAGGCCAGGGCGGACAGGCAGGGGGCGACGACCGCGGTGTCGGTGATCCGGCGGGCCCCGACGGCGGCCCCGATCTCGTCGTAGCGGACCTCGTACAGCAGGCTCGGGCCGAAGACCACCAGCTCGGGCAGCGGCGCCCGGGTCTCCAGGGGGGCGACCGCCGCCGCTCCGATCACTCTGATCTCCTCGCCCGCCGCCACCCGTACGGCGAAGATCTGCGCCTCCCACCGCAGGTAGGGAGTGAGGGGCAGCTCGACGACACGCAGCCGCCGGAACGGGGCCCGCTCGCGGTACATCGCGGTCAGCGGGGCCCGCATCTCCTCGATGAGCTCGACGGCCTTCGCCCAGTCGCCCGCGTCGGCGGCCCGCCAGCTCGGCACGGCCGGCTCGTGGAAGTGCTGGGCGCGCTCCAGCTTCCACACCACCTCCGACGCGTCGCGGTAGACCTCCTCGAACTCCGCCTGGTAGGCCGCCAACCCCAGGAACTCGCCGTCGGCGGCCCTGACGTCATCGAACACCTCGCTCGGGATCACGGTTCCTCCTCAGCAATCCGGCGGCACGGCGCGCCTTCGGGCCGTGCCTGCGCCACCACGTCGTGGCCCAGAGGACGTGGAACCCGGTGACGACCAGCACCGTGACCACGCCGTCCGCCGCGGCCACCCAGCCGGGCGGGTCGAGAAGTGCGCGCACGGCACCGGCGAGCAGGCCCAGGGTCGCCGGGACCGTCACCGCCGCGGCGAGCCAGAGGCACAGCGCGGTCCCGGCGACGAGCAGTGCGGTGTACGCCCGGACCCACCGGCCCTCGGCCCTGGGCAGCCGGGCGAGCGGATCGGCCGACCGGCGCAGCAGGACCCGGCGGCACACGTGCGCGGCGTACGCGACGGAGTCGCCGTACAGGTTCCGGCAGCCCGTCACGTCCTGCAGGACGAAGTAGAGGTCGGTGCGCATGAACACCAGGAACTGCGCCGACAGCATGACCAGCGCCGTCAGGGCGACGACCGACAGGGCCGGGTGCGGCCCCGTCGTCGCGGTCAGCAGGAGACAGACCGCGCACAGGGCGGCGTCCAGCGCCATGCCCGAGAGGTAGACCGTCAGCCGGACCCGGCGCTCCGCCAGCCAGATGCCCGACACCTCGGTCTGCGCCGTGAGGAACTGCAGACGGGTGCCGAACCTGATGCGCCCCGGCACGCCGGCGGCGCGAGCCGTGCACAGATGGGCCAGCTCGTGCAGGAGGATCAGCAGCCAGCCGGCCGCCGTTTGCCCCAGCAGGACCAGCGTCCCGTGGTCGCTCCAGAGCAGGTCCCGCCAGCCGGGCATCACGCCCGGCCGCAGCAGCGCCACCACCACACCGGCCAGGATCACGGCCGCCAGGGCGGCGTGCAGCACCGGATCGAGCGTCCACCGCACGTGGCGGGGCAGCAGCCGCGGAAAGGTGGGCGGCGGGGGAGCGGGCGCGGGAACGGGGTGGCCGTCCACCGCCGCCACCAGGCCCGCTCGCACCAGGCCGTCGACGAAGCCGCCCACGTTGATCCGGGTCCCGGTCTCCGCGCCGAGCCGGCGCTCCACCTCGGGGACCGTGGCCCCCTCCTGGAACAGGCGGATGACCCGCATGCCCTGCTCGGGCACGGCGATGACGTCCCCGGTCTCCACCCGTCCGACGATCCACTCCGCGCGATCCCGGCGTACGCCGAGGTCGTGCAGGATGACCCGGGTCGCCGTCATGACGAGTGACCTGCGGGGGGCACCGGGGCGGGCGCACGGCCCGCCCCGGTCCTGCCTGACGAATCACATCCCACTGCGTACGGCGCCTCGCCGCGGGTCACCCTTGGTGAACTCCTCGCGGAAACGGATTTTCCGGAGGGACCGAAATCGGTGTCCTTCCCGTGGCGATTCCGTACGCGCTTCCCGTGGTGATTCCGTACGCGCCCGGAATCGCCACAGATCCCGGAACCGCGGCGCAGCCCGGAAGTGCGGCGGATCCCGGGCGTGCAGCCGAGCCCGGAAGTGCGGCGGATCCCGGAAGTGCTGCGGGTCTCGAAACCATCACGGAGACCGGAACCACTGCAGGGCCCGGGGAACCGCTCGCGGAAATCCCGCGCCGGCACGGGCTTTCCGCGGGGCCCGGGAAAGGCGCCCATGGCTCCGTCGCGGCCTCCTCCGCCTCGCGATGCGTCCACCGGGAAACCCGCTCGTGGCGGGCGGCATGCGTCAGGCACCGCCGGACGGCCTCAGGTCGAGTTCCCCTGGCTGAAGGCCGTCGTCTCGATCTTGTCGAGCCTGCGGATCGCGATATCGGCCGCGATCGGCTCGACCTCTTCCTCCGGCTGGGTCTGGTTTTGCTCTTGAGGGGTCATCGGGCACCTTCTGTTGTGGATTTGTGTGGTGCGGACCTCGCGCGAGAAAACACCTAAATGTTCGGATGTTGCACATGATCGGTCAAGTCCTGTTTTGCGACTCGGCCGATGTCCGCTGAATTCCACAGACCGGGCAGCCGGGGCGAGGCGGATGCCGGACCCACACATGCTGGTCGGATGCGATGAGGTTCAGCCCGACGACCGTTCCGATTGCGGGCTCGGGCACTCCGGTGATCAGCGAGATCACCGAATGGGCGACCAGGTGCCCCGACAGGCCGGCCGAGGCGGCGACCACGCCCGGTCCTCCGAGGTCCACCGGAAGGCCCGGCCTGCGGCGACGCGCCTCGCCCGCAGCCAGGCACTCGTAGCAGGCGCCGCGCCCGGGTGCGAAGGTGCCCACGGTGACGAGCGGGCCGTTGTAGCCTCCGCCGACCCAGGGCACGCCGGCCCGCGCGCAGATCCGGTTGGCCCAGATCCGGATGCCCGGCTCCCTCGGCTCGTCGGCGCACAGCGCGAGGACGTCGGCGCCCGCCAGGATCGACAGCAGGTCGGCCTCGCTGCCGATCACCCGCCGCTCGCCCGTGACCTCGATGTCGGAGTTCAGCCGGCGCAACCTGCCGACGGCCACGTCCGCCTTGGCCCGGCCGAGGTCGTCCTCGGTGTAGAGGACCTGACGGTTCAGGTTCGACAGCTCCACCACGTCGGCGTCGACGCAGTGCAGGCGGCCGACGCCGGAGGCGGCGAGGGCCCACGCGGCATGGCTCCCCGTGCCGCCGAGGCCCAGCACCACGACCCGGGCGGCGCGCAGCCGCACCTGCGCGTCCCACCCCTGCCGTCCAGGCACCAGGTCGACCTGCTGGAAGAACGCCCGGCTCCGGTCGTACCGGGTGCGCTCCCGTTCGGTGAGCTCGCCCGGCGCCGGAGCCGCGGCGTCCTCCACGTGCCCCGACGCGATGAGGGCGGCGACGATCCGCGCCGCCTGGGACGCGGAGACGCCGGGCAGGCGACGGCACACGGCCTCCGCGACGTCGTCGGGAGACCGGGTGCCGTCCATCAGGCTGAGCGCGGCCCACGCGCCCCCCGTCGGATCCCTGATCTCGGCGGCCAGCCCGTAGATCTCGCCGCCGATGCGTACCGTTCCGTCCTCGAAGCGGTGTGGCTCGTGCCTCCGCTTGACCCGTGGCAGCAGCACGGCTCCCGGTTCCTCCTCGGCAGGGGGTTGCGTGCGGTCCTACCGAGAAGTCATCACCTGGAGCTCCGATTCGCAATACCCGGAGTCAGTGTCGTGAGTAGGGCCCGTGACGGCGCCGGTGGGTCATGCCCAGCACCGCCCTCACCACCAGGGCGACGAACACGAGCTTGAGCACCAGGAACGGCGGCCACATCGGGCCTGCCATCAGGAGGACGATCGCGGCAACCGGGATGAGGAACATGGCCGGATGCGGACGGCGGTCGTGCCACCGCGGGGCCATGCCCCGTCCCCAGCCGCCCCGTCCCCAGCCGCCCCGTCCCCAGCCGCCCTGTCCCCAGTTGCCCTGGGCCGCGGCCCACTGCGGTCCGCCGGGCCGGAGGGGGCCGTACGGACCGGGGCGGGCGCCCATGGGGGAGCCGGGAAAACCGGGCAGGCCGGCGGACGGGAAGCCCGCGTGCCACGGGCTCCCGGTCCGCGGGCCGCCGCCCGGCGCGCCCCCGGTCCGGGCGTCGCCCGGCCATGCGCCGGGCAGGTCGGCGGTCACCCGCCGGAGGTCCTCGGCCGTACGCGCCGAGAGCGTCGCGTCGAGGCGCTCGTCGAGCTCCTCGCGGGTGATGCGGCCCTGCGCGAACGCGTCGTGCAGCAGCCGCGTCACCTCGTCGCGCTCCCGGTCGCCGATCCGCAGCCCGCCGTGCGCGGGACCGCTCGGCGGGGTGCGGCCCGCCGACCCTGCCCTCGGCGTGCCGCCGTCGTGGCCGGCGTGTGCGCCGCCTGCGGCGGCGGGCTCGTCGGGGGAGACCATCGTCACTCCTCCACAGGGTCGCCGTCGGCGAGGATCTGGTAGAGCCGCCGCCTGGTCTCGGTCAGGACCTGCCGCGCCTGCCTGACCTGCCCCTCGGTGCCCGAGTGGGCGATCTGCACCAGCGCCGACGCCGCCTGCCTGGACAGGTCGAACAGCTCGTGGACGTTGTCGCCGATGTCCGGTGTCATCTCCTCCCAGGGCGCCCGGACCTCGTCACCGTGCTCCTCGACATAGGCGCGGCCGGCCTCGGTGAGCTGGAACGTCTTGCGCCCGTCGGTCTCCTCGGCGCGCACCAGGCCCTCGTCGGTGAGCTGCTGCAGCGCCGGGTAGACCGCGCCCGGGCTGGGCTTCCATCCGCCCTGGCTGCGCTCGGCGATCTCCTGGATGATCTGGTAGCCGTTGCGCGGCTCCTCGGCGAGCAGGGCGAGGATCGCCGCCCGCACGTCACCGCGCTTGGCCTTCCTGCCCCGTCCGAAGCCCCGCGGGCCGAACGGGAAGTTGCCGCCCGCCCACGGCGGCCCGAACGGGCCCGGTCCGAAACCGCCCCACGGGCCGCGCCCCCGCATGCCGCCCCTGTGCCGGTGCTCGTGAGGGCCCCCGCCCTCGTGGTGTTCCTGCTGCCACATGGCCGCCCCCTTCGTGAACGCCTCGCGCATCGCGCGGCGCATCTCGTGTCTCAACCGGTGCTCGAACCCCGTGTGGGTCCCGGGCCCCCCGACCGCGTGTGCCCAACTCATCGCAGTGCCCCCTTCTGGCCGATTCGACTGGCTCACGATCTGTTCTCGATGGCTCAACGATATATCGCGATGCATCTTCCGACAATGCCCGGGTAAGAGTGACATAGCTCACGAGGAAGTTTTTCGAGTACAGGGAACAGGCCCCGAGACCGTAGCGTTATCTCTCACGAAGACGGGATCGTTCTGCTCTGAGAGGGCTGGGGGGTGCTCTTGGAGCGGGACGATCCCGTCTTTGTCATTTCCCGGCCGGCGCCTCGCCGACCGGCCCTGGTGGTGCTTCGGAAGCGGCGGCGCTCGGGAGGCCGGGTCACTCCGGCTCGACGGCGGCACCATGGCCTCGGTCGCGGTGTATGGGGGAGCGGTGTGCGGGGGAGCGGTGCACGGGGGAGACGGAAGCCCCGACGGGTTCTTCGTGAAGCTCGCGGGCTCCGTGGGCACGCTGACCATCACGCCGCCCAGGCCGGGCGTCCACATGCACTGGACCGATTGGGACATCCGGTCCGGCGACGACCGGGTGGCCGTTCCCGACGCGTATCGGACCGTCCCCTTCGACCCGGCGGCCGGACCGGCGGCCAGCGTGGCGGCGTTCTACCAGGAGATCGCCCGGGCGATCGCCGAGGGGCGCCCCGCTCACCCTGACTTCCATGCCGCCGCCCGCCACCACCGGCTGCTCGCGGCGATCGAACGCGCGGCCGAGAGCGGTGGCATCGAGCGCGTCCCGTGACATGACCACGCGCGGCGGCTGCTCGCCGTGGCGGCGATCGGGGCGACACGCATCCGGAGGGGTGGGTGCTTCGCGGAATTTGTCGGTGCTTTGCCGTAGAGTCTCAAGGCGTGATCTTGTCATGATGGGGCACTCGCACGCCCTGAGCGGGGCGGCGGTGTGGCTGGCGGTCGCGCCGGGCCTGGTGGCACTGCCGGACGTGCTCGGGCATCCCGAGCTGGCGACGCTGACGGGGCCGATCCTGAGCCCGCCCGAGCTCGTCGCGGGCGCCGTGGTGTGCGCGGGCGCGGCCATGCTGCCCGATCTCGACCACCCCAGTGCCACGATCGCCCAGACGTTCGGACCGGCGACCTGGCTGATCAGCAAGGGCGTTAACTTCGTGAGCGGCGGGCACCGGCACGCCACCCACTCCCTGCTGTTCAGCGTGCTGGCCGGAGTGGGGGCACACCTGCTCGGCGCCCGCTACGCCATCGGCCGCGACATCCTGGTCGTGCTGATGATCGGCCTGGCCATCCGCGCGGTGGGCATCGGCGTGCCCGGCAAGACGCTCACCTCCGCGATCGTGAACATCGGCCTCACCGCGGCGCTGTTCGTCACCTTCCTGTCGCTCGGGGTCACCTACTCCTGGCTGGGCTTAGCCATCGGGGGCGGCTGCCTGGTGCACGTGATCGGCGACTGCCTGACCGAGCGCGGCTGTCCCGTCTTGTGGCCGATCAAGGGCCGCTGGCTCCTGCCGTGGGACATCGGGATCAAGACCGGCAAGGCGTTCGAGAAACAGCTCCTCGGCCCGGCCCTGTCGATCGTGGTGATCGCGCTGTTCTGCCTGCGTTTGATGCCCGCCTGAGCGGGGACGCCGGACCGCCGGCGTCTATGCCCGGACGCTCCACGGCCGGCGCGGACGCGGGAACTTCCCGAAACCGAAAAATCCACATGATTGCCGACGTCAACAACGATGGCCGTCGGCCTACCCATTAGTAACTTGATGTCGAGATATCTTGAGGGATATCTTGATGTCGAGACATCCGCCGAGCCGCACAGGTTAGGGCAACCTAATTGTCAGGAGTGTCCCGTGCGTGCGGGAGGATGCACACGAAACCTGTGACTATCCCGGAACCCTGGGGAGGCGAACTTCGTGTCCGCGAACAGCTTCGGCAGCCGTGACACGCTGCGCGTCGGTGACGCGTCATACGAGATCTACCGGCTGGACGCCGTCGAGGGGTCGGCGCGCCTCCCGTACAGCCTCAAGATCCTGCTGGAGAACCTGCTCCGCACCGAGGACGGCGCGAACATCACCGCCGACCATATCCGCGCCATCGCGGGCTGGGACCCGAACGCCCAGCCGAGCGTCGAGATCCAGTTCACCCCCGCGCGCGTGATCATGCAGGACTTCACCGGTGTGCCCTGTGTCGTCGACCTCGCCACGATGCGCGAGGCCGTACGCGACCTGGGCGGCGACCCGGCGAAGATCAACCCGCTCGCTCCGGCCGAGATGGTCATCGACCACTCGGTCATCGTGGACTTCTTCGGCCACCCCGACTCCTTCCAGCGCAACGTCGAGCGGGAGTACGAGCGCAACCGCGAGCGCTACCAGTTCCTGCGCTGGGGCCAGACGGCGTTCGACGAGTTCAAGGTCGTCCCGCCGGGCACCGGCATCGTCCACCAGGTCAACATCGAGCACCTGGCCCGCGTCGTCATGACCCGCGACGGCAAGGCGTACCCGGACACCTGCGTGGGCACCGACTCCCACACCACGATGGAGAACGGCATCGGCGTCCTCGGCTGGGGCGTCGGCGGCATCGAGGCCGAGGCCGCGATGCTCGGCCAGCCGATCTCGATGCTGATCCCGCGGGTGGTCGGCTTCAAGCTGACCGGCAAGCTGCCGGCCGGCGCCACCGCGACCGACCTCGTGCTCACGATCACCGAGATGCTGCGCAAGCACGGCGTGGTCGGCAAGTTCGTGGAGTTCTACGGCGAGGGCGTCTCCAGCGTGCCGCTGGCCAACCGCGCCACGATCGGCAACATGAGCCCCGAGTTCGGCTCCACCTGCGCCATCTTCCCGATCGACGGCCAGACCATCGACTACCTCAAGCTCACCGGCCGCTCGCCGGAGCAGGTCGCGCTGGTCGAGGCGTACGCCAAGGAGCAGGGCCTGTGGCTCGACCCCTCGGCGCCCGAGCCCGTCTTCAGCGAGTACATCGAGCTCGACCTGTCGACCGTCGTCCCGTCGATCGCCGGGCCGAAGCGCCCGCAGGACCGCATCCCGCTGGCCGATGCCAAGTCGGCCTGGCGCGCGGCGGTCCGCACGTACGTCCCGGACGACTGCATCGAGGGCCCGGCCGACGAGGCGTCCGCCGAGTCGTTCCCGGCCTCGGACCCTCCGGCTATCGACCACGGCGGGGCGGGCGACGCGCCGCACCCCGTCAAGCGCAACGGCGAGCGGCCGCACCGGCCGACCCCGGTCACGCTGTCGGACGGCACGTCCTTCGAGATCGACCACGGCGTCGTCACGATCGCCGCGATCACGTCCTGCACGAACACCTCCAACCCGTACGTCATGCTCGGCGCGGCCCTGCTGGCGAAGAACGCGGTGGACAAGGGCCTGTCGCGCAAGCCGTGGGTGAAGACCTCGCTCGCCCCGGGCAGCCAGGTCGTCACCGGCTACTTCGAGCGGTCGGGCCTCCAGCCCTACCTCGACAAGCTGGGCTTCAACCTCGTCGGCTACGGCTGCACCACCTGCATCGGCAACTCCGGCCCGCTGGAGCCGGAGATCTCCGCCGCGATCCAGGAGAACGACCTCGCGGTCACCGCCGTGCTGTCGGGCAACCGCAACTTCGAGGGCCGGATCAACCCCGACGTCAAGATGAACTACCTGGCCTCGCCGCCGCTCGTCGTGGCGTACGCGCTGGCCGGGACCATGGACATCGACCTGAACAACGAGCCGCTCGGCGTCGGCGTCGACGGGCAGCCGGTCTTCCTCAAGGACATCTGGCCCGCGCCTGAGGAGGTCGCGGCGGTGGTGTCGGAGTCGATCAGCCAGGACATGTTCAAGCGTGACTACGCCGACGTGTTCAAGGGCGACGAGCACTGGCGGTCGCTGCCGATCCCGACCGGCGACACCTTCCAGTGGGACCCGGAGTCGACGTACGTCCGCAAGGCGCCGTACTTCGACGGCATGCCGGCCAAGCCCGAGCCCGTCACCGACATCCGGGGCGCCCGGGTGCTGGCCAAGCTGGGCGACTCGGTCACCACCGACCACATCTCGCCCGCGGGCTCGATCAAGGCCGACACCCCGGCGGGCCGCTACCTGCGCGAGCACGGCGTCGAGGTCAGGGACTTCAACTCGTACGGCTCCCGCCGCGGCAACCACGAGGTGATGATCCGCGGCACCTTCGCCAACATCCGGCTGCGCAACCTGCTGCTGGACGGCGTGGAGGGCGGCTACACCCGCGACTTCACCAAGGGCGGGGAGCAGGCGTTCATCTACGACGCCTCGCAGAACTACCAGGCCGCCGGCATCCCGCTGGTCGTCCTGGCCGGCAAGGAGTACGGCTCGGGGTCGTCGCGTGACTGGGCGGCCAAGGGCACCGCGCTGCTCGGCGTGCGCGCCGTCATCGCCGAGTCGTACGAGCGCATCCACCGGTCGAACCTGATCGGCATGGGCGTGCTGCCGCTGCAGTTCCCCGAGGGCGAGAGCGCCGAGTCGCTGGGTCTGACCGGCGAGGAGACCTTCGACATCGTAGGTGTCGAGGAGCTCAACGCCGGCTCGACCCCCGCCACCGTCACCGTGCGGGCCGGGGACGTCGAGTTCCAGGCCGTGGTGCGTATCGACACCCCCGGCGAGGCGGACTACTACCGCCACGGCGGCATCATGCAGTACGTCCTGCGCTCCCTGCTCGCCAAGAGCTGAGGGCTCGTCAAGAGCTGACATCTCGGGAGGTCCGGGCCGGCAGTGAGGCTGCCGGCCCGGCACCGCGCCTTGGAACGTGGCCCCGTGCAAGGCGGAAGTCCCCGCCAGGCAGGCGCGCGCTGCCGGCCTCTCGGGGCGCAGAGGGGTACGGAGGCCGCTCCGGGCGGCTCGCCTACGCCCGGATGAGGTGAGTCAGGACGACACGCATCTTCTCGAGTGACGGCTCCTCCACCCAGCCGATCCTCCTGGTCAGGCGCTGCACGGACATGGCGCGGAACTGCTCCACCATCGCCCAGCTCCGCTTGTCCAGGCCCGTGCCGGGGGCGATCTCGATGTGGCTGGGCCAGCCGCGCTCAGTGGTGGTCAGCGGCACGGTGAACACCAGGCCCATCCGCACGTCGTTCATGGCGCGGCCGCTCATGACCACCACCGGCCTCGGCCCGCCCTGTTCCCGGCCCGTGGGCTGACCGTAGTCGGTCAGCCAGAGGTCACCGCGCGTTATCCGCATCGTGCTCCTTCGGTGGCAGGTGGGAGGACCAGTCCTCCGGCTCGAGACCGTCTTGAGCGGCCCGGTCGAAGACGGCTGTCTCCGCCAGGTGGTCGGCCCAGCCCGCGGGGTCCTCTCGCCGGGTCCGCTCGACCGCTGCTCGCAACTCCTCCCAGAATTTCCTGTGTTCATATTCGGCGACGGCGTCGTCGATCACTGCTGTCATGGGTCTGCCTTCCTGCTTTGCGATCGCCGCGAGCTTGTCGCGAGTAAGAGTGCTGACCCGGATCGTCGTGTGGCGTTGCTCGCTCCCCATACGGCGAGGCTACGATCCTGTCTACAAAAAGCGCTATGGCGATGTCGCCACGTAGGAGACTACGAGGGCGTTGATTACTCTCGCGACAACTTTCGATTACTGACGGTGATTGTCTGAGTTATCGGGTCCGGATAACCGGTTGCCGGGCGGCAGCGGGGCGTCGCTAGGGTCCCTGCCCATGGATCACGACGTGGTGTTGCTGCTCATCGGGGGAGTGGCCGTCTTCATCGGGGCGGTCGTACAGGGCGGGGTGGGGTTCGGGCTGGGCCTGGTGGCCGCGCCCCTGATCACGTTGCTCGATCCGTCGGTCATGCCAGGGGCGGTCCAGGTCGTCAACCTGACGATGCCGCTGTTCACGCTGGCCAGGGAGTGGCGCAGGGCCGAGTGGCGGGGAGCGGGGTGGGCCCTGCTGGGCCGGCTGCCGGGCAGCGCGATCGGCGCCCTCGTGGTCGTCTACGTGAGCACGACGACGCTCGGCGTGCTGGTCGGCGTGATGGTGCTGGTCGCGGTCGTGCTGACGGCCCGCGCGGTGTCCGTGCCGCGCAACGGCGCGACGCTGACGGCCGCCGGGTTCCTCTCGGGGATCACCGGCACGGCCACCGGGATCGGCGGGCCGCCGATCGCGCTGGTCTACCAGAGCGCCCGGGGTCCGCAGATCAGGGCCACGCTGGCGCTGTTCTTCTGTGTGAGCGCCGCGCAGTCGCTCGTCATCCTCGCGCTCCTCGGCAGGCTCCCGGGACGCGCCCTGGCCGGTGGGGCGGCGCTGGTGCCGTTCGTCCTGCTCGGTTTCGCGGCCTCCGGGCCGCTGCGGCGTTATCTGGACGGCGGGCGGGTCCGCACGGCCGTCCTGGCCGTGGCCGCCGTCTCCGCCTGCGCGCTGCTCGGGCAGAGCCTCGCCCACTGAACCCACAACAGGGCCCACAACAGGGCCCACAACAGGGCCCACAACCGGGCCCACAACAGGGCCCACGACCGGGCCCACGACCGGGCCGTACGGCAGGCAGGCCCGCGGAGACCACCCGCGGGTCGGTGTGGACGATCGCGTACTCGGTCCAGGCGTTCCCCGCGGCATCGGCGGGGCCCGCGTCCAGCGGCGCCATCGACAGCGCCTGCGTCGCGGGAACCGTGAGGAGCGTCGCCGTTCCCCGCGCTCGCCCTGCCGTCTCGGGGAACAGGTTTCGGCCGAACCGGAAAGGGTCACGGGGTGTCCCTGCCGACGGTAGGAGTCCCAGGGTCACGAACGTGTCACGATCACCTGTGGAACCGGGCGGACCGAAACGTCGCCGGATGTTGATCCTACGTTTCTTCATTGTTACCGCGAACAACAAACGTTACCGTCCTGTGTCTTTCACCACCTGGGCTTTGGGCTTACGTTGTCTCAAACAACATTCCCTGGAGCGGTGAACGCCGTGACCCGGCCCTGCCGTACCGGGTGGCCAAGGTGCCTGCAACCCACAAGATCTGCCCAGACGGCGGGAAGGGGCACCGGCTCGGCCGCACCCCCTCATAGACCCCCAGTCATAGAAAGGACCCACGCATCATGCGCAAGGGGATCCTCAGCATCGGCGCCGCCGCCGCGGCGCTCACCCTCGGTCTCACCGCCTGCGGGGGCGAGAGCGGTGACACCTCCGCGGACGCCAGCGGCGCCCCCTCGGCCGCCGCCGGCGACGCCAAGCCCGGCAAGATCGGCGTCATCCTGCCGGACAGCAAGTCCTCCGCCCGGTGGGAGACCGCCGACCGCAAGTACCTCCAGGAGGCCTTCGACGCCGCGGGCGTGCAGTCGGACATCCAGAACGCCCAGGGCGACAAGACCGCGTTCCAGACGATCGCGGACCAGATGATCACCAACGGCGCGACCGTCCTGATGATCGTCAACCTCGACAGCGGCACCGGCAAGGCCGTGCTGGACAAGGCCAAGTCGCAGGGTGTCGCGACGATCGACTACGACCGCCTCACGCTCGGCGGCAGCGCCTCCTACTACGTGTCGTTCGACAACACGGCGGTCGGCAAGCTGCAGGGCGAGGGCCTGGTCAAGTGCCTGACCGACAAGAAGGCCGACAAGCCGATCGTCGCCGAGCTGAACGGCTCGCCGACCGACAACAACGCGACGCTGTTCAAGCAGGGCTACGACAGCGTGCTGCAGCCGAAGTACGACTCCGGCGAGTACAAGAAGGGCCCGGACCAGTCGGTTCCCGACTGGGACAACACCCAGGCCGGCACGATCTTCGAGCAGATGCTCACCCAGGAGCCGAAGATCGCCGGTGTCCTCGCCGCCAACGACGGTCTCGGCAACGCCGCGATCTCGGTGCTGAAGAAGCAGAAGCTGAACGGCAAGGTCCCGGTCACCGGCCAGGACGCCACCGTGCAGGGCCTGCAGAACATCCTCGCCGGCGACCAGTGCATGACGGTCTACAAGGCCATCAAGAAGGAGGCCGACGCGGCCGCCCAGCTCGCGGTCTCGCTGGCCAAGGGTGAGCAGCCGCAGGTGAGCGGCTCGGTCAAGGACACCGAGGGCAACCGCGACGTCCCGTCCGTGCTGCTGGAGCCCCAGGCCATCTTCTTCGACAACGTCAAGGACGTCGTGGCCGACGGCTTCGTGAGCAAGGACGAGCTGTGCACCGGCGAGTTCGCCGACAAGTGCACCGAGGCCGGCATCAGCTAAGCACCATCCATCCACCGGGTGCGTACGGCGACGCGGACCCCCCTTAGCGGGTGACGTGCTGAGCCGCGACGAGCACCGTGCGGGGCGCCCTGTCCGGACAGGGCACCGTTCCGACCAGGCACAGGGCGCCCCGCACCGCCCGGAGCGACGAGAGGCGGCCCGGACAACGGCGCCGTACCGGCCCCATCGATCTACGGAGTAGCCCATCGTGTCCCAGGGACCGATCCTGGAACTGCGCGGCATCAACAAGAGCTTCGGCCCCGTGCAGGTCCTTCACGACGTCGCCTTCTCGGCCTACCCGGGTGAGGTGACAGCACTCGTCGGCGACAACGGCGCCGGCAAGTCGACGCTGGTCAAGTGCATCGGCGGCATCCACCCGATCGACTCGGGCGAATACTTCTTCGACGGCGAGCGGGTCCACGTGAGCGGGCCCAGGGACGCGGCGGCGCTGGGCGTCGAGATCGTCTACCAGGACCTCGCCCTCTGCGACAACCTCGACATCGTGCAGAACATGTTCCTGGGCCGTGAGCGCCGCAGCGGTCTGGTCCTGGACGAGGACACGATGGAGGAGATGGCGGCCAAGACGCTGGCCGGCCTGTCCGTCCGCACCGTCAAGTCGCTGCGCCAGCACGTCTCCAGCCTGTCCGGCGGTCAGCGGCAGACCGTGGCGATCGCCAAGGCCGTGCTCTGGAACAGCAAGGTCGTCATCCTCGACGAGCCGACCGCCGCCCTCGGCGTCGCGCAGACCGCCCAGGTGCTCGAACTGGTCCGCCGCCTGGCCGACAAGGGTCTCGCGGTGGTGCTCATCTCCCACAACATGAACGACGTCTTCGCCGTGTCCGACCGGATCGCGGCGCTGTACCTGGGACGGATGGCCGCCCAGGTCAAGGCGTCCGAAGTGACCCACGCGCAGATCGTGGAACTGATCACCTCCGGGCGCAGCGGGGAGCTCGGGCTCAAGAACGGCAACGGAGCGGCATCATGACAACCGAAACGCTCCCCAAGCAGGAGAACGCCGAGTCGTCGCTCGGCGTGCACGTCAAGGGCTATCTCGAGCGGATCAAGGGGGGTGAGCTGGGGGCCCTTCCCGCGGTCTTCGGCCTCATCATCCTCTGCGTGGTCTTCTCGGTCCTGCGCCCGGCCTTCCTCTCGGCGGTCAACTTCGCCAACCTCTTCACCCAGGGCGCGGCGGTCGCCGTCATCGCCATGGGCCTGATCTTCGTGCTCCTCCTCGGAGAGATCGACCTGTCCGCCGGTTTCGCGAGCGGCGTCTGCGCGGCGGTGCTCGCCGTGCTGCTCACCCTGCAGGGCTGGCCCTGGTATCTCGCGGTCCTGGCCGCGATGGTCACCGGCGCGGTCATCGGCCTGGTGCTCGGGTCGCTGGTGGCCAAGCTCGGCATCCCGTCCTTCGTGGTCACGCTGGCGGCGTTCCTGGCCTTCCAGGGCGTCGTCCTGCTGCTGGTGAAGGACGGCACCAACATCTCGATCCGCGACGAGACGATCCTCGCGATCGCCAACAAGAACGTCCCGCCGGTCGCCGGATGGGCGGCCCTGATCGTGGGCGTCGTCGCGTACGCCGCGATCCAGCTCCTGCAGGCGCGCCGCCGCGCGGCGCGCGGCCTGGTCGCCACCCCGATCGCGGTCATCGCCGCCCGGGTCGTGACGCTCGCGGTGGTCTCCGGGATCGCGGTGTACGTCCTCAACCTGGAGCGCAGCCGCAACGCGGCGCTCGTGTCGCTCAAGGGCGTGCCGATCGTCGTCCCGCTGATCGTGATCCTGCTGATCGTCTGGACCTTCGTGCTGCGGCGCACGGCGTACGGCCGGCACATCTACGCGGTCGGCGGCAACGCCGAGGCCGCCCGCCGGGCCGGCATCAACGTGGACCGCATCCGCATCTCCGCCTTCGTCATCTGCTCCTTCATGGCCTCGCTCGGCGGCATCATCGCGGCGTCGCGGGCCAACTCGGTCGACCCCAACACCGGCGGCAGCAACGTGCTGCTGTTCGCGGTGGGCGCGGCCGTCATCGGCGGCACCAGCCTCTTCGGCGGCAAGGGCCGGGCGCTCGACGCGCTGCTCGGCGGCGCGGTGGTCGCGGTCATCGAGAACGGCATGGGCCTCATGGGCTACAGCGCCGGCGTCAAGTTCGTCGTGACCGGTTCGGTGCTCCTGCTCGCCGCGGGTGTGGACGCCCTGTCGAGGAAGCGTGCGGCGGCGACCGGCAGAAGATGACGTGATCGGGCCCCGATAAGGTGATCTGCGACCCCTGACCTGGTCAGGTTCCCCCCGACCCCACGGAATCCGAGGCTCCCCCGATGATGCGCGCCGGTCCCTCACAGGAGGAGATCCGCAAGCACAACCTCGGGACGCTGCTGCGGCACGTCCATCTCGGAGGGCCGACGTCGCGGGCCGAGCTGACCTCGCTGATGGGGCTGAACCGGAGCACCATCATGGCGCTCACGGCGGACCTCACGGCGGCGGGCCTCGTCAGGGAGGAACTGCCCAAGGACACCGGCCGGGCCGGACGGCCGTCGCTGGTCGTCCGCCCGGAGACGGCCCGCGTCTACGTCCTGGCCTTCGAGGTGGGCGTCGACCGGCTGGCCGCCGCGCGCATCGGCCTCGGCGGGGTGATCCTCGACCGCCGTGAGGCCGCGCGGGCGCGCGGGGAGTTCGACATGGCGCAGGTCGTGGGGACGCTGGCGGGCTTCGCCCGGCAGATGCGGCGCAGGACGCGCGAGGACACGATCTGCGTCGGCGCGGCGGCGGCGGTCTCCGGGGTGGTCCGCGCCTCCGATGGCGTCGTCAGGATCGGGCCGAACATCGGCGCGTTCGAGGTGCCGCTGGGGGAGGAGCTGACCAAGCGGCTCGCGCTCGGGCTGCCCGTGGCGGTGGGCAACGAGGCGAACCTCGGCGCGCTCGCCGAGCACACCCGCGGCATCGGCGCGGGCTGCCGCGACCTCATCTACCTGCACGGCGACGTGGGCATCGGCGGCGGCATCATCGTGAACGGCCAGCTCCTCGGCGGGTACGGCGGGTATGGCGGCGAGGTGGGCCACATGGTGGTCAACCCCGACGGCCGCCCGTGCGCCTGCGGCTCGCGCGGCTGCCTGGAGGCCGAGGTGGGGGAGCCGGCGCTGATGGAGCACGCCGGACGGTACGGCGAGATGATCGGCAGGGACGCGGTCCGCGCCGTCGTCGACGCCGCCGACCGGGGCGACGTGATGGCCCAGGAGGCCCTCGCCCACGTGGGCAACTGGCTCGGGCTCGGCGTGGCCAGCCTGGTCAACGTCTTCAACCCCGAGATGGTCGTCTTCGGCGGCATCCTGCGGGAGATCTACCTGGGCTCGGCCGCCCAGGTGCGCAGCCGGATCGCCACCGGCACCCTGCGCGCGACCCGGGAGCAGGTGCGGCTGCGCACCTCGGCCCTGGGCGACGACGCGACGCTGATGGGGGCGGCCGAGCTGGCGTTCGCCCAGGTGCTCGCCGACCCCCTCGAAGCGTTGTCCCGGGTCGCCACCTGAACGTGGTCAGGCGACCTTGGAGACGGGAGCACGGAACGTGTCGCACGCCTGAGGGCCGCCACCCGCCCAGCCGCGCTTGAGCCAGTAGCGGATGTTGCGCGTCGTGCCGTGCCACATGTCGCCTTCGTCCGCCGTGAGCCACTCGTCCCAGTCGCGCCGGTCGCGGGCGAGCGAGGACCAGACGCTGCGGACGAAGGCGGCGGAGAAGCAGTCGGCCTGCAGCTCGATCCTGCGGTTGAGGTCGAGGGCCCGCTTTCCGCTCAGCGTGCGGGACCGCCGCTCGAACTCGGCCAGGATGCCGGCGCGGTCCTGCGCGTGGTGGCCGTACTCGTGGGCGACGACCGTGAAGAGCCCGAACCCCCTGGGGTCCGACAGCTCCTCCTTGGAGAGCATGATCCACAACGTCTTGTTCGCGGGGCAGTACAGGCTCGCCGCGTAGCTCGCCATGAACTGGCCGCAGCCCGTGTAGACGCTCTTCGTGATGTACCTCACCCGGGGCGGGGAGAACCGCAGCCCCGCCTGCCGGAACTTCTCGCTCCAGGCCCGGCGGAGGCAGCCGAGCAGGTCGTCCAGGTAGGCCCGGTAGGAGCCGAGGTCGTCGGCCCGCCGGGCCGGCTCGGTGCACGCGGAGGATCGGAACGCGCCCGTGGCGTAGAGCGGGTTCCTCGTCAGCGCTCCCGGCCCGGTGGGCACGGGCCGCGCCGAGGCGCCGGAGGCGTCCGCCGCACCGGTGAGGGGCAGGGCTCCCACCACCGCCGTGACCGCGACGGCGGCCGTGCGGAGGCTTATGCGAATCATCAGTGGGCATCCCAAGCGGACAGAGAGATAGTCAGGAATGTGGCGAATCGCCCGAAGATCCGGCAGCGCGGATGTTCCTTCTAGGGGATCATGAGGGTAGAGCAGGAGGAGGCGACGGGTAAAGCAGGATCGATGCCGGCGCCGGGAAGGTCTTGTGGAGGTTCGGTGCAACCCCTGATCCCCCCGCACCTTCCTCGAACTAGACTCGATCCGTTCGATGGCGAGCGGGAAGGATGAGCGGTGGGGATTCTGGAGACGATCAAGGACCCGCTCGACGTGAAGCGCCTTGAGGCCGGGGAACTGCCCGTGCTGGCGGCGGAGATCCGCGACCTGCTGGTCTCCTCCGTCGCGAAGACCGGCGGTCACCTCGGGCCCAACCTCGGCGTCGTCGAGCTGACCATCGCCCTCCACAGGGTCTTCGACTCGCCGCGCGACCCGATCCTGTTCGACACCGGCCACCAGGCGTACGTGCACAAGATGCTGACCGGCCGGTCCGGCCAGTTCGACATGCTGCGCCAGGAGGGCGGCCTGTCGGGATATCCCAGCCAGGCCGAGTCGGAGCACGACTTCATCGAGAACTCGCACGCCTCCACCGCCCTGTCGTACGCCGACGGGCTGGCCAAGGCGATCACCCTGCGCGGGGAGACCGGCCGCACGGTGGTGGCCGTGATCGGCGACGGCGCGCTCACCGGCGGCATGGCCTGGGAGGCGCTGAACAACATCGCCGGGCGCAAGGACCTGCCGCTGATCATCGTGGTCAACGACAACGGCCGGTCCTACTCGCCGACCATCGGCGGTCTCGCCTCCCACCTGTCGTCGCTGCGGATGAGCCAGGGCTACGAGCACGTGCTCGAACTGGTGAAGAACAACCTCGGCCGGGTGCCCGTGGTCGGCGCGCCGCTGTACGACACGCTGCACGGCATCAAGAAGGGCCTGAAGGACATCCTGACCCCGCAGGTCATGTTCGAGGACCTCGGGCTGAAGTACGTCGGCCCGATCGACGGCCACGATGAGGGGGCGGTGGAGGCCGCGCTGCGCCGCGCCAGGGGCTTCCGCGGGCCCGTCATCGTCCACGTGCTCACCCGCAAGGGCAACGGCTACAGCCACGCGGAGAACCACGACGAGGACTGCTTCCACGGTCCCGGCCCGTTCGACCCGCTGACCGGCGAGGAGCGGCCCAAGCCGCACAGCTGGACCAACGTGTTCAGCGAGGAGATCGTGAAGATCGGCCGTGAGCGGGACGACGTCGTCGCGATCACCGCGGCGATGCTCCACCCGGTCGGCCTGGCGGCGTTCGCCGAGGCGTACCCGGACCGGATCTACGACGTGGGCATCGCCGAGCAGCACGCCCTGACCAGCGCCGCCGGGCTCGCGCTCGGCGGTCTTCACCCCGTCGTGGCCCTCTACGCGACGTTCCTCAACCGGGCCTTCGACCAGCTCCTTATGGACGTGGCGCTGCACCGCCTGCCGGTCACCGTCGTGCTCGACCGCTCGGGCGTGACGGGAGACGACGGCGCCAGCCACAACGGCATGTGGGACCTGTCGATCCTCCAGGTGATCCCCGGGCTCTCGATCGCCGTCCCGCGCGACGGCGCGCGGCTGCGCGAGCTGCTGGCCGAGGCGGTCCGGATCGAGGACGGCCCGACGGTGGTCCGCTACCCCAAGGGCGGCCTGCCCGCGGACGTCGAGGCGGTCGGCAAGCTCGGCGAGATGGACGTGCTCCGCGCCGGCGACGCCGACGTGCTGCTGGTCGCGGTCGGCCCGATGGCCGAGGTCTGCCTGGAGGCCGCGAACCTCCTCGACGCGCAGGGCATCTCCACCACCGTGGTCGACCCCCGCTGGGTGAAGCCGCTCGACGAGGCGCTGGCGCTGGCCGCCGCCGCGCACAAGCTGGTCGTCGTGGTGGAGGACAACGGCCGGGTCGGCGGCGTGGGCGACGCCGTGGCGCGCCTGCTGCGCGACGCCGACGTGGACGTGCCGGTGCGGACCTACGGCATCCCCCAGCGCTTCCTCGACCACGCCAAGCGGGCCAAGATCCTCTCCGATATCGGCCTGACCGGGCAGGACCTCGCCCGCCAGATCACCGAGGCCGTGGCGCGCCGGTCGCAGGTGATGGAGAGCCATCCCGCGCGGCTCGTGCAGCCCACCGATTGACAACCAGGAGTAATACCGGTGTGACCGGGAAGTCTGCAGGTCATCGACGTGATGAGGAGCCTGCGGATGAGCCTTTTCCGGACGAAGCCGGTCGAACAGTCGATTGAGGATGCCGAAGGCGGCGAGCATCGGCTCAGGCGCAGCCTGAGCGCTCTCGACCTCACCGTCTTCGGCATCGGCGTCATCGTGGGCACCGGCATCTTCGTGCTGACCGGTGTGGCGGCGCGCAACACGGCCGGCCCGGCCGTCGCGATCTCCTTCGTGATCGCCGGGATCGTGTGCGCGCTCGCGGCCCTGTGCTACGCCGAGTTCGCCGCCACCGTCCCGGTCGCGGGCTCGGCCTACACCTACGCGTACGCCACGATCGGCGAGTTCCCGGCCTGGATCATCGGCTGGGACCTGATGCTGGAACTGGCACTGGGCGCGGCGGTGGTCGCCTCGGGCTGGTCGGGCTACTTCGCCTCGCTGCTGAAGAACTTCGGCGTCTATCTGCCGCCGTCCATCGCCGGCGACGAGGCCGTCTTCAACATCCCGGCGGCGGTGATCGTGATCCTGCTGACCGGGGTCCTGGTGGCCGGGATCAAGATGTCGGCCCGCTTCAACGGCGCCATGGTCGCGGTCAAGCTGGCCGTCGTGCTCCTCGTGATCATCGCCGGGCTGTTCTTCATCAAGGGTGCCAACTACCAGCCGTTCGTCCCCCCGCCTCACCACATGGCCGCCGGGGAGGGCATGAAGGCCCCGCTCATCCAGGTGCTGTTCGGCGTGCAGCCGGTCGCGTACGGCGTCTTCGGCGTCTTCACCGCCGCGGCCCTGGTGTTCTTCGCCTACATCGGCTTCGACGTCGTGGCGACCGCGGCCGAGGAGACCCGCCGCCCGCAGCGCGACCTGCCCATCGGGATCATCGCCTCGCTGGTCGTCTGCACGATCCTCTACGTGGCGGTCTCGCTCGTGGTCGTCGGCATGCAGCACTATTCGGAGCTCAGCGCGTCTGCCCCGCTCGCGGACGCGTTCCGGTCGGTGGGCCAGCCCTGGATGGCCACGCTGATCAGCATCGGAGCCATCGCCGGGCTCACCACCGTCGTGATGATCCTCATGCTGGGCCAGAGCCGGGTGCTGTTCGCGATGTGCCGTGACAGCCTGCTGCCCCGGTCCCTCGCCAAGGTCCACCCGACGTTCCGCACGCCGTACCGGATCACGATCGTCATCGGCGCGGCCACCGCGGTGCTCGCGGCGCTGATCCCGCTGAGCGCCATCGCGGAGCTGGTGAACATCGGCACGCTGTTCGCCTTCGTGATCGTCGCGGTGGCCGTGATGATCCTCCGCAGGACCCGTCCCGACCTGCCCCGCTCCTTCCGCACCCCGTTCGTGCCGGTGGTGCCCATCCTGTCGGTGCTGGCCTCGGCCTACCTGATGCTCAACCTGCCCGTGGAGACCTGGATCCGGTTCTTCGCCTGGATGGTCGTCGGCGCCGTCGTCTACTTCCTGTACGGCCGGCGCCGCAGCAGGGTGGCCGCTACAACCCCTGGGGAAGCAGTCCTCGAACGGTGAGCACGGCGCCCACGACGGCCAGCAGCGCGCCGCTCGCGCCCAGCAGCAGGCGGTAGCCGCGGGGGGTCAGCCGGTGCCGCCCGGCCCCCACGGCCCCCGCCAGCGCCACCTTGGAACCCACCAGGACCAGATAGAACCCGCCCACGAAGACCAGCGCGTACGCCGGGGCGTGGTCCCACGCCGAGACGAAGATCGGTGAGCCCACCGCGATCCAGAACAGCCACGGGTGGGGGTTGAGCATGTTCACCACCACCCCGCGCAGGATCTCCCGGGCCGAGGAGGGCGCGTCCTCGCCGGGCCGGGGCGGCAGGGCCGTACGGGCCTCGCGCAGCGTCTCCACGCCGAGGTGGACGACGTAGAGCCCGCCTCCGACCGCCAGCACGCGCAGGAGCACCTGCGGCAGCGCCCCGACCGCCGTCACGGCGAGCAGCACCACGGGCAGGTCGGACAGCAGCGGCACGCAGGCCAGGCGCACCCCCGAGCGGAACCCGCCGCGCAGGCTCGCCGTGATGACGAGCGTCAGCAGCGCGCCGGGCGTGACCCCCGCGCCCAGGCCGAGGCTGAGCCCCATCAGCAGTTCCGTCACGCCGCTTACCTCCCGTTTCGTCCGCACGAGAGGCTATCGCCGGTCGCACACCGGAAGCGCGCGGCGGACGAGGTCAGGCCTTGCCGCCGTTCCCTGGTTCGCATTCGCATGGCGCCTGCCGCGGATGGAAATCATGTCGTTTCCGCCGGCGATTCGGGCAGATTTTCAAGCGCTCTGTCGTGGCGGTGGAATGCCGGGGAGCCGCGAGGTCCGGATCTCCGGCGCCGCGGAGGCGCCTGCCGGGTGGTGTCCGCACGGGAGTGACGGCCGGTGTCTTGAGCGGCGGAAACGGTCTTGTGTTTCCAAAATGTATCAATTACCTTGACTTGGTGGAATCGCGGGCTGAAAAGGCGCGCGTCGAAAAGTTTCACATTCCATCAATTGGGTCGAGTCGATGGGCGGGACCGACCACTGCGGGCCATCAAGGGAGTTTCGGCATGGCGTTATTCCAGCGTGGCAGCGCGCGCCCCACGGGCGCCCGCAGACTCTCGGCGGTGATCGCCGCTGGAGTCACGGCGGTCGCGGCGGTGTCACTCACGCCGCGACCGGCGGAGGCGGACACGCCCTGGGTGAGCGTCTCGGACGACGGCTACCTGGCGATCAGCATCCCGGCGGCCGCCGTCGAGGCCAGTGTCGGCCAGGTGTCGGAGCTGGCCGTCGAGGGGAACTTCGGCCCCTCCTTCGCATGGGCGGAGTATGGCCTGACCCGCCGGGGCGACCTCTGGTGGGGAGCACTCGGCCCGCTCAAGCCGGGGCTGTACGCCTACCAGGTCACGGGCGACAACACCAAGAGCCTCAAGGACCCGACGAACAGCACCACCGTGGCGTCCAAGCCCCTGTGGAGCACCTTCCTCGTGCCGGGCGAGTCCGTACGCCTGCTGGCGGACGCGCCGCAGGGACAGGGCGGCCGGGTCGAGACCCTGACCTACCGGGTCAAGAAGGAGGAGCGGTCGGCGCTGGTGTGGACGCCGCCGGGCTACCAGGCGAAGGACCCCAAGGGCCCCAAGGGCGCGGACGGCCCCAAGGGCGCGGACGGCCCCAAGGGCCCGGACGGCCCTAAGGGGCCGAAGGGTCCCGAGGGCCCGAAGGGCTACCCGGTGCTGTTCCTGCAATCCGGCAAGGGACAGAGCGCCACCGACTGGCTCGATCTCGGCCGGGCCAAGCAGATCCTCGACAACCTGTCGGCCCAGAAGGCCATCGAGCCGATGGTGGTGGTGATCAGCGACGGTGACGACGACAAGGACCTGAAGGACCTCGGCAAGGCGGTCGGGGACAGGTATGACGTCCTGCGCGACCCGGCGCACCAGGCGATCGCCGGTGTGGCCGAGGGCGGGACGCTGGCGCTGCGCGCCGCTCTCACCGGGGGGCCGGGTCGGTTCGCCTACGCCGGCTCGTTCTCCGGCCTGCTGACGGACGCCGGGGGGCCGGACGCCCGGGCGATCGGCCACGACCTCAAGCTGCTGCGGCTGTACACCGGGAACGTGACCGATCCCGCGTACAACGCGACCGTCCGCCTGACGAAGGCGCTGGACCATGCCCGGGTCAGGTACGAGTTCGACGGGGTCAACCCCGACGGCGGGGCGAACTGGAACGCCTGGCAGGAGAACCTGATCGACTTCTTGCCGCGGCTGTTCCGCAACGCCCCGGACCACGGTCCGAGCGCCGGTCACGGACCGCTGAAGGGCGAGTTCCATCCGCCCGCGCCCGGCACCACGCCGACGCCGTACGTGTCCGAGGACGGGTTCGTCACGTTCGAGACCACGACGGAGTTCAAGGACGCCGACCACGTCACGGTGTGGGCGAACGACGCTCCCAACGGGAGCTGGCTCCGTATCCCGATGTCCCGCGACGGCGACCGGTGGCGGGTGACCGTGGGTCCGCTGGAGCCGTGGTTCTACTACTACCAGTGGATCGTGGACCGGGTCGCGGCCAAGGACACGTCGAACCCGACCAAGGTGACCTCCGAGCCCAACTGGAGCTCCTTCTTCATCCCCGGTGAGAGGTCGCGCCTGCTCTCGGACGTTCCCGCCGGTCAGGGTGGGAAGGTCGAGAGCCTGACGTACCACAGCAACGTCGTGAACGAGGACCGGACGGCGCTGGTGTGGACCCCGCCCGGCTATGACGCCGAGCGCGCGGAGCCCTATCCCGTTCTCTACCTCCAGCACGGCAGCGGCCAGAGCTACACCGACTGGGTCGAGATGGGACGCGCCAAGCAGATCCTCGACCACGAGTTCCTCGACGGGAAGCTCGTGCCGATGGTGGTCGTGATGGGCAACGGCAACGTGCCCGACTTCGGCAAGGAGCTGCTGGACGACATCGTCCCGGCGGCCCGCGCCCACTACAACGTCTCCGGCGACCCGGCGCAGCAGGCCCTCGCCGGGCTCTCGATGGGCGGCGTGCAGACGCTCGGCGTGCTGAAGGACTATCCGGGCCGGTTCGCGTACGTCGCGGCGTTCTCGGCCTGGTTCGGCGACGGCACCGGCGTCGACGCGGCGGCGATCAACAACGGGACCAAGATGCTGCGCCTGTACGTCGGCGACCAGACCGACTTCGTGCAGCCGTTCTTCCTGGGGTCCCTGCCCACCTTGGACAGCCTCGGCATCCGCTACGAGTTCGACGGGGTCACCCCCGGACCGCACGGCTGGGACGTGTGGCAGAAGAACCTCATCGACCTGGCGCCGCGCCTGTTCAAGCGCTGATCGACCACCGTCGCGGCGCGGTCGCTCCTGCTGCGGGCGACCGCGCCGCGCCCGTTCCACCGCGCCGTGTACGGCACGCAGCGGGAGGGCCGTGGCGGACTCCCGCAGCGGGGAGCGAGCGCGGCGCCCCGTCGCGCTCGCAGAGAGGGATCAGTGACGCACCAGCCGGGCGCGGTGGGCGCGGTTGATATCGATGAGCCGGTCGAGGGCGTCGCGGGCCTGGACGAGCTCGTCGATGTTGCGGTTGATCCGGTCCCGCTCCTGGACCAGCCGCTCGAACGCCTCGTCGGAGTTCCGCTCGCTCGGCGAGTCGACACAGGGGAGCACCTCGGCGATCGTCCGGCTGGACAGCCCCGCGCCGTACATGCGCTGGATGAGCCGCACCCGCTCGACCTCGCCGTCGGTGTAGTGGCGCTGGCCGCTGGGGCTGCGCGTGCTGGTGAGCAGGCCCTGCTCCTCGTAGTAGCGCAGGGAACGGACGCTCACCCCGGCCCGCGCCGCCAGCTCGCCGATTCGCATCGCGCCTCCTTGAGAGAAACCCGGCTCTAACGCTTGCATCTGACGTCAATGTCAGGTCTTAGCGTAGTCGCGTGTCCAGCCGGCGGACGCGTCCCTCTGCAGGAACGTCTGGAAAGGCACGCAGGAATGACGACCCTTTTCGACCGCCACCAGCTTGGTTCGCTGACCCTGCCCAACCGTGTGGTGATGGCCCCGATGACCCGGGTCCGCGCGGCGGCGGGCGGCCTGGCGACACCGTCGATGGCGACCTACTACGCCCAGCGCGCCACCGCCGGGCTCATCGTGACCGAGGGCGTGCAGCCGAGCCTCGTCGGGCAGTCCAACCCCGGCACGCCCGGGCTGCACACCGACGAGCAGGTCGCGTCGTGGCGGCCGGTCACCGACGCGGTCCACACCAACGGCGGCCGCATCTTCGCCCAGCTCATGCACGGAGGCCGCGTCTCCCACCCCGACACCACGGGAACGCAGCCCGTGGGTCCCTCGGCCGTCCCCGCGCCCGGCGAGGTGTTCACCCCGTCGGGGCCCAAGCCGGCGCCCGTGCCGAGGGCGCTGGAGACCGCAGAGGTGCCCGAGCACGCCCTGTCGTACGCGCGGGCCGCCGTCCGGGCGGTCGACGCCGGCTTCGACGGCGTCGAACTGCACGGTGCGAACGGCTATCTCATCTCCCAGTTCCTGTCGAGCACCGCCAACCTGCGCACCGACGCGTACGGCGGGTCGATCGAAGGCCGCATCCGCTTCGCGGTGGAGGCCGTGACGGCGACGGTCGAGGCGGTGGGCGGCGACCGTACGGGCATCCGGCTCTCGCCGGGCGCGGGTCTGTGGGGCGCGGAGGAGCACGACGTCCCCGAGCTGTACGGCGCGCTCCTCGCCGCGCTGGCTCCCCTGAATCTCGCCTACATCCACCTGGAGGCCACCACGGACGAGGACGTGCTGGTCGAGCTGCGCAAGGCCTGGCCCGGCACGCTCATCGTCAACCCGGCCTTCCCGACGGGCCCCCGGAAGACGGACAAGGCGGCGGCCGATCACTGGCTGGGGCTCGGCGCCGACCTGATCAGCTTCGGCCGCGCGTTCATCGCCAACCCCGACCTCGTGGAGCGGCTGCGCCAGGGGCTGCCCATCGCGCCGGACGACAAGGCCACCTGGTATCAGGGCGGCGACGCGGGCTACCTCACTTACCCCGCCTACCACCACGCGGCCTGACCGCGTACGGAACCGCGGCGAGCCGTCGCGCCGATGTGGCGTGACGGCTCGCCGCGCGGTCCCGTGCTCTGCTTCGGAGCTTCTGGAGGTGGCCCACCTCAGCCTCCTCGGAAGCGGTAGAGCGCCTTCCCCCGTAGCAGGCAGACCGTCACCCTCAGCGCGGGCTTCGGCTCGGATCGACGACGAGCTTGAACACCTACACATCGATCCCGCGAGCGGCGAGGATCTCGCGCCATGGCTTCCCCTCGGAGCGGGGTTCCCCGGCGAGGACATGTTCGGCCCGTTCGTGCATCTGCCGGCGGCCTTGGGGATCGCGCACCGAGTCGCAGGCGGAGATCCACCACCGGTGCACGAACGCGTTCAGCGCCCCCAGGTCCAAGCTGACCCTGACCTCGTCGAGCACTGCCTTGAGTCCCGCGTCGAACGCCTCGCGGTCCTGGGGAACGACCAACGCGGCGCGGATGGCCCGCAGGTTCTTCTCGGGCAACGGCGTCTCACGGGACACGAAGTCGTGCGGTTGCGCTGTCATGGCCTGCTCCCTTCCCGCTCATAGAGCGTACAGAGAAGGGCCGACATCTTCCGGGCCGGCGGAGCGGGAAGGCGGAGCCGTCAGGCCGGTGACTGGTGCGGTGGATCACCGGGGCCCCGCGCGACAGGGGCCCCGGTGATCCGCCAGAGCCGGCGAAAGCCGGCTCGCTCAGCCGGTTCAGGACGGTTCAGGCCGATTCAGGCTGGTTCAGGCAGGTACGGAGGCGACGCCGGGCTCCAGGAAGCGGGAGCCGGTGACCTCCGCGGAGATGCCCGTACGGTCGAGATAGGGCGTGATGCCGCCGGTGTGGAACGGCCAGCCGGCGCCCAGGATCATGCACAGGTCGATGTCCTGCGGCGCGGCGACCACGCCCTCGTCGAGCATGAGCCGGATCTCCTGGGCGAGGGCCCGCAGCGCGCGCAGCCGCACCTCCTCGCCCGTGGACGGGGACGAGCCGCCCTCGAACAGCGCGCGCACCTCCGGGTCGATCTGGAAGTCCGCGCCGTAGAGGCCGGGCTTGCCCGCCGCGACCAGCTTGGCGAGGTTCTCCGATACGCCGAACCGGTCGGGGAACGCCGCGTGCATGGTCTCGGCGACGTGCAACGCGACGGCCGGGCCGACGAGCTGGAGCAGCGCGAACGGCGTCATCGGCAGGCCGAGCGAGTCGAGCGCGTGGTCGGCGACCTCCAGCGGGGTGCCCTCGTCGGCCGCCGCCGTGACCTCGCCCATGAAGCGGGTCAGCAGCCGGTTGACGACGAACGCGGGCGCGTCCTTGACCAGCACGCACGACTTCTTCAGCGTCTTGCCGACTGCGAAGGCCGTGGCCAAGGTCGCGTCGTCGGTGGCGGCGCCCCGGACGATCTCCAGCAGCGGCAGCACCGCGACCGGGTTGAAGAAGTGGAAGCCCACGACCCGCTCGGGGTGCCGCAGGCCGGACGCCATGTCGGTGACCGACAGCGACGAGGTGTTGGTGGCGAGCACACAGGTCTCGGAGACGACCTCCTCCACCTCGGCGAAGACCTTCTGCTTCACGGCGAGGTCCTCGAACACCGCCTCGATCACGAAGTCGGCGTCGGCGAAGACGTCCTTCGTCAGCGACCCGGTCACCAGGCCCTTCAGCCGGTTGGCCTGGTCGGCGGAGATCCGGCCCTTGCCGAGCAGCTTGTCGACCTCGGCGTGCACATATCCCACGCCCTTGTCGAGCCGGGCCTGGTCGAGGTCGGTCAGCACGACCGGCACCTCCAGACGGCGGGCGAACAGCAGCGCGAGCTGCGAGGCCATCAGCCCGGCGCCCACCACGCCGACCTTGGTGACCGGGCGGGCGAGCGACTTGTCCGGCGCGCCCGCCGGCCGCTTGGCCCGGCGCTGCACCAGGTCGAAGGCGTACAGCCCGGCCCGCAGCTCGTCGCTCATGAGCAGGTCGGCCAGCGCCTCGTCCTCGGCGGCGAAGCCCTCGTCGCGCGACGCCGTACGGGCCAGGGCCACGAGGTCGAGCGCCCGGTAGGGCGCGGGGGAGGCGCCCCGCAGCTTGAGGTCGACGAGGGTCCTGGCCTGGTCGATCACCGGCGCCCAGTCTTCGGCGGTATGGTCGGCCCGCTCGACGGCGATCTCGCCGCGCAGCACCTGGGCGGCCCACCGCAGTGATTCCTCGATGAAGTCGGCGGGCTCGAACATCGCGTCGGCGACGCCGAGGGCGTACGCGTCCCTGCCCTTGATCATGCGGTTCTGCGACAGCGGGTTCTCGATGATGAGCTTGAGCGCCTTCTCCGGGCCGATCAGGCGGGGGAGGAGCTGGGTGCCGCCCCATCCGGGCACCAGGCCGAGGAAGCACTCCGGCAGCGCGATCGCCGGGACGCCTGACGACACGGTGCGGTAGGTGCAGTGCAGGGCGATTTCCAGCCCGCCGCCCATCGCCGCGCCGTTGACGAACGCGAACGACGGCACGTCCAGCTCGCCGAGGCGGCGGAACACGTGGTGCCCGAGCCGCCCGATGGCGAGCGCCTCCTCGCGGGAGGACACCGCCGCCGCGCCCTTGAGGTCGGCCCCGACGGCGAAGATGAACGGCTTGCCGACGACGCCGACGGCCGCCAGGTCGGAGCGGGCGGCGATCGCGTCGAGCGCGTCGTTCAGCGCGAACAGGCCGTGCGGGCCGAACGTGTTGGGCTTGGTGTGGTCGAGGCCGTTGTCGAGCGTGATCAGGGCCATCGTGCCCGCGCCGTACGGAAGCTCGACGTCGCGCACGAGCGCCTTGGTGACGACCTCGTCGGCGTTCTTGCCCTCCAGGAGGGCCTTGCAGGTCTCGATCGTGCTCATGCGAGGTTCTCCCAGATGACGGTGCCGCCCATGCCCATGCCGACGCACATCGTGGTGATCCCGTAGCGGACGTCCGGACGCTCGGCGAACTCCCGCGACAGATGCGTCATCAGCCGCACGCCCGACGACGCGAGCGGGTGGCCGAACGCGATCGCGCCGCCGTACGGGTTGACCCGGGGGTCGTCGTCGGCGATGCCGAAGTGCTCCAGGAAGGCCAGCACCTGGACGGCGTACGCCTCGTTGATCTCGATCAGGCCGATGTCGCCGATGGACAGCCCGGCCAGGCGCAGCGCGCGCTCGGTGGAGGGGATCGGCCCGATGCCCATGACCTCGGGGTCGACGCCGGCGAAGGCGTACGACACCAGCCGCATGCGCGGGGTGAGGCCGAACTCGCGGGCCACGTCCTCGGCGGCCACGATGCAGCCGGTCGCGCCGTCGTTGATGCCGGAGGCGTTGCCCGCCGTGACCCGCCCGTGCGGCCGGAAGGGGGTCTTCAGCCCGCGCAGGCCCTCCATCGTCGTGCCGGGGCGCGGGGGCTCGTCCACGGTGGCCAGGCCCCAGCCTTCGGCGGCCTTGCGGGTGGCCATCGGCACGAGGTCGCGCTGGATCTTGCCGTCGGCGTACGCCTTGGCGGCCTTCTCCTGGGAGGCGACGGCGAAGGCGTCGGCGCGCTCCTTGGTGATGGACGGATAGCGGTCGTGCAGGTTCTCCGCGGTCATGCCCATGACCAGCGCCGAGCCGTCCACGAGCTGCTCGGACAGGAACCGGGGGTTGGGGTCCACCCCCTCGCCCATGGGGTGGCGGCCCATGTGCTCGACGCCGCCGGCGATGGCCACGTCGTACGCGCCGAAGGAGATGCCGCCCGCCACGGTGGTGACGGCGGTCATCGCGCCGGCGCACATGCGGTCGATGGCGTAGCCGGGGACCGACTTCGGCAGGCCGGCGAGCACCGCCGCGGCCCGGCCGATGGTCAGGCCCTGGTCGCCGATCTGGGTGGTGGCCGCGATGGCGACCTCGTCCACCCGCTCCGGGGGGAGGCCGGGGTTGCGCCGCATCAGCTCGCGGATGACGCGGACTACCAGGTCGTCGGCACGCGTCTCGGCGTACAGGCCCTTCGGGCCCGACTTGCCGAAAGGCGTCCGAACGCCGTCGACGAAGACGACTTCACGGGACGCAGGCACGGGTTCGCTCCTACTTGTCAGTAGCTTCCGGAATCCTATGCTACTGGCCGGTAACCGGTTCTGGCATCGGTGGGCCGGTGGCGTTTGTGAATGATCGTTAATCGGTCGGCAACCGGTGTGAATCAGTACAGGTCTCCGGTGACGATCTCATTCGGGATGCAACCCCTCAAACCCCAAGAATCACTCCTCTAGCTCTCGCAAGCGGATTTCTTGGGGCAATGCACTCGGAGAAAGAACCACATGCGCTCCCCTGTGCGCGCCTGGACCAAGGCGCTCGCCGCGGCCGTCACGGCCGCGACCCTGTCCACACCCCTCATCGCAGGGCCCGCGTACGCAGAGCCGCCCGGCTCGGTCGGGAAGGACGGCACCTGGACCGTCGAACCCGTCGGCGGCGGCCACCGGGTCACACTCCACCTGAACGCGCCCCTGCCGGTCCGCGACGCGGTCCCCGAGCTCGCGGCGGACGGCCGGTCGCTCGGCCCGGCCGAGGAGTCGCCCGACGGCATGACGCTGACCGTCGTCACCCCCGACCCCGCCGTCGCCTCCGCGTCGTCCGTCGACGTGGCCTGGAACGGCGAGGTGCCCGAGGCCGCCGCGGCGGCCGCCAAGACCACGCCCATGCTCGCCGACCCGCCGGCCGATCCGCCCGCCGGTCCGCCCGCCGGTCCGCCCGGCAAGCCTGGCACTCCGCCCGGCAAGCCTGGCACTCCGCCTGGCCCGCCCGGCAACCCCCCGGGCCCGCCCGGCAAGCCGGATCCCGCGCCGGTCGACCCCGCCGCGCCCGGCCCGTACGCCGTGACCCACGGCGAGTACGACTTCGGTGACACCGCGATCACCCTGGAGGGGCTCGGCGGCCGTCCGGCCGAGATCCGGGCGAAGGTCTACCTGCCGGAGGGCGCCCGCGGCAAGCGCCCGCTGGTCGTCTTCCTGCACGGCCGCCACTCGGCCTGCTACAACCCGACGGCCTGGACGTCGTCCAACACCCAGTGGCCCTGCCCGGCGGGGCAGCAGCCGATCGCCAGCTACCAGGGCTACGACGGCCCCGCCGACGTGCTCGCGAGCCACGGCTACGTCGTCGTGTCGGTCAGCGCCAACGGCGTCAACGCCGCCGACAACCCCTACAGCGAGGACCGGGGCGCGCTGGCCCGGGGCGAGGTCGTCATGCGCCACCTCGACCTGCTCGCCGACGCCGACCGGGGCGTGGGCGACGCGAAGCTCGTCAGCCTGTTCAAGGGCCGCCTCGACATGGCCGATGTCGGCCTGATGGGTCACTCGCGCGGAGGCGAGGGCGTCGTCAAGGCCGCGCTGATGAACGCGGGCCGGGCCAAGCCGTACGGGATCAAGGCGGTGCTCCCGCTCGCGCCGACGGACTTCGCACGGGCGACCCTGCCCGGCACGCCGATGGCCGTCATCCTGCCCTACTGCGACGGCGACGTCTCCAACCAGCAGGGCCAGCACTTCTACGACGACTCGCGATACGCCGAGGACGACGACCCCGCCTTCCGCTCCTCGCTGATGGTCATGGGCGCCGACCACAACTTCTTCAACACCGAGTGGACCCCGGGCGTGGCGCACGCGCCGGCGTCCGACGACTGGTCCAACCGCAACGACCCGGTCTGCGGCGGCACCGCGCCGTCGCGGCTGACCGCCGCCGAGCAGTACGCCGTCGGCACCGCGTACATCGCGGGGTTCTTCCGCCTCGTCCAGGGCCGTGAGCAGGGCCTGCTGCCGCTGTTCGACGGCAGCGGCGGCACCACCGCCTCCGCCGGGCGGGCCGTCGTGCACGCCGTCGCCCAGGCGCCCGCGAGCAAGCGCTTCGACGTGGCCTCCTTCACGTCGCTCGCGCCGTCCACGCGGGTCTCCGGCTCGGCAACCGCGGTCATCTGCGCCGGCATGCTCGACCGCTCGCCGCAGAGCGGCCTGCCGTCCTGCGCCTCCACGCTGACCACGTCGCAGGCGCCGTCGTGGACGCCCGCGACGTACGCGAACAACGTCGCCTCGACGCCGGTGCTGCGGTTCTCCTGGAGCGACCCCACGGGCACGGTGACCGTGCCGATCGACAACCGCGACCAGAACGTCTCCCACTACGACGCGCTCACCTTCCGCGTCGCGAGGGACGAGACGGCGACCGGCGACGTGGACCTCGCGGTCACGATCGCCGACAAGCACGGCGCGTCCCGCACCGTCAAGGTGTCCGAGGTGAGCGACGCGCTCACGGCGTTCCCCGGCACGGCCTCGCCGCTGCCCAAGACCTGGCTGCGCACCGTACGCGTCCCGCTGAGCTCGCTCACCGGCCTCAAGCCGCAGCAGATCAGCGAGATCCGGATCTCGGGCGCGAGCGAGAAGGGCGCGGTCTACCTCGCCGATCTCGCGTTCGGCACGGTGGCCGCGGGTGACGCCCGCACCGGCAAGCTGCCGCAGGTGTCGGTGGAGAGCGTCACGGTGGACGAGGGCGACGGCCCTGGCACGGCCACGATGACGGTGCGCCTGTCGGAGAAGAGCCCCACGCCGGTGACGGTCCAGATCCAGGCGATCGCGACCGGCGCCGCCCCGGTGATCGCCTCGGCGGCACAGGAGGTCGTCATCCCGGCCAGGTCGCTGCAGGCGTCCTTCCAGGTGCCCGTCAACGGCGACACCGCGGTGGCGGCCGAGCCGCAGTCCTACCAGGTGGTGGCCTCGGTGCCGGTCAACGCGACGATCGGGAACGGCTTCGCCCGGCTCGTCGTGACCGACGACGACGCGGTCTGATCACGTACGGCTCCCGGGGGCGCGCCGGCCGCGCCTCCGGGAGTCTTCGCGTGCTCACAGCGGTTCGAGGTCACAGCGGTTCGAGGTCACAGGGGTTCGAGGTCACAGGGGTTCGAGGAACTCCAGCCGGTTGCCGACGTTGTCGTGGGCGTAGAAGCGGCGGTGGCCGGGGAAGTGCGGGTCCCAGGAGACCTCGACGCCGGCGGACGTCAGGCGCGCGGCGAGGTCGTCGAGGCCGGTCACCAGGATGCCCGGGTGCGCCTTGCGCGCCGGGCGGAAGTCGCCCTCCACACCGAGGTGGATCTCCAGGGCCCCGGCCCGCACCCACAGGCCCCCGCGCGCGGCGAGCACGGGGGGCTTGCCGATCTCGGTCATCCCGAGCACGCCCACGTAGAAGGCGCGGCAGTCGCCCTCCGCCCCGGGCGGGATGGCGAGCTGGACGTGGTGCAGGCGATAGCCGAAGGAAGAGCCCGCGTCCCCGTCCCGCACGTCACACCTCTCCCTTGATCTCCAGCCGTTCGAGCGCCTTGGTCAGCGGGTGGACGGTCAGGCCGATCTGCCACTCCCGCGCGCCCAGCGAGCGCAGCCGGGCCGCCACGGTCTCCTCGCTGACCGGCGCGGGCGGCTCCCAGGTCAGCCTGCGTACGGCGTCGGGCTGGAGGAGGTTCTCCGTCGGCATGCGGTGCTCGTCGGCGAGCGTGGCGACGACGGCACGCGCCGCCGCGAGCCGCTTGGCGGCGGCCGGGTCGCGGTCGGCCCACCGGTTGGCCGGGGGAGGACCGTCACCGGGCCCCACGGGCTGCGGCAGCGCCGCCTCCGGCATCGTGCGGGCCCGGTTCACCGCCGTCAGCCAGTCGTTGAGGTGGCGGCGCGCGCTGCGGCCGACGAACGGCGTGATCTCGGTGAGGGCCTTCGTCGTACGCGGCTGGTCGAGGGCGGCCTGCACTATCGCCGAGTCCGGCAGCACGCGGCCCGGCGCGAGATCGGCCTCCCGCGCGATCTCGTCGCGCAGCGTCCACAGCTCCCGCACCACGGCGAGCCCGCGCAGCGTGCGCACCCGGTGGATGCCCGAGGTGCGCCGCCAGGGGTCCGTACGCGGGGGATGGGCGGGCGCGGCCAGGATCGACGCGAACTCCTCCAGCGCCCACTCCAGCTTGCCGGCGTCGGCCAGCTCGTCGTGCAGCACGTCGCGCAGCTCGACCAGCACCTCGACGTCGAGCGCGGCGTAGCGCAGCCAGTCTTCCGGCAGCGGGCGGGCCGACCAGTCGGCGGCGGAGTGCCCCTTCTCCAGCCGCAGGCCGAGGACCAGCTCGACCATCGTGCCCAGGCCGACCCGCTCGTAGCCCAGCAGCCGCCCGGCCAGCTCGGTGTCGAACAGCCGCCGCGGGCGGAAGCCGAGCTCGGCCAGGCATGGCAGGTCCTGGTTCGCGGCGTGCAGGACGATCTCGGCGTCGCGTACGGCCTCGTCCAGCGCGGACAGGTCGGGACACTTGATGGGGTCGATCAGCGCGGTGCCCGCGCCGGCCCGGCGCAGCTGCACCAGGTAGGCACGGCCGCTGTAGCGGTATCCGGAGGCACGCTCGGCGTCGACGGCCACCGGCCCCGACCCACGGGCGAAGGCGTCGACGGCGGCCGCGAGTGCGGCGGAGTCCTCGATGACGGGCGGGATTCCCTCGCGCGGCTCCAACAACGGCTGGACTACGGGTTCTGTCACGGGCTAAGGAACTTTCGGATCATCTCGGCGGGCGGGGCGCGGATGCAGCGTGGCGACGTCGGGGGGCAGCGGAGGGATGCCCGCGGCCAGGCACATGAGGTCGCACCACGCGGCGGCGTGCGGCGACAGGTCCTCGTCGAGCGGCGACCAGGAGGCCCGCAGCTCGATCTCCGTGGTGACGGGGTCGTCCGCCTTGCCGCCGAAACCCTCGGAGACGGCGCGGGTGACCGTGCCGCCCACCGCGGCGTACGTCGCGCCGTGGGCGTCGAGCGCCTCGGTGAGCCAGCTCCAGGCCACCGGCCCCAGCAGCGGGTCTGTGGTCATCTCCGGCTCCATGTCGGCGCGTACGTAGGCGACGAGGCGGAACGGTCCCTCCCAGCCGCGCTGCCCCTCGGGGTCGAACAGCATGATCAGGCGGCCGACGGCGAGTTCGTCGTCGTCACGGTACACCGAGGCCCCGACGGCACCGGAATACGGTGCGAGCCGCTGGGGTGCGGGAATGTCCTCCAGCTCGATCTCCGGCCGCACCTCGGCGGGGCGCAGCGTCTCGAGCGCGCGCCGGAAGGCGGCGGGAGGCGCAGGCGGTTCACCGAGGGTCATGACGGAAGAGTAGGTCGGATTCGGGATAGCGCGAAGCAGGGGGGTGGCTGTGGGGGGCATCGGAAGTCGTCAAACCGTCGCCGCCAGTCGGACCGTCACCTGATCGGCCGTACGCGCCGGGGCGTCTCCGAGCACGCGATCCCGGCGGTCGCCGCGGCCGTCCGCGCGGTCTCGCCGCCCCGTCGCGCACGGCGCGCCGCTCGGGCGGGCGGGGCGCGCGGCGTCGCTGCCGGCACAGCGCTCAGTGCGGCGTTCGGGGGAACTCCACATCGAAGTCATCGCTCCGGGGCCTCTCGTCGGATCCACGGTCGTGGCGGTCGCTCGGGACTGATCCGACGTTGGCACGTCCCGGCGACATTTCCCCGCATCGCACTCGGCGTGTCTCGAAAGTGGTATTGGAATCGATGCCGGATGGCTGATTGGCGAACACATTGCCGAGCTGTGAGATGACTCACAGGTGGGGATGGGGTTCACCTTACGCGATCAACGGTCGTCCGCGCGGCGTTCTGGAGTCCCAGGTCATGGGTCCCGGCGTCGGGCGCCGCCAGGGCATGGCAGGCTGGTGCCGTGAAACCCCAGCTCGCCGATTCCGTTTTCATTCGCGCGTGCCGGCGCGAGCCCGTTCCGCACACGCCGGTGTGGTTCATGCGCCAGGCCGGGCGGTCGCTGCCCGAATACCGCAGGGTGCGCGCGGGCGTCGAGATGCTCACCGCCTGCGCCACGCCCGACCTGGTGGTCGAGATCACCATGCAGCCGGTCCGCAGGTACGGCACGGACGCGGCGATCTTCTTCAGCGACATCGTGGTGCCGCTCAAGGCCATCGGCGTCGACCTCGACATCAAGCCGGGCGTCGGCCCGGTCGTCGGGACCCCCATCCGCGACAAGGCGGGCATGGATGTCCTGCGGCCGCTGGAGCCCGACGACGTCCCGTACGTGACGGAGGCGATCGGCGCGCTCACCGGCGAGCTGGGCGGCACCCCGCTGATCGGCTTCGCGGGAGGGCCGTTCACGCTCGCGTCCTACCTGATCGAGGGCGGCCCCTCCAAGAACCACGACCGCACCAAGGCCATGATGTACGGCGAGCCCGAGCTGTGGCACGAGCTGATGGAGCGGCTCGCCACGATCACGCTCGCCTTCCTGCGCGTGCAGGTCGCGGCGGGAGCCTCGGCCGTACAGCTCTTCGACTCGTGGGTGGGCGCGGTCGCGCCGCAGGACTACCGCACCTACGTGCTGCCGCACACCAGCCGGATCTTCGCCGGGCTGGCGGACCTCGGCGTGCCGCGCATCCACTTCGGCGTCGGCACCGGCGAGCTGCTCGGCCTCATGGGCGAGGCCGGGGCCGACGTGGTGGGCGTCGACTGGCGGGTGCCGCTCGACGAGGCCGCGCTGCGCGTCGGCGCGGGCAAGGCCCTGCAGGGCAACCTCGACCCGGCGATCCTGCTCGCGCCCTGGGAGGTCGTCGAGAGGCGGGCCAGGGACGTGCTCGAACGGGGCCGGGTGGCCGAGGGGCATGTGTTCAACCTCGGCCACGGCGTGCTTCCCTCGACCGACCCCGGCCAGCTCACCCGGCTCACCGAGTTCGTCCACGAGTCGTCGGCCCGCTGAGCGCTACCCCGGCGTGCGCTCGGACTCCCGGTCCTGATCCCGGTTCGCGTCCCGGTTCTCGTCACCGTCCTCCTGCGGCCCCGGCGAGCCGGGAGCGGGAGGCACGGCGCCGGGGGGCACCGGACCGGCCGGCGGGGTGGCGCGGGGGCGCAGCCGGCGCATGATCATCCGTACGGCCAGCCACACCACTCCCGCCACGACGAGCCAGGGCAGCAGCGCGCCCAGCACGGTCAGCGCCACCACGGTCGACGTGGTCAGGGTGTCCCACCCGGTGCGCAGCCCGGCGAGGAAGCCGCCCGCGTCGTCCTTCTTCTCGGGCCGGGGCGAGGACTGCGGCCGGGGCAGCAGGGTGAGCGTCACGGTGGCCATGCCGGTCTGCGCCTCCAGGGCCTTCTGCCGGGCCTGCAGCGACTCCAGATCGGCCTCGCGGCTGGAGATCTCCCGTTCGATCTCCAGGATCTCGCCGATCTTGTTCGCCTTCGACAGCAGCGTGCGGAACTGCCCGAGCGCGGCCTCGGCCGACTTCACCCGGCTGGCGACGTCGGCGACCTCCTCGGTGACGTCCTGCGCGTTCTGCCGCACCGACAGGCGTTTGCCGAGATCGCGCCCGAGCTGGGCCAGCACGTCGGCATAGCGCGCCGGGGGCACCTTGAACGTGATCGTCGACTGTTCGCCGCCGGGGATGGTCTCGCTGCGCTCCTCGGCGACGTATCCACCGGCGCCCGTCACGATCGCCTTCGCGCGGTCGGCCGCCGCCGCGACCTTCTCGGCCTCGACGCTGAGCTCGGCCTGATAGATGATCGCCCGGTCGGCCGGGTCGATCCGGGTCTTCTCCAGCCCGCCGCCCCCGCCGTTCCCGCCGCCTGTCGCGGGCGCCCGCTCCTGAGCCGCGCCCCCGGGCGTGATCGCGGCCACGGGGGCCTCCGCGTCCGCTGCGGTGCCGGCGCCGCCGGCCGCGTCGCTCATGGACGTGCCCGAGCCGCCGCATCCCGTCACCAGAAAGGCGACGGCCGCCAGGGCCGCCGCGCCGTACCGGATCTGCCTCATGCCCTTTAATCGGTTCACCGGCGGGGAGGGTTCGACGCCGGCGATCACGATGGCATCACGATGCCGCCGTGGCCGCCGGCGTCTCCGCGGAGGCCGGGTGGGGGGTGTGGTGCCCCGTGAGCCCGGCCGGGCCGGGCCGGACCCACGGGGGGCCTCCTGACCGCGCGGCCGCTCGGCGAGCGCCCTCGCGTCGCGGACGAGCGCGTCGCTCGCGGCAGCGGATGACGGGCCGGGGCGCCCGGCGGGCCTCAGCCGCGGAGCTTGGCGATGTTCTTGTAGCTCAGCTCGGCGTACTGCAGCGACTGCGCCGGGTTGGCCGAGCCGCCGGGCGCGTTGTCCTGCTCGTACATCGGGTTGTGGTAGCCCTTGGCGCCCATCTGCGAGAAGAAGGTCTTGTAGTCGATGTCGCCGGTGCCGAACGGAACCATGTCGTAGCCGTTGGACGTGGCGGTGTTGATCTTGCCGTCCTTGGCGTGGAACAGCGGGAACCGCTTCGTCTGGGCCTGCACGACGCCGAGCGGGTTGAAGACCTGCGTCTGGGTGGAGCCGTCGGGCGCGGTGTAGGTCTTGTACTTGTACTGGGCCACGTGCGCCCAGAAGATGTCCATCTCCAGCCAGACCTTGCCCGGGTCGGTCTGCGTGAGGAAGTACTCGAGGCGGCGGATGCCGGAGGAACGGGTGGGCCTGCCCTGGGCGTCGAGCGGGCCGCTGTCGAGCAGGAAGCTGTAGGCCACGTCGTGGTTGTGGGTGTAGAGCTTGAGGCCGGCCGCGGTGGCGATCTCGCCCAGCGTGTTCCACTTCTCGGCGGCCACGTCCCAGTCGGCCTTGTACGCGCTGCTGGTGGGGTCGTTGCCGGTGCCGACGTGGCCCATGCCGAGGATGTTGGCGATCTCCAGGTGGAGCTTGAAGCGGTCGAGGTCGGCCTGGCTCAGCGGCCAGGAGCCGGGGATGAAGCCGTGGTTGCCCTCGGCCTCCAGGCCGTTGTCGTCCAGCCAGGTGCGCAGCAGGCGGGCGCCCTCGACGGTCTCCAGGTCGGCGCCGCCCTCGGCGTTGGCGTGCTGGCTGTAACCGGCGAACTCCACCTGCTTGTAGCCGATCCGGCTGAGCTCCTCGAACACGGCGCGGAAGCCGGACGGGAGAGTGGTCGACAGCGGGTCGCGTGCGGTGGCGTCGCGCACGGTGTAGAGGATGATGCCCCGCTTGCCGGGCGGCACGAGCACGCCGTTGCCCGCGGCCGCCGCCTGCGCGGCCGACTTCATCGGGCCGGCCGCGGCCACGGCGGCGGCAGCCGCCATGCCGGTCGTGGCCGCGAGGAACCGCCGGCGGTTGAGGCCCAGCCTGCGGCCGAGGGTGCCGGCGGTCTCGATCTCTTCTTCGTACGCGCTCATCGTCGTGCCAACTCCATCTGCGTGAAGAACCCTGATCCCCCCGATGACGCGGCCGTGCCGCGGGTGCCTCCGTTCCCTTCGTCTCACTTCGGCCCCGTGCGACTGTGCGGGGCACCTGGCGAGCAAGTTACGCGACTTTTACCCAATGGGGAAGAAGTTTCGGCATAATCCTTTTGACTTTCGTCATTAAGAGGACAAAGTCGGAGGTTGCGCACGGAATTCGTCAACACAGGGGTCGTCGTGTCCGGGCGTGACGCGGCGGTGAGGGCCGGCGGCCGGGATCCTGTCGCACTGTTCGTAGGCGGGTGACGTAACTTTCCGTCTCCTGTCAGGAAACTTTTGCTTGTCAGTGCCGAAAGATCCCTCTTAGTATCCGAATGTTCCGGGTGATCCTTCATACCCGAGTTGACGGGAGAGTTACAGTGCCCATCGGTGTCTGGCTGGTCGGCGCCCGAGGGTCCGTCGCGACCACGGCGGTGGTCGGGGCGGCGGCGGTTCGGGCGGGAGCGGCTCCGCCCACCGGGTGCGTCATCGAGGCCGCGAACTTCCCCGGGGACTTCACCCCCCTGGGCGACCTGGTGTTCGGTGGTCACGACGTGGTCGCCCTCCCGCTGCGCAAGAGGGCCGAGCTGCTCGCCCAGGCCGGCGTGCTCCCTCCCGCCCTGACGAGCCTGCTCGCCACGGCCCTCGACGCCGCCGAGGCCGAGATCAGGCACGGCTACGTCCCCGGCGAGGAGAGCCAGGCGCAGGCCGCGCGGCGGCTGGCCGCGGACATCGCGGACTTCCGGGAGCGGCATGGCCTGTCCCGCGTCGTCGTGGTGGACGTGTCGTCGACCGAGCCTCCCGCCGAGGTGCCGTACGCCACGCTCGCCGACCTGGACGAGGCGCTCGCGTCCGGACAGGATGTGCTCCCCGCCAGCTCCCTGTACGCCTACGCGGCGTTCACGGCCGGATGCGGCTACGTCGCGTTCACCCCCTCCACCGGCCCGACGCCCCCCGCACTGGACGAGCTGGCCCGGCGGCGCGGCCTGCCGTACGCGGGACGCGACGGCAAGACCGGGGAGACGCTGGTCAAGAGCGCGCTCGCGCCGATGTTCGCCGGCCGCGCGCTGCGGGTCCGCTCGTGGTCGGGGCTCAACCTCCTCGGCGGCGGTGACGGCGCCACGCTGGCCGACCCGGCGGCACGGGAGAGCAAGTCGGCCAGCAAGGCGCGGGCAGTCCCCGCGATCGTGGGCGACGACGTCGAGGGCCTGACGCACATCGACTACGTGGCCGACCTCGGCGAGTGGAAGACCGCCTGGGACCACATCACGTTCGAGGGATTCCTCGGCGTCCGGATGACCATGCAGTTCACCTGGCAGGGATGCGACTCGGCGCTGGCCGCCCCGCTCGTCCTCGATCTCGTGCGGCTCGTCGCGCGGGCCCACGAGGCCGGGCACCGCGGCGTGCTCCCCGAGCTCGGCTACTTCTTCAAGGACCCGCTGGGCGGCGGCGGGCACGACCTGCCCGGCCAGTACGCCCGGCTGGCGGCGTTCGCGCACGAGCTGTCGGAGGGGCGGTCATGAGGGCCTGGCTGGAGCTGGTCCGCGCACCGGCCGCGCTGTCGGTTCCCGGGGACACGCTGGCCGGTGCGGCGGCGGCCGGACGATCGGCCCGGCCCGGCCTCGCCGCCGCGTCTGTGCTGCTCTACTGGGCCGGAATGGCGCTCAACGACTGGTCCGATCGCAAGCTCGACGCCAAGGAGCGGCCGGAACGGCCCATCCCCTCCGGCCGGATCAGCCCGGCGGGCGCCCTCGGCCTCGCCGCCGCCTTGACCGGCGCCGGGGTGGCCACCGCCGCGGTCGCCGGCGGACGGCGCGGGCTCGCGCTCGCGGGCCTGCTCGCCGGCGCGGCCTGGGCCTACGACCTGCGCCTCAAGCACACGGCGGCGGGCCCGGCCGCGATGGCGGCCTGCCGCGTGCTCGACGTTTTGCTCGGGGCGGGCCCGCGCATGCGGGCGGCCGCCCCCATGGCGCTGGCCGTCGGCGCCCACACCTACGGGATCACCCTGCTCGGCCGCGCCGAGGTGGACGGCGCCACCCCCGCGACCATCGCCCAGGCGCTCACCGCCACCGGCGCGTCCGCGGCGCTGGCCGCCGTCGCCTGCCGCGGCGGCGACACCACCGGACGGCTGGGCGCCGCCGCGATGATCGCCGGCTACCTGGCCACCGCGGGAAGGGCCCAGGCGGCGCTGCGCGCCGACCCCGACCCCGAGCAGGTGCGGCAGGCGGTGCGGATGAGCATCCTCGGCCTGATCCCGTTGCAGGCGGCCGCGGTGGCCGGGCGGGGCAGGTTCGCCCAGGCGGCGGCGCTGCTGGCCGCGCTGCCCGCCGGCCGGTGGCTGTCGGCGAAGGTGTCCACGTCGTGACCTCGCTCACCTGGGCCTACTGCACCAACGGCTTCCGCGACCACCCGCTGGACCAGACGCTGGAGGTGCTCGCCGGCCTCGGCTACACCGGCGCGGCGGTCTCGCTCGACCACGGGCACCTCATGCCCGGCGCCTCCCCGGCGGAGGTCGGGCGGATCGCGGCGCTGGCGGGGCGGCTCGGCCTGGCCCTCGCCGTCGAGACGGGCGGCCGTTTCACGCTCGACCCCCGGCGCAAGCACTTCCCGACCCTGCTGCACGACGACGCGGAGCCGCGCGTCCGCTTCCTGGGCGAGGCGATGCGGATCGCGGCCGACCTCGGCGCCCCCGTGGTGCACCTGTGGAGCGGCATCCGGCCGCCCGAGGTGTCCGAGCACGAGGCCTGGGACCGGCTCGTACGGCACTGCGAGCGCCTGCTCGCCGAGGCCGAGACGACAGGCGTCACGCTCGGGTTCGAGCCCGAGCCGGGCATGCTCGTGGCGGACCTCGCCGGATACGAACGGCTGCGCGGCCTGCTCGGCGGCCACCCGAGGTTCGGCCTCACCCTCGACATCGGGCACTGCCGCTGCCTGGAGCCGTACGACGTGCCCGAGTGCGTCGAGCGGGCGCTGCCGCATCTGGTGCACGTGCAGATCGAGGACATGCGGCGGGGCGTCCACGAGCATCTCGAGTTCGGCGAGGGCGAGATCGACTTCCCGCCCGTGCTCGCCGCCCTGGAGGGCTTCGGCGGGCTGGTCGCCGTCGAGCTGGCCAGGCACAGCCACGCGGCGCCCGAGGTGGCGAGAAGGTCGATCGAATTCCTGAGGAGGGCACATGAGCTGGCTGGCGCGGGCCGTAGCCGACGTCGAGCGTGATCCGGAGACCGTCTACGCGCTGTTCCCACGGGCGGCGCGGGAGGGCGGCCCCGGAGCCCGCACCGAGCTGCTGACGGCGCTGGGGAAGGCCCTGCCCGACCCGGCGGCGGCCGTCATGAAGCTCTACTGGCAGGGCGACGCGGGGGAGCGGCTGGAGATCCTGGAGTCGCTTCCGCAGCTCGACCTCGGTCCGGCCGCTCTCCCGCTCGTCCATGACGCCCTGCGGACCAACGACACCCGGCTGGTCGCCGCCGCGCTCGGCCCGTACGGCTCGGCCTGGCTGGACGACCACGCCTTCCGGCAGGGCGTGCTCAAGTGCGTCTTCATGTCCGTCCCGCTCACGTCGGTCGAGGGCCTCGACCGGCGGTTCGACGAGGAGCTGCGGCGCATGCTCGCGGACTTCGCCGCCGAGCGCCGCGCGGCCGGGCGTCCCGTTCCCCCCGACGTTCTCGAGAGGCTCTGACTCCGATGAGGATCTTCGACCCCCACGTCCACATGACGTCCCGCACGACCGACGACTACGAGCGCATGTACGCCGCCGGAGTGCGGGCCGTCGTGGAGCCCGCCTTCTGGCTCGGCCAGCCGCGCACGAACGTCGGCAGCTTCATCGACTACTTCGACGCCCTGCTCGGCTGGGAGCCCTACCGCGCCGCGCAGTACGGCATCCGCCACCACTGCACGCTCGCGCTCAACCCCAAGGAGGCCAACGACCCGCGCTGCGCGGGCGTGCTCGACGAGCTGCCCCGCTATCTGCTGAAGGACTCGGTGGTCGCGGTCGGCGAGGTGGGCTACGACTCGATGACGCCGGAGGAGGACCGCGTCTTCGAGGCCCAGCTCGCGCTCGCCGAGGAGCACGGCCTGCCGGTGCTCGTGCACACGCCGCACCGCGACAAGGCGGCGGGCACCCGGCGCACGCTCGACGTGGTCAAGGGTCTGGACCCCGGCACGGTGCTGGTCGACCACCTCAACGAGCTGACCGTCGGCATGGTCCACGAGGCCGGCTGCTGGATGGGCTTCTCGATCTACCCGGACACGAAGATGGACCCCGAGCGGATGGTGGCGATCCTCAAGGAGTACGGCACCGAGCGGATGATCGTGAACTCCGCCGCCGACTGGGGCCGCAGCGACGTGCTCAAGACCCGCGAGGTCGGCGAGGCCATGCTGGCCGCCGGATTCACCGACGACGACGTCGACCAGGTGCTGTGGCGCAACCCGGTGGCGTTCTACGGCCAGAGCGGGCGCCTGTCGCTGGACGACGTCGAGTCGGGCGGCGACTACGAGGGCAACACGATCCTCCGAGGGACGCGCTGACCATGCGCCTGCTCCATCCCTCGGGATCCGTCGTCCATCTGGCCTACTGCACCAACGTCCACCCCGCCGAGGACCTCGCCGGGATCCACGACCAGCTCTCCGGCGTCGCCGCCCGGGTGCGGGCGCTGACCGGCGCGCCCGTGCTCGGCCTCGGGCTGTGGCTGTCGTCCGGCGCGGCGCGGGCGCTGCGCGCCGACCCCGGCGAGCTGGCGCGGCTGCGTGCCCGGCTGGACGAGCTGGGGCTGGAGGTCGTCACCCTCAACGGCTTCCCCTACCAGGGCTTCCACGACCAGGTCGTGAAACTCCGGGTTTACCGGCCCGACTGGGCGGAGCCGGAGCGGCTCGCCTACACCCTCGACCTGGCCGAGATCCTCACCGCGCTGCTGCCGGACGACGTGACCGAGGGCTCGATCTCGACGCTGCCCCTCGCCTGGCGCACCGGCTGGACGTCCGACAAGGCCGGGGCCGTCGCCGCCAACCTCGACGCGCTCACCAGCGGCCTGCGGGCGCTGGCGGAGCGCACCGGCAAGACGATCCGCGTCGGGTTCGAGCCCGAGCCGGGCTGCATCGTGGAGACCACCCCCCAGGCGGTCGAGCTGCTGGCCGGCACCGACCCCGCGCACCTCGGCGTCTGCCTCGACGCCTGCCACCTCGCCGTCGGCTTCGAGGACGCCGCCGACGCGGCCGGCCTGGGGCTGCCGATCGTGAAGCTCCAGGTCTCCTCCGCCGTCGAGACGCCGCCGGGCGGCCAGCCGGCGCTGGCGGCGTACGAGGAGGAGCGATATCTCCACCAGACGCGCTGCGCGGCCGGATACACCGACGACCTGCCGGAGGCGCTGGCCGGCGGGCTCCCGGCGGACCTGCCGTGGCGCACGCACTTCCACATGCCGCTGCACGCCGCGCCGCCGCCCCCGCTCACCACGACCACTCCCTATCTGGAGGACCTGCTGAAGCGCCTCCTGGCCTCCGCCGACGCCCCCCTCACCCGGCACCTGGAGGTCGAGACCTACACCTGGAGCGTGCTGCCCGGCCCGGTGGATGTCGCCGAGGGCATCGCGGCCGAGCTGGACTGGACCCGGCGGCGGCTCGCCGCACTCGGACTCAAGGAGATCTGATGGCACCCGTCGTCGTCGTGAACGTCGTCGGCCTGACCCCGCGCCTGCTGGCGCACATGCCGAACGTGGCCAAGGTCGGCGCCGCCGCGTCGCTGCGGCCCGTGCTGCCCGCCGTGACCTGCTCGGTGCAGGCGACCCTGCTGACCGGATCGATGCCGCGCGACCACGGCATCGTCGGCAACGGCTGGTACTTCCGGGACCTCGGCGAGGTCTTCCTGTGGCGGCAGCACAACCGGCTGATCCAGGGCGAGCAGCTCTGGGACGCGGTGCCCGGGATCCGCACGGCCAACGTCTGCTGGTGGTACGCCATGGGCGGCTCCAGCGACTTCATCGTCACCCCGCGCCCGATCTACTACGCCGACGGGCGCAAGGAGCCCGACTGCTACACCAGGCCGCCGTCGCTGCACGACGACCTGGTCGCCGAGCTGGGCGAGTTCCCGCTGTTCACCTACTGGGGTCCGACGGCGAGCATCACCTCGTCCAAGTGGATCATCGCGGCCGCCCGCCGGATCCTCGCGAAGGAACGGCCCGACCTGCTCATGGTCTACATCCCGCACCTCGACTACGACCTGCAGCGCTTCGGGCCCGACGCGCCCCAGGCGGTCGCGGCGGCACGGGAGGTGGACGCCGCGCTCGCGCCGCTGTTGCGGGAGGACGCCACCGTGATCGTGCTGTCGGAGTACGGCATCACCAACGCGTCCCGCCCGGTCGACGTCAACCGGGCGCTGCGCCGGGCCGGGCTGCTGGAGGTCTACACCCAGGACGGCATGGAGTATCTCGATCCCTGGGCCTCCCGTGCCTTCGCGGTCGCCGACCACCAGGTCGCCCACGTCTACGTGAACGACCCCGCCGACCTGCCCCGCGCACGGGACGTCGTGGCCGAGCTGCCGGGCGTGGACGAGGTGCTGGGCCAGGAGGGCAAGGCGGCGTACGGCCTCGACCACGAGCGGGCCGGCGACCTGGTCGCCGTGGCGGAGCCGGACGCGTGGTTCACGTACTACTACTGGCTGTCCGACGACCGGGCGCCCGACTTCGCGAAGCTCGTGGAGATCCACCGCAAGCCCGGGTACGACCCGGCGGAGCTGTTCATGGACCCCGACGACCCGTTCGTGAAGCTGCGCGCGGGCGCGGCGCTGGCCCGCAAGAAGATGGGCATGCGCTACAAGATGTCGGTAGTCCCGCTCGACCCCGAGCCGGTGCGCGGCAGCCACGGCCGCCTGCCCGACGCGGCGGCGGACGGACCGGTGCTGCTCGGCCCCTTCGACAAGGACGCCTACGCCGCGACCGAGGTCAAGGGCCTGATCACGCAGCTGCTGAAGGGCTGAGCCGGCGGAAGACGGCCGCCGTCCCCTCTGAGTGGGGCGGCGGCCGTCCCGCGTTCTGACCGGCTCACGCGGGGCGCGCGCTCCGGCGGCGCGTGCTCAACTCGGCGTGCTCAACTCGCACGTGCACCCATGGCGCGTGCCCATCTCACGCGTGCCGACTCGGGGCGTGCCTACTCGGCAGAGAAGACGTGGTCGCTGATCAGCCGGGTCGCCCCGATGATCCCGGCCGTGTCGCCGAGCTCGGACAGCACGATGGGCAGGTTGCCGGTCGCCAGCGGCAGCGAGCGCTGGTAGACGACGCTGCGGATCTCCGCGAGCAACGCGTGGCCCAGACCGGCCACCCCACCCCCGATGATCACCAGGCCGGGGTTGAAGAAGCTCACGAGCGACGCCAGCACCATGCCCACGTGCCGCCCGCCCTCACGGATCATCCGTACGGCGGCGGCGTCTCCCGAGGCCACCGCGGCGGCGACGTCCTCCGCCGTCAGCACGCCTTCCTGCGCGAGCCGTTCGGCCAGGAAGAGGGAGTCGCCCGACTCCGCGGCGGCCCGGGCGTCGCGGGCCAGCGCCGCGCCGCCGAAGTAGGCCTCCAGGCAGCCGGTGTTGCCGCAGGTGCACACCGGGCCGTCGTCGGACACCCGGATGTGGCCGATGTCACCGGCGCTGCCGGTCACCCCGCGGTAGATCTCGCCGTCCACCACGATGCCGCAGCCGATGCCGGTGCCGATCTTCACGAGCAGGAAGTCGCCGACGGCCCTGGCCAGGCCCGCGTGCAGCTCGCCCAGTGCCATGATGTTCACGTCGTTGTCCACGAGCACCGGGCAGCCGAACTCGCGGCTCAGCGTCTCCCGTACGGGGAAGCGGTCCCAGCCCGGCATGATCGGGGGCGAGACCGGCGTCCTGTCGAGGAAGCTCACCGGGCCGGGGACCCCGATCCCGACGCCGTGGATCTCGGTCGTCTCGCCGGTCCGCAGCTTGCCGACCAGTTCAAGGGCCTGCTCCAGCACGGCCTCGGGGCCGTCGCGCACGTCGGCCGGTTTCGACAGGTGGCCGAGCACCTCCAGCTCGCCGTTGGTCACCCCGACGTCGATGGATGTGGCGCCGATGTCGATCCCGACGAACCGCAGGTGTGAGGCGACCCGTACGATGCCCGACCGGCGGCCGCCTCGCGAGGCGGCGAGCCCGCCCGACTCGATGAGGTTCAGCTTGGCGAGCCGGTCGAGCTCGAGTGCGAGCTTCGACGGTGACAGGCGGGCCACCTCGCCGAGTTCGGCGCGTGAACGCGCGCCGTCCTGACGCAGGAGGCGCAGGATCCGCGACTGGTGCGGGTTCTCGGGGCGAGCCGTCATTCGCTTCCGCTCTTCGGTCGGGGACTCGGGATGCCTGTCCAGAAGTGACTGGACTTCTGCTCTTACTACAACAACTTTATTACAGGGAACCGTTACTTTTTGCCCGTCAGGTGAAAAGTTTCTGAGAATCTTGCGTTCCTGTCTGATTTGTCGGTTGGCGTCCGAGGTGTGGCCATACATGCTCCCGCCGAGGTGGCCGGGCGCCCGTTTCCCGGCGGACACGCCCCGCGCCGGTGCGGGACCCGGCCGTACGGGCCGGTAGCTTTTCCCCATGGACGAGATTGCGGGTCGTCATGTGGTCGTCGTCGGCGGGGGCATCGCGGGTCTGGCCGCGGCGCTGCACCTCAACCGGGCCGACGCCGGCCTGCGGGTGACAGTGCTGGAGGCGGCGCCGAGGATCGGCGGCAAGCTGTACGCGTCGCAGGTGGCGGGGATCGAGGTCGACGCGGGCGCCGAGTCGATGCTGGCGCGGCGGCCCGAGGGCAAGGAGCTGGCCCGGCTGGCCGGCCTCGGCGACGACCTGGTGGACCCCGGCACGACCCGGGCCGCCGTCCTGTCGCGCGGTGCGCTGCGCCCGCTGCCCCGGGAGCAGGTGATGGGCGTGCCCTCCGACGTGGTCGCGCTCGCGCGCTCGGGCGTCCTGTCGCCGGCCGGGCTCGCCCGGGTGCCCCTCGACCAGTTCCTGCCACCCACGCTCGTGACCGGGGACGTCTCCGTCGCGGCGTACATCCGGGCCCGGATGGGGAGCGAGGTCGTCGACCGGCTGGTCGAGCCGCTGCTCGGCGGCGTCTACGCGGGCCGGGCCGACATGTTGTCGCTGGACGCGACCATGCCGCGGATCGCCGCCGTCGCCCGCACCGAGCGGTCGCTGCTGCAGGCGGCCCGGAGCATCACGGCCGAGGCCCCCGCGAACGCCGGGCCGGTCTTCACCACGCTCAGGAACGGCATGGGCGCGCTGCCCGCCGCGGTGGCCAAGGAGTCGGGCGCGCAGATCCGCACCGGCGTCACCGTCCGCGACCTGATCAGGACGCCGGACGGCTGGCGGCTGGTGACCGGTCCCACCAGGGACGAGGAGACGATCGACGCCGATGCCGTCGTCCTCGCGGTGCCGGCGCGGCCCGCCTCCCGCCTGCTGCGCCGTGAGGTGCCGAAGGCGGCGGCGGAACTGGCCGCGATCGAGTACGCCAGCATGGCGATCGTGACCCTCGCCTATCCCCGGACGGCGTTCCCCGAGCCGCCGGAGGGCAGCGGCTACCTCGTGCCGCCGGTCGAGGGCAGGCCGGTCAAGGCGGCGACGTTCAGCAGCGTCAAGTGGCCCCACCTCGCCGAGGCCGACCGCAACGTCCTGATCGTGCGGTGCTCGATCGGCCGCCTGGGCGAGGAGCTCGTGCTCCAGCGTGACGACGCCGAGCTGACGGCACTGGCGATGAACGAGATGGCCGAGGTCATGGGCGTGCGGGGGCTGCCGCTCGACACCCGGGTCACCCGCTGGGGCGGCGGGCTCCCGCAGTACGACGTGGGCCACCTCGACCGGGTCGCCCGCGTGCGCGCCGCGATCGCCGGGCAGCCCGGCCTCGCCGTCTGCGGCGCCGCGTACGAGGGCGTCGGCATCCCGGCCTGTATCGCGACCGCGCGCACCGCCGCCAAGCTCGTGCTCGAGCACCTGCGGCAGGCACAGGGGACGACGGCCGCGGACGCCTGACGGGAGGCGGTGATCGTCCGGCGGGCGAGCGGCGAGGACGTCTGAGGGGACCGGCGGGGACGTCCGAGAGGCGGCGGGGACGTCCGAGAGGCGGCGGGGACGTCCGAGAGGCGGCGGGGACGTCCGAGAGGCGGCGGGGACGTCCGAGAGGCGGCGGGGAGGCCCGCCGCCGATGCCTCCGGGCGGTGCCGGCGCGGTTGATCGGCGGCACCCCGAGGCCGGACCGCCGCCCCCTACCGGCAGAATGGAGGCATGACGGAGCCTGCCCCGCGGCCCAAGGCACGCGATCTCAATCTGGTCATTCGCTACACGATGTGGTCGGTCTTCCGGCTGCGCGACCAGCTTCCCGCCGCCCGTGAGGGCGTGGCCGACGAGGTCGAGGAGCTGCTCGCGCAGGCGGCGGGCAAGGACGTGACGACCCGAGGCTGCTACGACGTGGCCGGGTTCCGCGCCGACGCCGACTTCATGTTCTGGTGGCACGCCCCCACGCCCGAAGACCTGCAGGAGACCTACACCCGCTTCCGCCGCACCGCCCTCGGGCGCGCGAGCGAGCCGGTGTGGTCGGCCATGGCCCTGCACCGCCCGGCCGAGTTCAACAAGTCCCACATCCCGGCCTTCCTCGCGGATGAGGAGCCCAAGGGCTTCGTCTGCGTCTACCCCTTCGTACGGTCCCTGGAGTGGTACCTGCTGGAGGACTCCGAGCGGCGCAGGATGCTGGCCGAGCACGGCAAGATGGCGCGCGAGTATCCCGACGTGCGGTCCAACACGGTCGCCTGCTTCGCGCTCAACGACTACGAGTGGATGCTGGCGTTCGAGGCCGACGAGCTGCACCGCATCGTCGACCTGATGCGCCACCTGCGCGGAGCCGAGGCGCGGCGGCACACCAGGGTCGAGATCCCCTTCTACACCGGCACCCGCAAGCCGGTCAGCGAGCTCGTCGCCGCGCTGCCCTAGCCATGCCCTTACAGCCACCCGCCCGGTGCCCCGGGCGGGTGGGCCCTGGCGTGCTGGAGCGACGCAAGGGACATTTAGGTTGATCTCGCGCGAAGCGTCGGAAACGGTCTTGGCGGCCCGAAGTCTTTGCCATACTGTGACGAAGAATCGACGTCTAGGTGAGGCAGAGTGGCTAGCGGGCTGGCACGTTCCAGGGGGCGCCGCCGCAAGAGGCGGGCCCGTTCGCACGTTGTCGAGGTGTCTCTTGGGGTGGCCGCCTTCGCCGTCGGGGCCGTGGCCATCGCCTGGCCGCTGTCGCGTTCCGGCGCGGAGCCGCGGCACGTGGTCGCCGCGCCGGCGCCGCACGCGTCCCCGGCCGGCGAGCTGACCGTCGCCAGCGTCGAAACCGACAAGAAGCCGGCCACCAAGCGGGACAAGAAGGCGGCGGAACAGAAGGCGTCCGGACGGTCGAAATACACCGACACCAAGGCGGAGGCCTACTTCCGCAGCAGGTGGAGCGACAAGACCGCCAAGCGCGTCAAGGACATCCGCACCGAGGGCGGCTACCTGCGCATCTACACGAACCTCCCGGAGAACGCCGGCAACTCCAAGACCGCGATCACGCTGTGCAAACGCGGCCTGGAGTATCTGGCAGAGCGGGGGGAGTCCAACCCCGTCGTGTTCGTCCAGGCGAGGTTCGGCGAGAACGGCAACCCCGTCCTCGCCAACGTCCTCGGCCCGGACGACGACGACTGCCGGGTCACCTACCCCAAGCCGAAATAGGCGTCACTCGCCCGGCTGCAGCGTCAGGCAGACGGAGTTGATGCAGTAGCGGTCGTCGGTCGGCGTGGGATAGCCCTCGCCGTGGAACACGTGCCCGAGGTGCGAGTCGCAGCGGGCGCAGCGGACCTCCACCCGGCGCATGCCGAGCGAGTCGTCCTCGTGCAGGGTCACGGCCTGCGACTCGGACGGCTCGTAGAACGACGGCCAGCCGCAGTGCGACTCGAACTTCGTCTCCGACCGGAACAGCTCCGCCCCGCAGGCGCGACAGGAGTAGACGCCGACCGTCTTGGTGTCGACGTACTCGCCGCTGAACGGGCGCTCGGTCCCCGCCTGCCGGAGGACCCGGTACTCCTCGGGGGAAAGCTGCGCGCGCCACTCGGCGTCGCTCTTGATTACCTTCTCCATGCTCACCACCCTGCCTTCGTGGGCCCCTCGCGGGGATTACGAAGTGGGAAACTCCGCGGACGCCCCGGATCTTCCCCGCACATGTTGACGAGGCGGAGCATCCTTTCCCAGGTCTTCCGGCGTCTTCATTGACGAGGGGGTTGATCGCCGTCACCCGCGCGGGGGCGGTCACCCACACCGCCGTCAGGGCGGCGAGGCACCCGACCCGTGCTGGACGCCGCCGGACGGCGAGAGGAGGCCGCCCGCGGGCGGCCGTCGTGGTCCGTCCCGTCGCGTGCGGCGCAGTCCGAACGCGAGCGCGCCGTACGCGACCACGTGCCTGCGCCGGGAGGGCGCGGCCGTGGGAGCGCCCGGTCCGGCCGCCGTCGGCAGCCCGGGACGGACCCCCTCATCCGGGTAGTGTCACGTGCATGGCTTCGCCGTACATCGAGATAGAGGTGGGTGGCCGCACCGTCAAGGTCACCAATCCGGACAAGGTCTACTTCCCCGAGGCAGGCGCCACCAAGCGCGACCTGGTGGAGTACTACGTGAGCGTGGGGGACGGCGTGCTGCGCGCCCTGCGGGAGCGGCCGACCTACCTCAAGCGGCACCCCGACGGCGTCGGCACCGACGCCATCTACCAGAAGCGGATGCCCCGGCATCCCGACTGGATCGAGACCGTCACGGTGCGCTTCCCCAGCGGGCGTACGGCCGACGCGTTCTGCCCGACCGAGGTGGCGGCCATCGCGTGGTGCGCCAACCTCGGCACCATCGACTTCCACCCGTGGCCCGCCCGCCGCGCCGACCTCGACCACCCCGACGAGCTGCGCATCGACATCGACCCGCAGCCCGGCACGTCGTTCGAGCAGGCCCGTCAGGTGGCCTTCACCGTGAAGGAGATCCTCGACGAGCTCGGTATGACGGGCTTCCCCAAGACCTCGGGCAGCCGCGGCATCCACGTGAACATACGCATCGAGCCGCGCTGGACCTTCACCGAGGTGCGGTACGCCGCGATCGCCTTCGCCCGCGAGGTCGAGCGCCGCTCGGACCTCGCGACGAGCGCCTGGTGGAAGGAGGAGCGGGGGGAGAAGGTCTTCATCGACTACAACCAGAACGCCCGCGACCGCACGGTGGTGGCCGCCTACTCGGTCCGCGCGCGGCCCGACGCCCGGGTCTCGGCCCCCGTGACCTGGGATGAGCTGGCCGGCTGCGACCCGCGCGACTTCGACATCAGAACCATGCCGAAGCGGTTCGCCGAGCTGGGCGACGTGCACCGGGCGATCGACGACCACGCCTTCGGTATCGGCACGCTGCTGGAGTGGTACGACGCCGACGAGCGGGGCGACATGCCCTATCCGCCGAACTACCCCAAGATGCCCGGCGAGCCGAGGCGCGTCCAGCCCAGCAAGGCGAGGCCGTCCGGCTGATCGTGACTCGCCGGGCGGTGTTTTTGTCCCGCTGTCTCTGCTCTTGATCGGCTCTTGCATTCCCGCCCGGTGTCCCTGGAGACGGGTGCGGGGATGGTCCTGGCGAGCGCTCGCCGACGGGGGAGCGGGCGCTCGTCCCCGGGCAAGACCGCGCACGGACGAACCTGGAACACCCGAGCCTCGCCCTCACACCGCTGCCGAGGGCGGGGCCGTTGTGCACACGACCGAGCAGGGGGAGACAACCGCATGTGCCTGAGCTGCGGCTACGGCGAGCCCGACGACGATCGTGGGGATACCGGCCACATCACCTGGACGGATCCGCGGAATGCCTCCGGGGCCGTGGACAACGGCCCGGAGCAGGCCGCCGGCGACATCGGGTCCGGGACGGACGCCCTCGGCACGCCGCCTTCCTGACGCCCGGCCGGTTTCCCCTGTCCGGAACAGCTGGAAGCCGCCGCTAGACCGATATGTATGGAGAGTGACCAAGTGACGACACCGGTCAAGAGGATCACGATGTCCAAGCCGTTCTGCGCCCTCGCGGGCGTCGGGCCGTACGCCCTGGCCAAGGCCGGCGAGGTGTACGAGGACATGGCCCTCCGCGGGCGCAGGATCGTGAGCAGGATGAGCCGGGAGGCCGCGCAGGAGTTCGAGGAGACCGCGCACGAGCTGGAGGGCCTCTCCAGGTCCGCCCGCCAGCAGGAGAGGCAGGAGCGGGAGACCGTCGGTACGGCGACGGGCCGGAGCCGCACCGCGACTACCAGGGCGTAATGTGCGTCCTACGGCGGTCCCGCCCTCTTACCCGAGGGTGGGACCGCACTAGGCGCGCGTTCGCGGGCGCTCGTTCCTCCCCGCGGGCTCTCGGCCGTGAGGCCCGAAGACAGGGGTCATCGGGAAGGTGATGCGGTGGGTGTCGCCGCCCTTCGGACCGCTTGCCTCGACCACTTCGAACGCCAGCTCGCCGTCATCGCCGTTACGGCTGTTCTGGACCAGGATCTCCACCTCGACCGTGCCGACGCATCTCCTCGCCCATGACCTCAGCCCTGATGCGGGCCTTGCCGATCTCGCCTCAGATCACGTCCATCGCGCGTCGCCCCTTGCGAACGGCCAGACCCGAACGGCCAGACCTCGGTGTCGTTTCCGCTCACAAGCCAGAGGTGCCGGGGACCTCGACATGTATCGCTCCAAGCGGTCCGCCTGCTCGGTGTCGGGAGGACACCGGTGGGAATGGAGCCAGGATGGACCACAGGGACTTCTTCGGCAGGGTGGCCGAGCGCAGCGGCCTGTCGCGCGAGGAGGCGGCGGATCTGAGCCGCGCGACACTGGAGCTCCTGGGAGACCGGCTCAGCGCCACGGAGGCTCAGCATCTCGCGTTCGAACTTCCGGAGCCTCTCCGGGAGTCGGTCCACGTCAGTGATTCGATCCAGCGGCTCGGGTTCCGCGAGTTCGTCGTGCTGATCGGCAAACGCACAGGGCTGACCGAGGAGGAGGCGAGGGGAGGGATCCGGGCCGTCCTGCTGACGCTGCGGGACGCTGTTCCGGACGAGACCTTCGACCATGCCATGTCGCAGCTGCCGGCCGAGTTCCAGCAGGCCGCGGAGTAAGCCGTACGGCCGGGGCGGTGCGGTCAGGGCGGTGCGGTCAGGGCGGTGCGGTCAGTGGTGAAAGCTCGCCCCCTCCTAGCCGGCGGTGCGCACGGCGTCCTCCCAGGTCGATTCCCACACCCCTACGCACCCCGGGCCGGGAGGCGGTGCCTACAGTGGACGGTATGGCTATCGCCATCGGCCTCGTCGGTGCGGGCCGCCGGGCGGCGGAGGTGCACGCACCAGCCATCGCGGCGTGTCCAGAAGCGCGCTTCGCGGGCGTGTGGGCGCGATCGCCGGGTCCCACGCAGGCGCTCGCGGCGCAGTACGGCGTGCCGGCGTGCGGCCGCTTCGAGGACCTGCTCGACCACTGCGAGGCGGTGGTGTTCGCCGTGCCGCCTCCCGTCCAGCCCTACCTGGCGGAGGTCGCGGCGGGGCAGGACAAGGCACTGCTCCTGGAACGGCCCGTCGCGGGCGACCTGGCCGGCGCGGAGCGTCTGGCCGAGGCCGCCGGACCCACGGTCTCGCAGCTCGCGCTGCTCTGGCGTTACTCGGCGACGGTCCGCCACTTCCTGACCGACGCGGTTCCGAAGACCTTTCCGAAGGGGGCCAGCGGTCTGGTCGTCACGACAGCTCCGCCCGATCCGCGCCCATGGCGCAGAGGATTGAGCGTGCTGCGCGGGGACCTCGGCCCCGATCTCCTGGATCTCCTCGACGCCGCGCTCGGCCGTGTGATCGGCGTTCACGCGCACGGCCAGCCGACCGGCTGGTTCGGGATGATGTTCGAGCATGAGGGCGGGACCTACAGCGAGGTCTCCATGTACACCTCGCCCGAGCCCGTCAGGGAGCGCGCCGAGATCGAGGTGTTCGGCTCCGGCGGCGTGGCGGCCGTCGACGGCGTGGCCGCCGTCGGCAGGGAGGCCGTCGACACCATGTACCGCGAGTTCGCGGACGCCGCCGGGCACCGCCGGCGGCACGAGCTGGACGCGGCCCGCGGCCTGCACCTTCAGCAGGTGATCGAGGCGGTGGAGAGCGACCTGCTCCACCGTGACGACGACTGAGCGCGCCGCCTGTCGCCGGCCGCCCGGACGAGGTCAGCGCGTGCGCGGCCACACGCCGTCGTAGCGGTAACCCAGCTTCTCGACGTCCAGGACGTTCGCGACCTTCTCGCTGTACCGGGGCAGGCGGCTGGACTCGGTGACGTTCCCGTACGCCGACCGGATCGGGGCACCGGGATGGCGGGTGCGCCATGTGTGCCACAGCAGGTCGCCGAAGCAGGCGATGACCCAATACAAGGGGTCGTTCGGGGCGGAGGGCAGGGCCAGGTCGCCTCCGATGCCCATCTGCACCGCGCCGATGTGAACCTCCATCTGCATGTTGAACACCTGGAAGTCCGGATTTTTCAGCATGTTCACGATGAGATCGGGCGAGGCCCACGCGGGGATCTTCCCGCCGTCGGCGTAGGAACGCCGGAGCGGATGAGGTCGTGGGATTCTGGCCGTCCACCCGGCGAACGCACCGTTGAGCACGGCCTGATCGTGTTTCGCGTCGCCGTTTCCCCCGAAATACTCCTTCGACAGCACCACCGAGCGCTGCGGTGATCGGCTGTCGCGCGTCCAGTCCCAGTACGGCACGGACACGGCCGGATCGATGCGCTGGAGCTCCCGCTCGAAGTGCAGGAGATATCTACGCTGCCACGGCAGGAAGAAGCCGTTGGCGTGGGTGGCCGCGAACTGCTCGGTGTAGGCGTTGACCAGCGCGTCGTAGGTCCCCCGTGCCTTCAGCGTGCGCACCGCCCGGACGAACGCCTCCCACTGCTCCTTGGGCAGGTCGCCGATCCGCCGGCGTACCGTGACCGGGGCCGCGTGCGCCGCCGGGCCGCGCACCCCGAACGCGATCGCCGCCGTTCCCCACACCGCCGACGCCAGCATCTCCCGCCTGCTCGGCCCGCGCATATGTCCGCCCCCCGGATGTCCTCGAATCACATGGCCTGTTGCGACCGGCCGAAAGATTAGAACGGCGAAGCCGCCTGACCGTGAATTTCGCGCCGTGTCGGGGTGCCGGGAGGGGACGAAACGAACATCGGGGGAGTGATCGCCGGGCCAGGAGAGGCGATCACTCGGCGGAGAGCGTGTGGACGAGCCGGGCGACCGGGCGGCGCCGCACCATCCGCGGGCACGGCCACGGGAGCGGGCCCTGGCCGGGCGACCGGGCGGCGCCGCACCGTCCGCGGGCAGGGCCACCGGGACAGCGGGCTCTGGCCGGGGGATCGCCGGCCCGGCCGGTGGCGGCACCCCGGGCACGGGGCGTCGCGGCGGGGTTGTCGGTGCCGTGTGCCACTGTAGGAAGCGTGCGCCGCATCCACCCCTACGCCGAGGACGAGCCGGACATCCCCGCCGCCTACGCCTATCCGCGCGACCACTGGCTGCGCCTCAACATGGTGAGCAGCGCCGACGGCGCGGCCTGGGTCGAGGGCCACTCGGAGGGCCTGTCCGGCCGGGCCGACAAGCGGATCTTCGGAGTGCTGCGCGGCCTGGCCGACGTGGTGCTGGCCGGGGCCGCCACCGTCCGCACGGAGGGATACCGGCCGGCCCGCCCGCGCGAGTCGTGGCGGGCCCTGCGGGAGGGCAGGCCCCCGGCGCCGCCCATCGCCGTCGTCACCCGCCGCCTCGACCTCGACCTCGGCAGTGAGCTGTTCACCGAGGCGGAGCCGTACGCCCGGACGATCGTGATCACGACCGAGTCGGCGCCGAAGGACCGCCGCGAGGAGGCGGCCGCGAGGGCCGACGTCATCGTCGCGGGCGAGGAGACGGTCGATCTCGCGACCGCCGTCGGCGAGCTGCGCGCCCGGGGGCTCGGCCGTGTTCTGTGCGAGGGCGGCCCCCGGGTGAACGCGCAGCTTGCCGCCGCCGGCCTGGTCGACGAGCTGGCGCTGACCGTGAGCCCGCTGCTGACCGGCGGCGACGCGGCGCGCATACTGGACGGCGTCGCATCGCACACGCCGCTGACCCTCGCCCAGGTGCTCGAAGATGACGGCTTCCTCTTCTGCCGATACATCAGGGAGGCGCAGGATGAAGCTTCCGGTTGAGCCGGAGATCCCCGGTCTGGATCTGCCGGTCGTGCCGCCGGTCGCGCCGATGCTCGCCAAGGCCGTCAAGGGGCTGCCGAAGCAGGACGGCACGCTCTTCTACGAGCCGAAGTGGGACGGCTTCCGCTGCATCGTCTTCCGCGACGGCGACGAGGTCTTCCTCGGCAGCAGGAACGAGCGGCCCTTCACGCGCTACTTCCCCGAGCTGGTCGAGGCCATCCGGCAGGAGCTGCCGCCCAAGTGCGTCGTGGACGGCGAGATCGTGCTGATCAGGGGCCAGTCGCTCGACTTCGACGCGTTGCAGCAGCGCATCCATCCCGCGCAGTCCCGGGTGCGGCTGCTGGCCGAGAACACGCCGGCGTCCTTCGTCGCCTTCGATCTGCTCGCCACCGGGACGGAGGACCTCATGGAGGCGCCGTTCTCGGCGCGGAGGGCCCGGCTGGAGGAGATGCTGGCGGGCGCGGGCCGGTCCGTACGGCTCACGCCGGTCACCCGGGACGAGAGCCTGGCCGCCGAGTGGTTCGACGCGTTCGAGGGCGCAGGTCTCGACGGCATCGTCGTCAAGCCGGGCGACCAGCCGTACACGCCGGACAAGCGCGTGATGTTCAAGGTCAAGCACGAGAGGACGGCCGACTGCGTGGTGGCGGGCTACCGCGAGCACAAGTCGGGGCCGATCGTCGGCTCGCTGCTGCTCGGGCTCTACTCGCCGGACGGTCGCCTGCACCACGTGGGCGTCGCCGCGTCCTTCCCGATGAAGCGGCGTGAGGAACTCGTCGAGGAGCTCGCGCCCTACCGGGTGGAGGACCTGAGCGAGCATCCGTGGGGACACTGGGCCGAGGTCGCGACGGGCGGCGCGCAGGGCCAGCGCCTGCCCGGCGCCGTGTCGCGGTGGAATGCCAAGAAGGACCTGTCGTTCATCCCGCTGCGGCCGGAACGTGTGGTCGAGGTGGCCTACGACCACATGGAGGGCGACCGGTTCCGGCACACCGCCCAGTTCCGCCGCTGGCGCCCGGACCGCACGCCCGCGTCCTGCACCTACGAACAGCTCGAACGCCCGGTGAGTTACGACCTCGACAGGATCCTCGCCCGCTGACCCGCCGGGCGGCCGACCCGCTGCCCGCCGGCCGGCCCGACCACAAGTAGCTCTGACTTTCAGCCGGTCAGGGCGCGGACGGCGGCGGTGACGACGACGGCGACCGCGACGACCACCAGGAACGGCGCGCGCAGCAGCAGCGCGACGGCCGCCGCGGCGAGCCCGGCGGCCCGGGCGTCGACCACGAGCGTGCGACCGTCGGCGAAGGTCTGCAGGGCGATCAGCGCGGCCAGCGCCGCGATCGGCACCAGCGCGGCCAGCCTGCGGACGAGGGGCCGTTCCAGCACCGCCGCCGGCACCGAAAGGCCAAGCAGCTTCACGGCGTAACAACCGGCCGCCGTGACGACGATCGCGACCCAGACCATCAGCGTCCTCCTTGGGGCGAACGGCGGGTGAGCAGCCGTGACGCGGCCAGCACGGCGGGCGCGGCGAGCACGGCCACAAGCACCGGCACACCTGCGGGCAGGAACGGCACGCAGGCGAGGGCGAGCACCACGGCCAGCACCGCCACCACCGCCTCCGCATGCCGGGCGAGCGGGTCTCGGGCCGCCTGCGGTGTGCGGGGCGCCTCATCGCGTGGTTCCGCGTGGACACCGGGCCGGGCGCGGCCACGGGGTCCGCCGTCATCGGGCGGTTCGGCAGGGGAAGCGGCGGCGGGCCTGGAGGAGGAACGGCCTCGGAGCATGGGCAGGAGCAGGGCGAGGAAGACGGCCGGACCGGCGGCGTCGAGCCCCCACGCCGTCGGATCGCCCAGCGCGGAGGCGCCCAGCGCGCCCAGGAACGTGGTGATGTTCCACCCGGCGTACAGGCTGACCCCGGTGACCGTGAACCCGAGCCGGGCGAGGCGCCGGTCGGGCTGGGCCAGGGCCACGGCGGAGGTTTCGTCGATCACCCACTGCGCGGCGAGCGGGCGGACCGATCCGGGGAGCCCGAGCAGCTGTGACAGCCGCAGCCCATAGAAGGCGTTGCGGACGCCGAGCAGCAGCGCCCCGGCCGCGGCGGCTAGCGGGTTGCCGCCGCTGCCGAGCGCGCCCACCAGCGCGAACTGGGACGCCCCGGTGAACACGAACAGCGACAGCACGCAGGTCTGGACGACGGTCATCCCCGCACCCGCCGAGGTCACGCCGAACGCGAAGCCCGACAAGCCGACGGCAGTGCCGACCCCGAGGGCGTCCCGTACGACTGCCGCCCGGGGTTTCGGCGGCAGACCGGCCTGCACTGGTGTGGTGGTCACCCGCCAGAGAGTAACGAAGCGTGCAGGTATGTCCCTTATGGGTGGGGGTCAAGACGTGCCGGCGGGGACGGCCGTGTGGCGCGCCCGGGCGGCGGGGAGGGTTCAGGCGCCGGTGGAGACCAGGACCCGCATGGACCGGTCGGCGAGACAGACCTTGGCCTCGGCGGGCAGGATCTCCTCGGCGTACGGATCGTCGCGGAGGTCGTCCTCGGCGGTGTCGAGGACGGGACGCCAGGCGGCCCCCAGCTCCGGCCCCGGGAGGGCGAACGTCAGGTTCTCGTGGTGCGCGTTGATCAGCAGCAGGAACGTCTCGTCCCTGATCCGCTCGCCGCGCGGGCCCGGCTCGCTGATCGCGTCGCCGTTGACGTACACCGCCAGCGACTTGGCGTAGCCCGTGTGCCAGTCGCCGTCGGTCATCTCGGTGCCGGACGGCGTGAGCCAGATGATGTCCCTGCTGCCGTCCCCGGGCGAGTGGCCCTGGAAGAACCGGCGTCGCCGGAAGACGGGATGCGCCCGCCGTAACGCGGCCAGGCGGCGGACGAACTCCAGCAGGTCGCCCTCCTGGCGGATCAGCGACCAGTCGATCCAGGAGGTCTCGTTGTCCTGGCAGTAGGCGTTGTTGTTGCCGTGCTGGGTGCGGCCGAACTCGTCGCCCGCCAGCAGCATCGGCACGCCCTGGGACACGAACAGCGTGGTGAGGAGATTGCGCCGCTGCCGCCGGCGCAGCCGTACGATGCCGGGATCCTCCACCGGGCCCTCGGCGCCGCAGTTCCAGGAGCGGTTGTCGTCCGTGCCGTCGCGGTTGCCCTCGCCGTTGGCCTCGTTGTGCTTGTGGTCGTACGACACGAGGTCGTTGAGCGTGAACCCGTCGTGGGCGGTCACGAAGTTGATGGAGGCGACCGGGCGGCGGCCGCTGCTGGCGTACAGGTCGCTGGAGCCGGCCAGGCGCGAGGCGAACTCGGGCAGCGTCCGGGAGGCGCCGCGCCAGAAGTCCCGCACGGAGTCGCGGTATTTGCCGTTCCACTCGGTCCACAACGGCGGGAAGTTGCCGACCTGGTAGCCGCCGGGGCCGACGTCCCACGGCTCGGCGATCAGCTTGACCTGTGAGATCACCGGGTCCTGCTGGATGAGGTCGAAGAACGCGCTCAGCCGGTCGACGTCGTGCAGCTCCCGGGCCAGCGCGGCGGCGAGGTCGAAGCGGAAGCCGTCCACGTGCATGTCGAGCACCCAGTAGCGCAGCGAGTCCATGATCAGCTGGAGCGCGTGGGGCGAGCGGACGTTCAGCGAGTTGCCGCACCCGGTGTAGTCGAGGTAGTAGCGGCGGTCCTCCTCGCGCAGCCGGTAGTAGGCGACGTTGTCGATGCCGCGGAAGCCCAGCGTGGGGCCCATGTGGTCGCCCTCGGCGGTGTGGTTGTAGACGACGTCGAGGATCACCTCGATCCCCGCGTCGTGCAGGGCCCGCACCATCGCCTTGAACTCCTGGACCTGCTCGCCGCGCTGCCCCGAGCTGGCGTACGCGTTGTGCGGCGCCATGTAGGCGATCGTGTTGTAGCCCCAGTAGTTGGTCAGCCCCCGGGCGACCAGGAAGTGCTCGGGCACGAACTGGTGCACGGGCATGAGCTCGACCGCCGTCACGCCGATCGACAACAGATGGTCGATCACGGCAGGGTGCGCGAGCCCGGCGTAGGTGCCCCGCTGCTCCTCGGGTACGGCGGGATGGCGCATGGTCAGGCCGCGCACGTGCGCCTCGTAGATCACCGTCTCGTGGTACGGCGTGCGGGGCGGCCGGTCGTTGCCCCACTCGAAGAACGGGTTCACGACCACGTTCTTCGGCATGTACGGCGCGGAGTCGTCGGTGTTGAGCCGCGCGGGGTCGGCGAAATGGTAGGAGAAGAGCGACTCGTTCCACCGCACCGAGCCCTCGATCGCCTTGGCGTACGGGTCGAGCAGCAGCTTGGACGGATTGCACCGGTGCCCGTGGTCGGGCCGGTAGGGTCCGTGCACGCGGAAGCCGTACCGCTGGCCGGGCATGATCCCGGGCACGTAGCCGTGCCAGACGAACCCGTCGACCTCGGGCAGGTCGACGCGGGTTTCCTCACCCCTGTCGTCGTACAGGCACAGTTCGACCCGCTCGGCCACCTCTGAGAACACCGAGAAGTTGGTGCCCACACCATCCCAGGTGGCGCCGAGCGGGTAGGGCTCTCCAGGCCAAACCTCGCGCATGTAACCTCATTCTCCACTGCTCGGGCGAATCGTGCACGCGCGACGATCGCTGCTCTCGCACCGGAACGCGGGAGCCCCCGCCGGATCCGGTCCGGCGGGGGCTCCCACTGGTGCTCAGCCGACCAGCTCGGCGTTGAGGGTGATCGTCGTGCCGGCGAGCGCCTTGCTCACCGGGCAGTTCGCCTTGGCGGTCTCGGCGGCCTGCTGGAAGTCCTCGGCGGAGATTCCGGGCACCTGCCCGCGGACGGAGATCACGATGCCGGTGATGCCCTCGCCCGGCTGGAAGGTCACGTCCGCGCGGGTCTCCAGCGACTGCGGCGGCGTGCCGGCCTTGGCCAGCCCCGCGGACAGGGCCATCGAGAAGCACGAGGAGTGAGCGGCGGCGATCAGCTCCTCCGGGCTCGTCTTGCCGTTGGCCGCCTCCGCCCGGGAGGGCCAGGAGACGTCGAAGGTGCCGACCCCGGAGGTGTCGAGCGAAACGGTGCCCGAACCGTCGAGCAGTGCGCCCTTCCACTGCGTCGTCGCGGTACGAGTGGTCGCCATGGCGATATCCCTTCAGTAAGCGGAGCCTATCCACAGTGACCTTAACGCCGCCGGCGACGGGCCGGGCCCGCGGCATGGCCGGTTGCGGGCTCACGCCGGGGCGGCGCGCTCCAGGATCGCCTCCAGGTCGAGGCCGGGGGGCAGCGTGCCGAGGGCGCGTCCCCAGTCACCGGCAAGGCGCGAGGCGCAGAACGCGTCGGCCACCGCGGCGGGGGCGTGCCGTACGAGCAGGGACGCCTGGAGGACCAGCGTCATCTCCTCGGCCACCCGGCGCGCGTCGGCCTCGCCCGCCGCGGCGAGCCTCTTCAGCACCCGCTCGGCCGCGTCGGCGACCCTCCGGTCCTGGGCCAGCGCCACCTCGGCGAAGAACGCCTCGACGGCCTCCGGCTCCCTGGCCATCACCCGCATCAGGTCGAGGGCGGCCACGTTGCCCGAGCCCTCCCAGATGCCGTTCAGCGGCGACTCCCGGAACAGCCGGGGCATCTGCGACTCCTCGACGTACCCGTTGCCGCCCAGGCACTCCAGCGCCTCGGCCGCGTGGACCGGTGCCCGCTTGCACACCCAGTATTTGCCGGCGGCGAGGGCGGCCCGGCGGAACAGGCCCTCGCCCGCGTCGCCCCGGATCGCCCGGTCGGTGGCCCCGGCCAGGCGCATCATGAGCGTGGTCGCGGCCTCCGACTCCAGCGCCAGGTCGGCGAGCACCGAGCGCATCAGCGGCTGCTCGGCCAGCGTCCGGCCGAACGCCCTGCGGTGACGGGCGTGATGAAGCGCCTGCGTCAGGCCGTACCGCATGCCGGCGGCCGAGCCGATCACGCAGTCGAGCCTGGTCATGTTCACCATCTCGATGATGGTCCGGACGCCCCGGCCCTCCTCGCCGACGAGGTAGGCGATCGCGCCCTCGTACTCGACCTCGGCCGAGGCGTTCGACCGGTTGCCGAGCTTGTCCTTAAGCCGCATCAGGCGCATCGCGTTGCGGGTGCCGTCGGGCAGCACGCGGGGGAGCAGGAAGCACGACAGCCCGCCCGGGGCCTGGGCCAGCACCAGGAACACGTCGCACATGGGGGCGGAGTTGAACCACTTGTGGCCGGTCAGGGCGAAGCTCCCGTCGCCCAGCGGCTCGGCCCTGGTGGTGTTGGCCCGCACGTCGGAGCCGCCCTGCTTCTCGGTCATGGCCATCCCGGCCAGCACGCCGCGCTTGTCCTTCGCCGGGCGCAGCCCGAAGTCGTACGTGCGGGAGGCCAGCAGCGGCTCCCACTCCGCGCGCAGCGACGGAGAGTGCCGCAGCGCGGCCACGGCGGCGTACGTCATGGAGACCGGGCAGCCGTGCCCGGCCTCGACCTGCGACCAGGTGAAGAACTTCGCGGCCCTCGCGACGTGCGCACCGGGCCGGGCCGACGTCCAGGGCGCGGCGTGCGCGCCGCTCTCGACCGCGACCGTCATCAGCTCGTGCCAGGCCGGGTGGAACTCGACCTCGTCGATCCTGTTGCCGTAGCGGTCGTGGGTCCACAGGACGGGCGGGTGCTCGTTTGCCAGCCGCCCCCACTCCTGCGCCTTCGCCGAACCGGCCAGCAGGCCGAGCTGGCGCAGCTCCCCGGTCGCCCAGTCCGCCCCCTCCCTGGCGAGCCCCTCCAGCAGCGCCTTGTCGGCCGCGACGTCGTGGCCGGACAGCGGTGGCACCTGGTTGGTCACGTCGTGGGTCACTGGGTCCTCCTGTGGTCAGTGCAGGGACTCGTCCATACCGGGACGTCCACGATGCCGGGACTTCATCTCTAACATCCCGGGCGGCAGGGACAAACACCGGACAACGAACGGTCAAGCGCCCGTAATCTCCAGTCCGAGCTCCTGGGCCGCCTCCAGGGCGAGGTCGCGGGCGTAGTCCTGGTCGGCCCCCGCCTCGCTGAGCACCCGGTGGACGCCCTCGATCGCGCGCCGGTCCCCGCGCCCGGCCAGGCCCCGCGCGGCCTCGGCCACCGTCGTCAGATCGCGGTCGGTCAGCCGGGAGACCAGGGCGTCCCTGATGGGCTCGGTGTCGGCGGGCAGTCCCGCGATGCCCATCGTGGCCCAGTCGCGCACCTCGTCGTCGGCGCACCGGCTCAGCCTGATCAGCGCGGCCAGCCCGTCCTCGTCGTCCGGAGGCAGGACCGCGGCGAGTGCCATGGGATCGTGGACCGTGGGCTCCCGGCCCGGGGTGTTGACGAGCTTGAGCACCTCGGGGAGCGCCCATTCGTCGGTCTGGTGGCCGAACGCGCGGAGCAGCGCCTCGACGACCGCGGGCTCGGTCTCGTGCCGGGCCAGGTCGCGCAGGATCTCCAGGACGCGGTCCTGGTAGGGGTCGTGCGCCGCGTCCGCGCCGAGCCCTGTCTCCGCGCCGAGCCCTGTCTCCCCGGCGGGCCCCGGCTGTCCGTCGAGCCCCGGCCGCCTCCCGAGCGCCGCCTGCCCGCCGACGCCCGTCACGCGGCCGAACTGCGCGAGCGCGTCCACGCCGAACTCCCGCTCCACCGGGTCGTCGCTCTCGCACAGCCGGGCCAGCGCCAGGAACGTCTCCTCGTCGTGGCGGGACTGGAGCGCGTGGACGGCCGCCCACCACGTCTCGTCGTCCTCGTCCAGGTCGCGGTAGGGCAGCACGCGCCTGAGCAGTACGTCCGGGGGCGGACGCAGACCGAGAGCCGCCTCCAGGACCGTCGCGATCGCGGCGTGCCCCTGCTGGCGGCTGATCGAGTAGTCGACGCCGGTGCCACGCGCCTCGACCGCGACCCGCCGGGTGCCGTCCGCGGCGGAGGCGTGGGCCACCAGCACCGTGTGCTCGCCCTCCACCCTCCTGGAGACCTCCTCGCGCAGCACGGCTTCGACGTCCACCGCCGCCAGCCGCGCGGCGATCTCCAGCGGGGTCATGCCGTCCCAGCCCGGCGCGGACGGGTCGGCGCCGTGCTCCAGCAGGGACCAGACGATCCCGTACGCCCCGAAGATCGTGGCCAGCGTCAGCGGGGTGTCGCCGTCGTCGTCGGCCCGGCCGGGATCGGCCCCGGCGTCGAGCAGGATGTCGGCCGACTCCAGGTTGCCGTTGGCCGCGGCCCACAGCAGAGGCGTCCAGCCGCCCTCCTCCGCCGCGTCGGGATCGGCGCCGCCGTCGAGCAGCGCCTGGACGGTCTCGGCATGGTTCCAGCACGCCGCCGCGCAGAGCGGAAGGCCCTCCTCGTGCCCTCCGCTCGGCTGGTCCGGGTCGGCGCCATATTCCAGGAGCAGCCTGACGATGTCGTGGTGACCGCCGACGGCCGCCCGGTAGAGCGGCGTCGTCCCCTGAGCGGGGTTCACGGCGGTGTCCGGGTGCAGCATCGCCGCCACCCGCGCGACGTCCCCTCCCGCTACCGCTTCCAATAACCTGCTGCGGGTCACGATTCCATGCTCACACAGCCTCTTCCGAGCATCGTCCGCAGGGATCGTCTCTCCGGTTCGTCTCCTGGGTCGGTCCCAGGACCGCTCCCAGGATCGGCGCAGGATCGTTCCCAGGGAGGAGGGCGAGCGGGACCGGCCCGGGATACGGTGAAGGGCGTGAACGATCCGGGTGGTATGCGGGCATCCGACGCCGAACGCGAGGCCGTGGTGGAGCAGCTGCGCGTGGCCTCCGCCGAGGGACGGCTGACCCTCGCGGAGCTGACCGAGCGGACCGAGGCCGCCTATCTGGCGCAGACCCACGGAGAGCTCGCCCAGATCACCGCCGACCTGCCGGGAGGCGTTCCCGGGCCCCGGCCCGCCGTACCGGCCGCCCCGCAGGGCAGGACGCGCAAGTGGATCGTCGCGGTGCTGGGCGACGCCAAGAGGACCGGCACATGGCGGATCGACGACGGCATCGGCGCGGTCTCCGTCATGGGCGACGTGGTCCTCGACCTGCGTCAGGCCGAGGTGCGTGGGCGTGAGGTGGACATCGTCGCCGCGTGCGTGATGGGCGACATCAGGATCATCGTGCCGGACGGCGTCGACGTCGAGCTCTCCGGAATCACGATCATGGGGGACAAGAAGGTCCAGGTGATCGAGGCGCCCCGAGGCCGGTCCGCCCCCGTCGTCAGGGTCACGGCGTACGTGCTGATGGGCGACGTGAAGATCATCGGCGACTCGCACGCCGCGCCGGTCAAGCGCGGCTGGTTCGCCTGGAGCGAGTGGTGGCAGGAACGCCGCCAGCGCCCGGGCTTCAGCGGATACGAGATCCACCACCACCACCGACGCCGCCACCGCGGCCTGCACTGATCGAGCCGACTTTCCGGCCCGCGCCGGCCGGATGGCCCCCCGAGGCAACATCGGGACGTTCCCAGGGCGTAGTCATCGGTGACCGTTCACCAAGGGATCACCGAGAACCTGGGGGCCGCACATGCGCGACCGGGCCGACTTCGAGCGCTATGTCGAGCAGCGCTCGGAGCGACTGCTGCGGACGGCCTACCTGCTCTGCCGTGACTGGGCCACCGCCGAGGACCTGCTCCAGACGGCGCTGGCCAAAGCGTGGCTGGCCTGGCGCAGGGTCGGCGAGAACCCCGACCCGTACGTCTACCGCATCCTGACCAACACCCACGCCTCCTGGTGGCGCCGACGCTGGCGCGGCGAGCAGCCGGTCGACGTGCTGCCGGAACCGGCCGTCGGCGACCCGGCCGACCTGCTCGGCTCCCGCGACGCCGTACGGCAGGCCCTCACCTGCCTGCCGCCGAAACAGCGCGCCGTGATCGTGCTGCGTTACTTCGCCGATCTGGGCGACGCCCAGATCGCGGAAATCCTGGGCTGCTCGGCCGCCACCGTTCGAAGTCAGGCGAGCAGGGCGCTGGCCAGGCTGCGTGTCGATTCCGCCGCCCGCTCCGCGATGAGCCTGGAGGGCTGACATGACGATGACCGATAACGACCTGCGTGACCTGCTCGCCCGAGATGCGTCCACGGGGGGAGGCGCGGGCGTCACCCTGGCCGACGTCGACCGGAGGGTGCGGCGCATCCGGCGCCGTCGCGGCGTCGCGGGGGCGGCGGTGGCCGCCGGACTGGCCACTGTGGTGATGGTGGCGACCTCACCGCGTACGATGACGATCTCGCCGGCCGACGCCCCCGACGCCGCCACCGCGGCCGGCCCTTCGCCGACCCAGGATGTGACCTACCTGACGAGCGACCGGGTGCTCCTGGACGAGGAGATCACGGCTGGCGGGCGCAAGGTGCCGTTCAGGGTCGCCGTCCAGGCTGATTCGGTGAACATCCAGGTCGAGTGCCGCACGCCGTCCTACGCGTTCGTCTGGCACGAGGGGGTGCTGGTCGATCAGGGACCCTGTGGAATCCAGGACGACCACGTCGACCACCTGCGCTCCTGGACCGATCAGGATGGGCGGGTGCCGTCAGGACGCGACGAGTTCCATGTGGCGGTGATTCCGCCGGGCAGCGTGGTGGACGGTCATGGTGCGGTCGATGCGGACGACGCCGCGCGCATCGTCGGCGAGACCGGCGAATACCGCACCGACGCCAGGGTGACGATCCGGGAGGCGTTCGCCGTCGTCGGCGCGGGCTCGCCCAGCGTCTGCCAAGGAGACATCGTCATCCGCAGGCCGGACGGGCGGGAGATCCTGTCGTCGGCGTGCGACCAGCCCGGCGAGGAGCCCCCATCCCCGCAGGGTTAGTGCTCTCAGCCGCGCTGTGAGCCACGTCTGGCCGGTGCGGATCACCGGCTGCTGTCGGGCGTCCAGCGAAGCGTCATGTCGGGCAGGTTCTCCATGTTGCGATCACCGTCGCTGGTGTCGAGGACGGTGAAACCGTGGCTCTCGTAGAACGCGCGGGCATCGGTGTTCTGCTGGAAGACGTGCAACGACACCCCGTCGGGGCTGTGCCGCCTGACCTCGTCGAGCAGCAGCGTGCCGACTCCCTGCCGGCGGACGTCCGGGCGCAGATAGAGGTCTTCGAGCATGTCGCCGTCGAGGGCCGCATAGCCGATGATCTCCGCGTCACGCACGGCGACCCACGTGCGACACCGTTTGAGCACGACGTCCTGGACCCACCCGGTCACCTGCTCGTGACTGCGCTTCTGCGGAGGGAGGTAGGGCATGGTCGCCGACCGGGAGGTCATGTGGATCCGCGCGATCACAGCAGCGTCCGCTTCCTCCGCGATTCGGATCAAGGTCCTGCCGTCATCGGTCACGCCGGGAACCTACAAGCCCCGCGAAGACTCGGTCCACCGGTTAACCCCGTGAACACTGCCGGTCACAACACTGAACGAGCACGTCCTGACGCGAACCGGGAAACTCCGTCGAGATCTAATAGCCGACAATCGCCGCCATTTTTGCGAACTCTGTGTAATTGAACGACTGCCGTACGTAATATCTCGGCCATGCCTGGTATTGATCACGAAATGCCGATCGAGCTCATCCGCAACCGGCCGGAGACCGCACTTGAGCTGCTCCGCTGCGTCACCGGGATGCGGGTGCCGCCCTTTGCCGCCGCTCGCGTCGAGGCGGCCGACTGCACCCAGCCGGGACCGATCGAGCACCGAGCCGACTCGGTGGTGGTCGTGCGGGACAAGAACGGAACGGCGCTCCTGGCCGTGATCGTGGAGGTGCAGCTCGGACGGGACGCCGCCAAGAGGTTCAGCTGGCCGGTCTACGTCACGACGTTGCGATCGCAGCACAAGTGCGACGCCGCGCTGCTGGTCATCTGCCCGGACCGGTCGATGGCCCGCTGGTGTGAGAAGGCGATCCGGCTGGGCCCGAACGGCGTCATCGTCCCGCTGCCGATCCACCCCGGCCGCATGCCCCTGATCACCGACCCCGAGCAGGCCCGCGCCTGCCCCGAACTCGCGGTGCTGTCGGCCGTGGCGCACTCCGACGAGGCCGAGAGCGAGCAGGTGCTGGAGGCGATGCTGGCAGGGCTGGAGGCCCTGGATGAGGATCGGGTCAGATTATATTTGAACCACGTGTTCGGCTCGCTACCGGAAGTAACCGCTAAGCGTCTGGAGGAGATGGTGAGCACCATTCAGGACTTCGACTACCTCGGCGAGAAGTACTTCTCCCACTGGGTCGACAAAGGCCGTGAGGAGGGCCGTGAGGAAGGCCGCGCGGAGGGCGAGATCAACTCGATTCTGGCGGTGCTCGACGCCCGTGGTCTGGAGATCTCCGACGAAGCGCGTGAGCGGATCCGCGGGTGTGAGGACCTGAGCCAGCTCGGCATCTGGGTCCGCAGGGCCGCCACCGTCACCTCGGCCGACGACCTTTTCGCCTAGCCTGGGGCGTTCCGTCAGGCGGCCGCGGAGGCGGCGCGTACGGCCTGGGCGTGGCGTTCGAGCAGGAGCGTGACCAGTTCGGGAGCGGGCCCGAGGACGGCGGCCACGGCGTGTGCCCCGGCCTCCAGGGTGTCGCGCTCCACCATGTCGGCGAAGTAGCCGGGAGCCAGCAGGTAGGGCGCCACCACGACCTTCGGGGCGCCCGCGCGCGTCAGCCGTACGACCTCGTCCCGAGGGGTGGGCGCGGCGGCCGAGGCGTAGGCGGCGCTGACCGACCACCAGGGGCGGGTGCGCGCCCACTCGCGGGCGACGGCGGCGATCGTCGCGTTCGCCCGGCGGTCGCTGGAGCCGGCCGAGACGAGCACCACCGCGGTGTCCGGGTCGCCGATCTCCACGCCGGCCTCGGCGAGGCGGCGTTCGAGTGCGCGTACGAGCAGCGGGTGGGGGCCGAGGGTGGGGCCGCAGACGGCCCGCAGCAGCGGCGTACGGCCGGCGGCCTCCCGCAGCGCCGCCGGGATGTCCACCCGGCTGTGGTAGGCGGCGGTGAGCAGCAGGGGGAGCACGACGGCCTCGTCCAGCCCCGACAACGCCTGTGGCAGCGACGGCGTGGCGTGGTCGAGATAGGCGGCGCGGACGTCCAGGCCGGGCCGAGCCTGCCGTACGCCGTCGAGGAGCGCCTCCACGGTCGCGGCGGCGCGCGGGTCGCGGGACCCGTGCGCCACCGCGATCAGCGGTGCGCCTGTGTGCGCGACGGTCGTCACAGGTGGATGCCGCACTCGATCTTGCCGAGGCCGGCCCAGCGGCCGCTGCGCGGGTCCTCGCCCGGCGCCACCCGCCGGGTGCAGGGGGCGCAGCCGATCGAGGGATAGTCGTCGTAGTGCAGCGGGTTGATCAGGACGCCGTTGTCGGCGATGTAGTTGTCGACGTCCTCCTGGGTCCACCGGGCGATGGGGTTGATCTTCACCATCTGCCGCTTGGCGTCCCACTCCACGACCTTGGTGTTCGCCCTGGTGGGCGACTCGTCGCGGCGGATGCCCGACACCCAGGCGAGGTACGGCTCGAGCGCCCGGTTGAGCGGCTCGACCTTGCGCAGGTAGCAGCACAGGTCGGGGTTGCGCCCGTACAGGCGCGGCCCCAGGTCGCGGTCCTGTTCCTCGACGGTCCTGGACGGCTTCACGTTGATCACGTTGACCTGGTAGACCGCCTCGACCGCGTCACGGGTGCCGATGGTCTCGGCGAAGTGGTAACCCGTGTCGATGAACAACACGTCGACGCCGGGCTTGACCCTGCTGACCAGGTCGATCAGCAGGGCGTCGCTCATCGACGAGGTGAGACAGAGGCGGTCGCCGAAGGTGGCCGCGGCCCAACGGATGATCTCCCGGGCGGGCGCGTCCTCAAGGAAGCGCGCCGCGGACTCCACAATGCCCTGGAGATCCAGCGTCACCCGCTGCCGCTCCAGTCCTGCCTCTATCTCCGCCACCGACATCGTTACTCCTCACACGTCGTTCATTGGTTCATTCATCGGGTGATGGGATGAAAAGCCTCTGGGGATTACGAACGCACGCCGAGGCCGAGGAATTTCACCCGGAAGGCGCGGGCGCAGGACCTGCAGTACCAACCGTGGCTTTCTTCCTCGGTCACATAGGGCTCCAGGTCCTCCTCGCCGCAGTACGGGCAGTAGAAGGGCGCGGCGCGCTCGGTGCTCATCGGTTTGCTCCGCTCGCTGGCCTTGAGCGCGTTCCAGGTGACGTCTTCCGTCGTCGCTCACGCGTGCTCGTACCTCGCACGCGTTCGCTCCTCAGTTCAGACGCCACCGCGCCCTCGGCTGTCATTTGAGGTCGGCTTCGTCGGCGCGCTGGACCCACTGGGCGAAGGTCTCGCCGGCGTTCTTCTGCTTCTCGTAGTTGCGGACGACCCGCTCGACGTAGTCGGGCAGATCCTCGGCGGTGGTCTTGAGACCGCGGACCTTGCGGCCGAAGCTCGGGTTGAGACCGACCGAGCCGCCCAGGTGCACCTGGAAGCCTTCGACCTGCTCGCCCTTGTCGTTGACCACAAGCTGGCCCTTGAGGCCGATGTCGGCCACCTGGATGCGGGCGCAGGAGTTCGGGCAGCCGTTGACGTTGATCGTCAGCGGCTCGGCGAAGTCCGGAAGGCGCCGCTCCAGCTCGTCGATCAGGGCCGACGCGGTGGCCTTGGTCTCGACGATCGCGAGCTTGCAGTATTCGATGCCGGTGCAGGCCATCGTCTGGCGGCGGAACGTGGACGGGTTCACCTGGAGATCGGCGGCCTCCAGCTCCGCCACGATCGACTCCACCTTGTCGGGGGCGACGTCGAGGATGACCATCTTCTGCTCGACCGTCGTACGGACCCGGGTGGAGCCGTGCCGCTCGGCGATGTCGGCGATGCGGTGCAGCGTGTCGCCGTCCACCCGGCCCACGCGGGGGGCGAAGCCGACGTAGAAGTTGCCGTCACGCTGGGGGTGCACCCCGACGTGGTCGCGCCGGCCGCCGCGCGGCGCCTCCGGAGCGGGGCCGTCCGGCAGGGCGTACTTCAGGTATTCGGTCTCCAGGACCTCGCGGAACTTCTCCGCGCCCCAGTCGTTGACGAGGAACTTGATGCGCGCCCGGTGACGCAGGCGGCGGTAGCCGTAGTCGCGGAAGATGCCGGCGACCCCGGCCCACACCTCGTGAACCTGCTCGGGCCGGACGAACGCGCCGAGCCGCTTGGCGAACATCGGGTTGGTCGACAGACCGCCGCCCACCCAGACGTCGAAGCCGTGCTCGCCCTGCTCGTTCACCACGCCGACGAACGCCACGTCGTTGATCTCGTGGACGGTGCAGTGGGCCGTGCAGCCGCTGACCGCCGTCTTGAACTTGCGCGGCAGGTTGGAGAACGCCTTGTCGCCGATGTACCGGTCGTAGATCTCGCGGATCTGGGCGGTGCCGTCGATCACCTCGCCGGCGTCGATGCCGGCCAGCGGGCAGCCGAGGATGACGCGGGGAGTGTCGCCGCACGCCTCGGTGGTGGACAGGCCGACCGCCTCCAGCCGCTGCCAGATGTCCGGCACCGACTCGATGTCGATCCAGTGGAGCTGGATGTTCTGCCGGTCGGTGATGTCGGCGGTGCCCCTGGCGTACTCGTTGGAGATGTCGGCGATCACCCGGAGCTGCTCCAGGCTGAGCTGTCCGCCGTCGATGCGGACGCGCAGCATGAAGTAGCGGTCGTCGAGCTCCTCGGGCTCCAGGATCGCCGTCTTGCCGCCGTCGATTCCGGGCTTGCGCTGGGTGTAGAGGCCGAACCAGCGGAACCGGCCGCGCAGGTCGGCGGGGTCGATGGAGTCGAAGCCGCGCTTGGAGTAGATGTCGATGATCCGCTGGCGGACGTTCAGCCCGTCATCGGCCTTCTTGTTCTCCTCGTTCTTGTTCAGCGGCTCACGGTAACCGAGAGCCCACTGACCTTCGCCGCGCGGGCGCTTGTGGTGGCGGTTCGCCGGGCGGGCCGGGGTGCTCATGGGCACACGTCCTTCTCCGAGGCTCGGTCTGAGATCGGGTTTCGGCGGACACCGGCGCAGGCGGCCTCTCACCTCGCCGTCGAGTGTGAGGGCATACGAAAACGACGCCTGGCCGAGCGCCCGGATGGATCAGCGGAGGGGCGACGGTCAGCCGGCGTCGATACAGATCGCGCTACGGACGCGCAGGAGATCGACGTGGCGTCGCACGACGAGCAACGGGTCCGCTGGCATGTCCCAAACGATACCTCTGAGATCCTGGATGTCCAAGTTCGTGTCCAGGATGCGGGATTGTGACGGCAATGTAACGCGGGTCAGCCCTTGCGGACCCAGTTCACCGGAGGTTCGGCCTCGTGCTCCTTCTTGGACGGCTCCTGATGCTGGCAGTCGCACCAGGACCCGCCGCGGCACTCCTTGTGCCGGCGCTCCCTGCACGCTCTGCAGATCATGTCTCCATTGTGAACGCCATGCTGCAGGCCGGGCGATCCGGAGGGGCACGTCGCCGGTCTGGACCGAGGAACGCGTGGGAGCGAAGCGACCAGAGTGCGACGAGGGAATGCCCATGGCGCGCCTCCGGCACGACCGGGTTCTCGCGAGCAGGGGGTGGGGGCCCCTATTCTGGGCGGCGACGATCCGCCCGCAGGTCACGTACTAACCGCTGCGGCAGCGGGTAGAGCCCAGTTCTCATGACCGGTTGGGTGCCATGACCTCCACGGACGCGCCATCGCGCAGGCCGCGGCTTACGCGCAAGGGCATGGCGCTCGCCCGTGCGCGGCTCACGTGGCTGCGTGACACGAACGTCTGGGCCCTGGTCAGGGCGACCACGATGGCGGGCGTCAACTACCGGGTTACCGGCCTCGCGGGCGAGGCGGCGTTCTTCGCGCTGCTGTCGCTGCCGCCGTTCGTGCTCGGGCTGCTGGGTGTCATGGGCCACCTGAGCGGGCTGCTCGGCCCGGCCGCCATCGACGAGATCAGGCGCTGGGTCGTGGACCAGTCCGAGCTGCTGTTCACTGACAACACCGTCCAGCGGGTCGTCAAACCGCTGCTCGCCGACGTGCTGAGCGGCGGACAGGTCTCGCTGATCTCGGTCGGCTTCCTGCTGTCGCTGTGGTCGGGCTCGCGGGCCCTGTTCGTCTACGTGGACCTGATATCCATCGCGTACGGTCTGGGGGAGACCCGGGGGATCATCCGCACCCGGGTCATGTCGTTCTGCCTCTATATCGCGGCGCTGCTGATCGGGCTGGTCGTGATGCCGATCCTGGTCATCGGGCCCACGCTGATGTCCAACGCCCTGCCCAGATATGCCGCGCTCGTGACGATCTTCTATTGGCCCGTGCTCGTGATCGGCTCGGTGCTGATGCTCACGCTGCTCTATCACGTGAGCGTGCCGCACCGCACGCGCTGGTGGCGCGAGGTGCCGGGGGCCGTGCTGGCGCTGCTGATCTGGATCGTGTGCGCCGCGTTCCTGCGCGAGGTGCTCGCCGCCTGGTTCACCCCGCTGTCGATCTACGGCTCGCTCGCGGCGCCGATCGCCGTGCTGCTGTGGCTCTACATCACCGCGCTCGCCGTGCTCATCGGGGCGACGCTGAACGCGGAGCTGGACCGGCTCTGGCCGCTGGGCGGCGCCCCCCGGCACGAGCACCATCACCGCAGGTCCGCCAAGGACTGATCTGCGGCTGTCGCCGGGTGTGCTCCCGGTCTCGGCAGCCGTGCCCCGGGCCGGATCGTGCGCCGCGCACGGCTCTCGTACGGGGCGCGCTCCGATAGGGTTGATAGGCATCGCGACTGGCGCTGGAGCGCCCGATGGGCGCAGGTGGGGCACCACCGGGGAGCGAATCTGCGGAGGCCGTGCGCCTGGGTCGCCGCCGACGTCGACGTGGAGAAGGAAGGCGCAATGGCTGAGAACTCGCTGAACGTCGTCGATCCCGAGATCGCCGAGCTGATCAGGGCGGAGGAGCGGCGGCAGGCCGACACCGTCAAGCTGATCGCGTCAGAGAACTACGTGTCCAGGGCCGTCCTGGAGGCGACCGGAACCGTCCTCACCAACAAATACTCCGAGGGCTACCCGGGCAAGCGTTACTACGAGGGCCAGCAGGTCATCGACCAGATCGAGACGCTGGCGATCGAGCGGGCCAAGTCGGTCTTCGGCGTGAGCCACGCCAACGTCCAGCCCTACTCGGGCTCGCCCGCCAACCTCGCCGTCTATCTGGCGTTCCTGAACCCGGGCGACACCGTGCTCGGGATGGGCCTGCCGTTCGGCGGCCACCTCACCCACGGCTGGTCGGTGTCCGCGACCGGCAAGTGGTTCAACTCGGTCCGCTACGGCGTGCGCCGCGACACCGGCCGCATCGACATGGACGAGGTGCGCGCGCTGGCGCTGGAGCACCGGCCCAAGCTGATCTTCTGCGGCGGCACCGCGATCCCGCGCACGATCGACTTCCCGGCGTTCGCCGAGATCGCCAAGGAGGTCGGCGCGGTGCTCGCGGCCGACATCGCCCACATCGCGGGCCTCGTCGCCGGCGGCGCCCACCCCTCGCCGGTCGGGCACGCGGACGTGATCTCCACGACCACCCACAAGACCCTGCGCGGCCCGCGCGGCGCGATGCTCATGGCGAACACCGACGAGGTCGCCAAGGCGCTCGACAAGGCCGTGTTCCCCGGCCTTCAGGGCGGCCCGCACAACCACACCACCGCCGCCATCGCGGTCGCCCTGCACGAGGCCGCCCTGCCGGAGTTCAAGGCGTACGCCGCGCAGATCGTGAAGAACGCCAAGGCGCTCGCCGACGAGCTGCTCGCCCGCGGGTTCGACCTGGTCTCCGGCGGCACCGACAACCACCTGATCCTGATGGACCTCACGTCCAAGGGCGTCGGGGGCAAGCCGGCCGCGCAGGCCCTCGACCGGGCGGGCCTGGAGACCAACTACAACACCGTGCCCTTCGACCCGCGCAAGCCGTTCGACCCGTCCGGCATCCGCATCGGCACGCCGTCGGTCACCTCCCGCGGGATGGGCGAGGCCGAGATGCGCCAGATCGCCGCGTGGATGGACGAGGTCGTCACCGCCGTCGCCAAGGGCGACGCGGAGGACGTGATCGCACGGGTGCACGGCGAGGTCACCGAGCTGACGAGCCGGTTCCCCGCGCCCGGCCTGTCCTGATCGCCGGAATCGACGAGCGACGGCTCCCCGCGACCTCACGAGGCCGTGGGGAGCCGTTGTTTCGCACCGGCCGGGGACGGATCAAACGGAATAATCGGTTGCGTGAAGCCGCGGGGGCGCTGCTAGGGTTCCCCCATCGCCGCAGCCGTGCGGCCAGGACCAGGGAGGTGAGGACTATGCGGGTCTTCCTGACGACCATGCCGTCCGTCAACTCCCGGGTGCCCGCCTAAGCTCTTCTCGCTGGGACACCCGGTTTCCCGAAGGGTGTTCACCAGCAGTGTTCAACGATCTTTCTCTTCTCGGCTGGCATGACGGGCTCGCGGAGGAGCTTCCCGGCCTGCCAGGCGGAGCCGTCCCCGCGCGTGTGGCGCGGGTCGACCGGGGCGCCGCCGAGGTCATCGCCGCCGACGGAACCCATCAGGCGCGGTTCGGCGCCCGCGTACGCAGGGCCGCGGCGGCCGATCCGCTGGAGCTTCCGTGCGTGGGTGACTGGGTCGCGCTCGCCCGGCTCGATCTGTCCTCGTCCAATGGAGGCCGCTACGAGCTGGCCGAGGTGCTGCCCCGCCGTACGGCCTTCGTCCGGGGCGGCGTGAGCCGCGACTCGCGCGGCGGCCTGTCGGGCGACGGCCAGGGCCAGGTGCTGGCCGCCAACGTCGACGTGGTCTTCGTGGCCGAGCCGTCCATGCACGCTACGCCTCCCGGGGGGCTACGGGGGGTCGTCCCCCCGGGCAAGCACGGTGCCGATCTCGGAAGGATCGAGCGTCTCGTGGCGCTCGCCTGGGAGAGCGGCGCGCGTCCGGTCGTGCTCGTCACAAAGGCCGACCTTTTCGATCAGGGGCTGGACGATCTCCTCGCCGACGTCGCGGCGGCGGCGCCGGGCGTCGACGTCCATCCGGTCTGCTCGCTCACCGGTGACGGCGTCGACCTGGTGCGCGCCCACCTCGGCCCCTCGGGGACCGCGGTGGTCCTCGGCCCGTCGGGTGCGGGCAAGTCCACGCTCGTCAACGCCCTCGCCGGCGCGGAGGTCATGGAGACCCAGCAGGTCAGGGCCGCCGACGGGCGGGGCAGGCACACCACCGTCCACCGGCAGCTCATCCCGCTGCCCGGCGGCGGGCTCGTCATCGACACGCCCGGCATCCGCCGGGTCGGGCTGTACGAGATGAGCGAGGGCGTCGACCTGGTCTTCTCCGACATCGAGGAGCTGGCCGGGGGCTGCCGGTTCTCCGACTGCCGGCACCAGGCGGAACCGGGCTGCGCGGTGCTCGCGGCGGTCGAGTCGGGCGAGCTGCCCGAACGGCGGCTGGAGAGCTGGAACCGGCTCCAGCGCGAGGCCGCCTGGATGGCCCGCCGCACCGACGCCCGGCTGCGCGCCGAGCAGACCCGCAAATGGAAGACCATCCACAAGCAGATGCGGGGCATGAGCCGCCCATAGGCCCGGATGTGTCCCGTTCCGGGCGGGTATGACCGGGACGTGAAGACGATGCGGGTGCGGCTGCCGTACGCCGACCGCGCCGAGGCGGGTGCGCTGCTCGCCGAGATCCTGTGGGACATGAGCCCGCGCGATCCGGTGGTGCTCGCCCTGCCGCGCGGCGGCGTCGCGGTGGCCGTGCCGGTCGCGGAGCGGCTGCGCGCCCCGCTCGACGTCCTGGTGACCCGGAAGATCGGGCATCCGGCCCGGCCCGAGCTCGGAGTGGGCGCGATCGCGGAGGGCGGGCTGCTCGTGCTCGACTACGAGATGCTCGACCGGCTCGGCCTTGATCCGGAGGACGTGGCGGAGGTGGCCCGGCGGGAGCGGCACGAGCTGGCCAGGCGGGTGCGGGCCTACCGGGGAGACCGGCCGCTGCCGGACCTGCGCGGCCGTGACGTGATCGTCGTGGACGACGGCCTGGCGACCGGTGGGACGGCGCGAGCGGCGCTGCGTGCCGTACGGGCGATCCAGGCGGGGCGGGGCCGGGTGACGCTGGCGGTGCCGGTCGCCGCGCCGGAGACGGTGGAGGCGATGCTCGGCGAGGCGGACGCGATCGTCGTGCCGGTCACGCCGGAGAACTTCCGCGCGGTGGGTCAGTGGTATCGGCGGTTCGACCAGCTCACCGATGACGACGTGCTGGGCCTGCTGGCCGAGGCGGGGCGAGGAGGAACGGATGACACCTGAAGGGCGCTCCGCGTGCGCCGTCGCCCAGGTCGGGGGACGGGACGCGAAGCGCCCAGCGGTGACGCGTGTCGGGGAAGGGGAAAATGCTCAGGCGACAGCGCTGATCCCGGCGCTGGCGGCGCGGCGCATACGACGGCGGCGCTCGGAAGCGCGCTCGTCCTCGTTGAGGCCACCCCACGTGCCGTACTTCTCCGGGCGGGAGAGCGCGTAGTCGAGGCACTCCGCTCGCACAGGACACTGAGCGCAGATGGCCTTGGCCTTGCGCTCCCGGATGTCGCGCTCGGGCTGACGCTCGCCGTCAGGACCGAAGAACAGCACCAGGTCCTCTCCCCGGCACGCGGCATCATCCTGCCAACCCCAGCTGGGGCGCGGGCGGGCGAGCTGCCGACGTACCTGAGACATGAGAAACCACCTTTGGTGAGAGGTATTTCAGTGTTTGTGCCGCATTGGACGCTTGTGGCATCCCTTGTGCCAACGCCGGGATAGGCCGTGGTGTTCCCGGCTCCGGGGCGGAGCCCTCAGGTCAACGCCGGCGTGAGCTCGCTCAGCTCGGCCAACCTGTAGGTCGGGATTCCGTCGGCGCAGAGCGATCCGCACGGTGCCGTGAACACCGTGGGTTCGACCACGACCCGAAACCGCGACGTCCCACGCTTCGTCGTGCAGCGCACGACGCAGATCGTGGAGTCGTCAACCGACCGGGAGGATTCCACGGCCACCCCGCCGACCGAGATCTCGCCGGTATGCGCCCGGACGAAGTGCTCGGCGGCCTGCAGTGGCTCAGGGATACCCGCGCGTCCCCGGAAACGGTCGAGGACGACCTCGCCGTGCCGGTACGCGTTTGCCGCCGCGATCGCAGCAGCCTGAGACATGCTGCCGTAGTAAAGCCCGTGTGGCAAGCATACGAGGTTGGCGGCGTATCGATCGCCGCCGACATGTGTGGTTTCCCACACTTCGCCGGGCAGGTTCTCGTCGAGGAACCGCGCCAGCGGGAGTCCGAGACGTGCACAGCACGCGTTGTGCCGACCGTGCGTGCACACCAGGTACATCGGCTCGTTAACCAGTATGCAGGACTCCGGAACCACTCCGTGCACAAGAGCGCCCAGGTCAAGATCGTCGGGGCGCTCCAGGAAGGCCTCGGCGAGCCATGGATCGTCCACCGCGCAGGCGGCGACGTAGACGTGCAGGGGGCCCGTACGGGCCTCGCGGCGGCCGGGCCGGCGGATGAGTTGCGGCCGGATGTCAAGAGCTCTGGCGCGGGAGATCAGCCGGTGGACCTCGTCGGGCAGGCGGCACTCCTCCAGCTCCGCGGCCCAGGGCCCCGCGTGCTCGATCAGCAGCCAGAACCGGCCCTTCTTGGTCGCGCTCGCGAGGATCGGCGCCTCCCCCGTGTGGCAGGCGGCGGGGTGCTCGCACCCGTTGGCCATGCGGTCCCGTCCTTCTCTCGCGTTTCTTAGGTAAGACTAACCTTAACCAATGACGTCGGCGGTCGCAGGAGCGGGCCGGTAAATCCCCGTTAAATCCACAAATGTCGTGATACGGCCCATCTGGGCGGCGCAGCCGAGCACGTGTGAGGCGGGCAGGGGCCGGGCGGCGGGAACGGCGGGGGTGCGGGAAGGGGCCCGTGGCGCAGGGGCGGCACGCTCGTCCCCGAGCGCGTGCGGGTGGCGCTCGGAACGGGCCCGGGGGCTTCGGCGGGGCGAGGGCCGGGTGGCGTTCAGGGCGGTCGGGGGCTTCGGCGGGGCGAGGGCCGGGTGGCGTTCAGGGCGGCCGGGGGCTTCGGCGGGGCGAGGGCCGGGGAGGCACTCAGGAGTAGGCCAGGGCGGCCTCGGCGGCGGGGAGGGCCGCCGCACGGTCCTCGGCCACCAGGCCGATCCTGGTCCGCCGGTCGAGCAGGTCGGCGGCGTCCAGGGCGCCCTCGTGGCGCACCGCCCACACCAGCTCGGCCCGGGTGATCCCCAGCGCCACCGGCTCGGCCAGGTCCGGGTCCTCGCGCATCAGGTCGCGCACCGCCCAGGCCTCCGAGCCGTACCTGCGGGCCAGCCGGTCGGGGGTGCCCGGCCGCACCGGTCCGGCGCCGACGAGGGGCAGCCGCGCCGTACGGCTCGCGCGGGCGTGGGGGCAGGCCGCGTCGACCGCGTCCTCGGCCATTCGCCGGTAGGTGGTGAGCTTTCCGCCCACGACCGTCACGACGCCGTCCGGCGAGCGCAGCACGGCGTGGCGGCGGGACAGGTCGGCGGTGCTTGCGCCCGCAGGGCCGCCGGGCGTGTCCGCCGTGTCGACCAGGGGCCGCAGCCCGGCGAAGGCGCCGGCGACGTCCGAGCGCCGCAGAGGGCGGTCCAGCGCCGTTCCGACGACGTCGAGCAGGAACTTGATGTCGCTCTCGGGCGCCTCGGGGACGTCCGGGATCGGGCCGTCGAGCGGCTCGTCGGTCAGCCCGGCGTAGATCCGCCCGTCGGCCTGGGGGAGCACCAGCGCGAAACGGGCGCGCTCGCCGGGGATCGGCACGTGCAGCCCCACGCGCAGCTCGCCGAGGGCCCCCGGGCGCAGCACAAGATGCGTGCCCCGCGAGGGGCGCAGCGCCACCGACGGCGTCAGTTCTCCGGCCCACACGCCGGTCGCGTTGATCACCGCGCGGGCCCGGATGTCGAACTCCTCGCCGGTCAGCTCGTCGCGCACCCGGGCGCCGTCCCCGGAGAGCGCCAGCGCCCGGCAGCGGGTGAGGATCCGCGCGCCGTGGGCGGCGGCCGTACGCGCCAGTGCGACGACCAGCCGGGCGTCGTCCACGACCCGGCCGTCCCACGACAGCAGCGCCCCGCGCAGGCCCTCCGCCCGCAGGTGCGGGGCGAGCGTGAGCGTCCGCCGGGCGGCGAGCCGGGTGGGGCCGGGCAGCAGGTGCCGCGGCGTGCGCGCGGCGGCCCGCAGCGCGTCGCCCATGCGGTAGCCGGCCATCAGGGTCGCGGCCTGGCCCCGGGAGACGGCCGGCGTCAGCGGCAGCAGGTAGGGGTGGGCGGAGACCAGATGGGGCGCGGTGAAGCGCAGCAGGGCGTCGCGCTCCACCGCGCTCTCCCACGCCACGCCGACCTGCCCGCTCGCCAGATAGCGCAGCCCGCCGTGAATCAGCTTGGAGCTCCACCGGGACGTGCCGAACGCCAGGTCGTGGGCGTCCACGGCGGCCACCGACAGGCCCCGCGAGGCGGCGTCGAGCGCGGCTCCGGCGCCCGTCGCCCCCAGGCCGACCACGAGGACGTCGACGACGTCCGTACGTGCCTCGTCGAGATCCCACCGGCGCCTGGCCGCATTCAGTGAGGAGTTCATGTCCCCTCCACTACTCGCGCATTACTCTTTAGTAACCTACCTGGAGGCGCGACGGCTATGGAAACCCCTCTCACTGCGGCGGAACCCATGCTCTGGTCGGGCTGGGGTGATCCCGCCAAGGCCGCCGAGCTGCCCGCGCCGGTGCGCGACCTGCTCGCGGGACTCCTCGGCGTCCGGGCGCCCGCCACGCCGCCGGCGACGTTCGGCGAGGTGCGGCTGCCGCCGGTCGTGCTGCCGCCGCCCGTCCTGGCCGCGCTGGCCGCGATCGTCGGCGACGAGCACGTGCGGGCCGACGACGACGCCCGAATCCGCCACACCCGGGGCAAGTCCACCCCCGACCTGCTGCTCATGCGCGCGGGTGACGCCTCGGACGCGCCCGACGCCGTCGTGCTCCCCGGCTCGCACGACGAGGTGGCCGCCGTGCTCCGCCTGTGCGCGGAGCATCGGGTGGCCGTGGTGCCGTTCGGCGGGGGCACCTCGGTGGTCGGCGGCCTCGTCGCGGTCCGGCGGGGCTTCGCCGGCGTGGTCGCGCTCGACCTCGCCAGGCTCAACCGGCTCGTCTCCGTCGACCCCGTGTCCATGATCGCCGAGCTGGAGCCGGGCCTGCGCGCGCCGCAGGCCGAGCAGCTCCTCGCCGCGCACGGGCTGACGCTCGGGCACTTCCCCCAGTCGTACGAGTACGCGACGCTGGGCGGCTTCGCGGCGGCCAGGTCCAGCGGGCAGGCCTCGGCCGGATACGGCAGGTTCGACGACATGGTCGCCGGCATGACCGTGGCGACGCCCCGGGGCACCCTGGAGATCGGCCGCGCGCCCCGATCGGCCGCCGGGCCCGACCTGCGCCAGGTGTTCCTGGGCTCCGAAGGCGCCTTCGGAGTGATCACCGCGCTGCGGCTGCGCGTCCGCCGCGCCCCGGCCGTCAGGGCGTACGAGGGCTGGCGGTTCGAGAGCTTCACGGCGGGCACGGCCGCCATGCGGCGGCTCGCGCAGCAGGAGGGACCGCCGCCCACCGTGCTGAGGCTGTCGGACGAGACCGAGACCCTGGTCGGGCTGGCCAAGCCCACCGACCTCGGCGCTTCCGGGCGCGACTCCGGCTGCCTGCTGGTGGCGGGCTTCGAGGGCTCCCCGGGCGACGTGGCCCACCGGCGGGAGCGGGCCGCCGCCGTGCTGGTCGAGGCGGGCGGCGTGCACCTCGGGCCCGAGCCGGGGGAGAAGTGGGCGCAGGGCCGGTTCTCCGCCCCCTACCTGCGCGACTCCCTGCTGGCTGCGGGGGCGACGGTGGAGACGCTGGAGACCGCCTGCTTCTGGTCCAACCTGCCGCGCCTGTACGACGCCGTACGGCTGGCCCTGCTCGGCGGGCTCGGGTCGCCGCTGGTGATGTGCCACATCTCCCACGTCTACGCCACGGGGGCCTCGCTGTACTTCACCGTGGTGACCGCCCAGACCGGCGACCCGCTCGGGCAGTGGGCGGCGGCCAAGCGCGCGGCGAACGAGGCGATCGTGCAGGCGGGCGGCACGATCTCGCACCACCACGGCGTCGGCCGCGACCACCGGGAGGCGTACGCCGCGGAGATCGGCGACCTGGGCGCCGAGATCCTGCGGGGGATCAAGGAACGGCTCGACCCCGCCGGGATCCTCAACCCGGGTGTGCTGATCCCATGAAATTGCCAAGATTGTTCCCATGGTCGATATGGGCGCGGCCGCCGCGCGGGGGAAGCAGGTCTCGTCACGGGTGTCGCAGGCCGGAGCGGGCTGGGACTGCGCGCAGATCGGCACGTTCGACGCGCTGCGCCCCACCCGGAACTCCTTCAGCTGGCTGAACCCCGCGACGCTGTGGCGCTCCCGCAACGAGGTCCTCGCCCAGCTGTTCGGCGACCCCTCGCCGCGGGTGCGCCGCCGCTGGGTGGCGGCCCAGCGCGACCGCGGCGTGGACGAGGACTTCCGCGTCCGGCTCGACCTGGGGGAGGAGTTCTCGTTCCTGGTGCTCGGCGACACCGGCGAGGGCGACGCCTCGCAGTACGCGGTGGTGCCCGGGCTGCTCAAGCTCGGCGCGGACACCGCGTTCGCCGTCATCGCCAGCGACGTGATCTATCCGACCGGCTCGGGCAACGAGTATGGCGACAAGTTCTTCCGGCCCTACAAGGACTATCCGGCCCCGATCTTCGCCGTGCCCGGCAACCACGACTGGTATGACGGGCTCGGCGGCTTCATGCGCGTGTTCTGCGACGCCCACCCTGTGTCCGCCGAGGGCCGGGGATTCCGGTTATCGCCCGGCGGCCTGCGCGGGCTCCTGTGGCGGAAGCCGGAGACGATCGACGAGGACGCCCTCGCCGAGGCCAGGAAGATGCGGCCCAACCCGGGCCCGGCGCTGCCCGGGCCGTACTGGGTGATCGACACCGGCCGCCTGCTGCTCGTCGGCATCGACACCGGCATCAAGGGCACACTCGACCGGGAGCAGGGCGAGTGGCTGCGCCGGGTCTCCGCCGACCCCCGGCCCAAGATCCTGATCACCGGCAAGCCGATCTACGTCAACAACGCCTACCACCCGTGCGAGATCGAGGGCGGCGGCACGGTGGACGACGTGGTCCGGGATCCGGCGCACAACTATGTGGCGGCCATCGGCGGCGACGTGCACAACTACCAGCGCTACCCGGTCCGTGTGGACGGGCGGCTCATCCAGTACGTGGTCTCCGGGGGCGGCGGGGCGTTCATGCACGCCACCCACACGATCCCCCGAGTGGACGCGGGCGGCGTGCACGAGGACGACTTCAAGTGCTATCCCCTGCGCGGCGACTCGCTGTCCTTCTACAGCCTGCTCTACAGCAAGCGGCTGCGCCTGCCCAGGCTGTACATCACGCCGGAGGAGGGCCTGGCCCTGATGTCCCGGCGGATCGGCAACACCCCGCCCAGGCCCACGCCGGGAGCGCCGATCGGCGCGCGGGTGAAGTGGGCGGCCCGGCTGCTCGGCGGCTGGCCCATGCCGTTCCGCCTGCCGGTGGGGCGGATCTTCCATCGGTACATCTCCGAGCTGTCCGACTGGGACACCCCGCCCTTCTTCAAGAGCTTCCTCCACCTGTCGGTCGTCGGGGACACGATCCGGCTGCGCTGCTTCGCCGCGACGGGCTGCCTGCAGCAGGAGGAGGAGCCGCCGTTGGAGGACGAGGTCGAGATCCCCATCTGACCGGCCGGGCGCGACAGGGCGGACGCCGGTCGCCGAACGGCTGGAGGAACGCCGCCCGGGGCGCGCTTGGCGGGCTCGGTCGGGGAACGTCGGCTGGGGGACGGCGCCTGGGTAAGGCCGATGGGGATGGGCTGGGGAGTGCCTGGCGGGCTCGGTCGGGGAAACGTCGGTTGGGCATTGGCCGGGGAACACCGGCTGGGGAAATGTCGGCGGCGCCTGGCACGCTGGTGGGGTGCACGTTGTGGTGGCGGCCGACGCCGAGGGGGGCGGCACTCTGAAGCCCCTCGGCGGGCCGGCGAGCCGGGTCCCCGATCTCGCGGCGGCCGTACGCTCGCTGGAGGCCGCCGAGCGGCCCCGCTGGGTATGGGCCGACGCCCACCGCGTCTACCCGGCGCTCCTGGCCGCCGGGGTACGGCTGTCGCGCTGCCACGACATTGCGTTGACCGAGAACCTGCTGCTGGCGGCCGACGGGCGCTACGGGGAGCCCAGAGGGGTCCAGGCGGCCTACGCGCGCCTGCACGGTCTCCCGGTGCCCGACGACCCGCACGAGGCGTCTGACGCGCATCAGGGAGGCGGGACGCAGGCGAGCCTGTTCGACCCGGCGCCGCCGCGGCACGGCGTGCCCGAGGCCGACATGGTCGCCGAGGTCTTCGAGGACCAGCGCCGCCGTGTCGCGCGTACGCCCGATCCCGGGCGGTTCCGCCTGCTCGCCGCCGCCGAGTCGGCCGGTGCGCTCATCGCCGCGGAGATGGGCCACGACGGCATGCCGTGGCGCGAGGACGTCCACGACGCGCTGCTGACCGACCTGCTCGGGCCCCGCCCCGCCCACGGCATGCGGCCCGCGAAGCTCCAGGCCCTGGCCGACGAGGTGGCGGCCGCCTTCGGCCACGTGGTCAACCCCGACTCCCCGCAGCAGATCGTCAGGGCGTTCAAGACCATGGGGATCGAGATCCCGTCCACCCGCTCCCACGTGCTGAAGACGGTCGACCATCCGGCCGTCGCGCCGCTGCTCGCGTACAAGGAACTGACTCGTCTCTACAGCGCCCACGGCTGGACCTGGGCCGCGCAGTGGGTCAGCGGCGACCGCTTCCGGCCCGAATACGTCGTCGGCGGGGTGGTGAGCGGCCGGTGGGCCACCAGCGGCGGCGGCGCGCTGCAGATCCCCAAGGTCATGCGCAAGGTCGTGGTCGCCGACGACGGCTGGACGCTCGTGGTCGCCGACGCCGCGCAGCTCGAACCCCGGGTGCTGGCCGCGCTGTCCGGCGATCTCGGGCTCGCGCGGGCGGCCGGGGAGATCGACCTGTACGCCGCGCTGGCCCAGGCGTTCGGCGGGGTCCGCGAGTCGGCCAAGATCGCCATGCTGTCCGCGATGTACGGCGGCACCAGCGGCGACGCCTCCAAGCTGCTGGCCGTGATGCGGCAGCGGTTCCCGAAGGCGTACGCGTTCGTGGAGGACGCGGCCCGCGCGGGGGAGGAGGGGCGGCTGGTCCGGTCGTGGCTGGGCCGCACCTGCCCGCCTCCGTCGGACCGGTGGCGGCGGCTGGTGGCCGGTCCCGAGGGGGCGAGGGCGGCCAGGGACCGGGGGAGGTTCACCCGCAACTTCGTCGTGCAGGCGACGGCGGCCGAGTGGGCGCTGACGCTCCTCGCCGTGCTGCGCGGGCTGCTGCCGGACCCGGCGCGGCTGGTGTTCTTCCAGCACGACGAGGTGATGGTGCACTGCCCGCTCGACGTGGCGGGCGAGGTGCGGGAGGCCGTCGGCCGCGCGGCCGACGAGGCGACCCGGCTGCTGTTCGGCGAGACCATGGTCCGCTTCCCGATGGAGGCGGTGGCCGTCACCTGCTACGCCGACGCCAAGTGACGGGCGGAGGCCGGATGGCTCCGGCTCAGGAGGCCGGACGTCGCTTCCTGGTGATGAGAGCGACCACCAGCAGGGTCGGAGCTCCGAAGACGGCGAGGAGCACCAGGAGCGCCACGGCGGCGGCGGAGATGCCCCGGGTGCCGGGGGAGGGCGCGGCTCCGACGCCGAACACGGTGTCGTCGCCGGAGCACGTCACCGTGTAGCTGCCCGCCTTCGGCGGGCGGATCTCGTAGAGCAGCCGCCACTTGGTGTCGCTCGTGGTGAACGGCCGGTAGCTCGCCGCCGGGCGGACGAGCCTGACGTTGCGCCCGCTGCCGTTCTCGACCCGGCAGCGCGGATCGGGCGACGCGTCGGAGACATAGATCGCCGGCTTCAGCGTGGGATTCAGCGTGACGGTCAACGCCGAACCGTCGGAGGAGATCCTCCTCGGCGTGGCGGAGATGCCCATGCCGACCTCGCACACGGCGGCGACGGCCACGAGGAGCACGCAGAGGACCAGCCAGGCACGCGTGGTCCGCCGCAACCAGGCGGGGTATCGCCTCGGCCGCCGTGGTCCCGGCGCGGGAGGCACCTGCGGCGCGTACGGCTGCGCCGGGCGGCGCGCCGAGTAGGGAGCGGCTCCCGCCGGGTGGGGGACGGGTCCCGCCGGGTGGGGAGTGGCTCCCGCGGGGTAGGGGGCCGGGCGCGAATACGGAGGGCCCGGTGCCGGAAAGGCCGCCTGCGGACCGGGCGCGTTCACCGGCGGAGCCGACCCGCCGCCCGCGCGGGGACCTCCGAGCGGGCCGGCCATGTGCGGATGCGGCGTCCCCGGCACCCCAGGCGTTTCCGGCGCCCCAGGCGTTTCCGGGCCCCTCGGCGTCCCCGGGCCGGGCATCCCTCGGCGAGGTCCGTCGAGCATCCCTGGGCCGTACGCAGCCGCGCCGGGTCCGTCGAGCATCCCTGGGCCGTTGATCACCACGCGGGGTGCTGCCGCGCCGGGTCCGCCGGGCGTTCCTGGGCCGGGGGCGACCGCGCCATGCGCCGCCGCGCGGGGTTCGTCCGGTGTTCGTGGGCCGTGCGCCATCGGGCCGGGTCCTGGGCCGTACGCTGCCGCGCCGGGTCCGGCGGGCGTCGCTGGTCCGGGTGCTGCCGCGCCGGGTCCGTCGAACAGCGGCGAGCGCGGCGTCTCCGAGGACGTGGTCAAGGTGCGGGTCGGGGCGACGGCCGGGGCGACGCGCGTACGCACCGCCTGCGCCACGTCCGGGGGGAGCCACCGGCCCTGCTGAATGGGCGAGGCGAAGTCACGGCCGCTGCCGGCGAGCTCGTTCAGCACGGCCGACACGGTCGGCCGCTCCTCGGGTTCCTTGGCCAGGCACCGCGCGACCAGAGGCCGGACCGCGGGCGGCAGCCCATCGAGGGCGGGCTCTTCGTGCACGATCCGATACCACAGCCCCTGCCAGGACCCCTGCCCGAACGGTCCGCTGCCCGTCGCGGCGAACGCGAGCACCAGCCCCAGGCAGAACACGTCGCTCGCCGGTCCGACCCGGGTGCCCTTGAGCTGCTCCGGGGACATGAACCCGGGGGATCCCATGGTGATGCCGGTCTTCGTCAGCGAGCCGCCCTCGGCGGCCAGGGAGATGCCGAAGTCGATGACCCGGGGGCCGTCGTCGGCCAGCAGCACGTTCGACGGCTTGAGGTCGCGGTGGACGACCCCGGCCGCGTGGATCGACTCCAGGGCCTCGGCCAGCCCCGCGGCCAGGGCCAGAACGGACTCCTCCGGCCAGGGCCCGTGCTCGTCCACGGCGTCTTCCAACGACAGTCCGGGCACGTACGCGGTGGCCAGCCATGGCGGCGACCCCTGTGGGTCGGCGTCGACCACGCCGGCCGTGAAGAAGCCGTTGACCTTGCGGGCCGTGGCGATCTCGCGGTCGAACCTGCGGCGGAAGTCCGCGTCGCCGGCCAGCTCGGGCCGCACGACCTTCACCGCGACGGCCCGCCCGCTCCGCGAGCGCCCGAAATACACGCGGCCCATCCCGCCCTCACCCAGGCGTGCCTCGATGCGGAATGGCCCCACCTGCTGCGGATCGTCTTCCCGCAGCGTTTCGAAGGTCCGCACCGGCACTCCTTCGGATCCGGGATCATGCGTCATCGATCAGGCCATTCTCGCCAAAAGCGCGGGAACGTGTGGCAGGGCGACGCCGCACTGCCCGCTCGACGTGGCGAGCGAGGTCCGCGAGGCCGCCGGTCACGCGGCCGGCGAGGTGACCCGGCCGCTGTTCCCCGAGACTACGGTCCGCTTCCTGAGGAGGCGGTGGCCGTCACCCGCCGTCACCCGCTACGCCGACGCTGAGTGACAAGGGGAACCGCACCGACATAGTCACCGCAGGACCCGCGCGGGCGGCCGTGACCTGCACCATCTGCACCGTGGAGGCCGGACGCCCCCGGCGCAGCAGGCGGGGCGTCGCGGCCGGGACCCCGAGGCCGCGAAGAGGGTGGGCAGATGCCCCCGAGGCGGTGAGGAAGGCAGTCGGCGCGCGCGGCCGACGCCTCCCAAAGCGGGGAGGAGCACCGGGAGCGCCACGGCGGCGCGTCGCCGACACCGCCGTGGTCCCCGCATCACGTGCCGGCGCCAGGCCCTGGCACAGGCCCCCCACCGAAGTTCCAGCAGGTCTCGGCGCCAAGGGTCCGACAGCAGATCCGGCGTCGGACCCTTGGCGCCGGGTTCCGGCGTCAGGCGGGGCGGAAGGTGCTCCAGAGGGCCTTCCGTACGGGCGCGGCCGACTCGTTCCAGTCGAAGTCGGGCGAGGCGAACATGATCGCGTAGGCGCGGTCGCCCGCCTCCAGATAGCGGATGACCGCGTGGACGGTGACCTCGCTGTTGTTGGTGTAGGTGTACTCCCAGTCGGCCGCCGGGTAGCGGTAGTCCCCCACCTTGCGAAGCTGGACCTGCGTGTAGTCGGTGAAGCCCTTGATGTCCAGGTTCTGCTCGGCGGACTGCAGCGCCGCCAGGCTGCCGTCGGGGATCCTCTTGATCGTGATGCTCTGCCCGCTGTCCTTCGGGCCCGTGAGCCTGACGACGCCGTCGTCGACCGTGGTGCTCCAATCCTCCGGCACCGCGAGCGACACCCCGCCCTCGGTCACCAGGTGGTAGCCCTCGGGCACGCGTACGGCCGACAGGGGGCGCGCGGTCGGCGTGTTGGAGTCGGGGGGCGCGAGGGTGTGGCCGGACCTGCCGTCCTGCTGGGAGACCACGGCCTCGTCCGGGCCGCTCGGCAGCAGCACGAACACGATCCCGGCGATCACCGCGACCACGGCCACGGCGGCGACGACGAGCAGCAGCTTCGACCGGCCCTCGCCCTGGGCGACCTCGTCGGCCTGTTCCTTGCGCCTGCGCCCCGCCCGGGGGTTGTGCGGACCCGTGGCGTCCTCGATCGGCCCGAAGTCACCGTGAGACGTGGCACCGGGCGACGAGAGACCGGGCGACGAGACGCTCTGTGGTCCGGTGGCCTGCTGCGGCGCCGCGTGCGGTCCCGTCTGGTGGGGTGCCGCGTGCGGCCCGGTCCGGTGCTGCGGCCACGGCGCACCGCCCAGGTCGCCGGGCATGTCGCCCGGCGCGGGCGTCGGCCACATGGCCTCCTTCGGCCGCTCCGGCGCGTGTGTCGAGCCCGAGGGGGACGCCAGCGGGTCGAAGCCCGTGTCGAAAGCGGGGGGCTGCCCGAAGGCGTTCACGGGCCCGAACGCGCCCGGCGGCTCGTACGCGGGGCCGTCCGGCCGCGGCTCCCCTGCGTGGGGCTCGGCCGGACGGGGTGCGGCGCCGGGCGGGACGGCCGCGCCCCCGGGGAGGCTCTCCGCCGTGAGCGGCACGCGGACCGGGCCCGAGGGGGTCTCGATGATGCGCGAGGGCAGCGGCCCCGAGGGGATGTCGAGCGGCGGCAGCAGCCCGGCGGGGGTGGAGTCCTGCGGGGTCGGCACCGACGTCGGCGTGCCCGCCCGGCCCGGCAGCCCGGCGCCGTGGCTGTGCAGCACCCGCTCCAGCATCTCCGCGACCTGCGCGGCCGGAAGGCGGTCGGCCGGGTTCTTGCGCAGCAGGCCCTCGATGACCGGCAGCAGCGCGCCCGCCCGGCGCGGCCGGTTGGGCTCCTGCGTCAGCACCGCGCCGAGCACGGCGACCGCGTCCGGCCCCTCGTAGGGCGGGCGGCCCTCCACGGCGGCGTACAGCGTCGCGCCGAAGGACCACAGGTCGGCGGCGTGGGTGATCGGGCGGCCCTGCAGGCGCTCCGGCGGGATGTAGGCGGGCGAGCCCATGAGCAGCCCGGTCTGGGTGATCGTGACGTCGCCCTCGATGGCGGCGATGCCGAAGTCGGTGAGCACCACGCGGTCGGCGGTGAGCAGCACGTTGCCGGGCTTCACGTCCCGGTGGAGGATGCCGGCCGCGTGGGCGTGCCGCAGCGCGTCGAGCACCCGGATGCCGATCTCGGCGGCCTGCACGACCGGCAGCGGCCCGCTCTGCCGTACGGCCTGCTCCAGGGACCAGGCGCGGACGAGCTCCATCACGATCCAGGGACGCCCGTCCTCCTCGACGACGTCGTGGACGGTGACGATGCCGGGATGGCTGAGCCGGGCGGCCGAGCGCGCCTCGCGCAGCATGCGGCGGTGGGCGGCCTGCGCGCCGGCGTTGTCGAGCCCGAACGGCAGGAGCAGCTCCTTGACCGCGACGTCCCGGTCGAGCAGCACGTCATGGGCGTGCCACACCATCCCCATGCCGCCGCGGCCCACCGGGGACAGCAGCCGATAGCGCCGGCCGACGAGACGTCCCTGCCCTTCGGGGGCGCCTCCCGCGGGGACGCGACCCACAGGTCCGTGACCCTCTGGCATAGGGGGGACCATACCGAGCAGGCGATCTGTCGTCATAGATTAGGTCCCCAATTCACGCTCGTTCCGCAAGATCTTCCGAACGGACCGTGCGAATTGCATCGGATATCTGAGGTTGACGACGATATTACGGTCTGATGACGGTCGTTGGGAATTCACACACCGCACAGCGCGTCGAGCGCGGCCGTGAACGCCTCGGCCGGCGGGCTGACCAGACCCGCGCCGACCTGCCCCGTTCCGGCGATCCTGCCCGCGATGCCGGTGTTCACGACGGGCAGCAGGCCGGTCCTGGCCACGAGCGCGACGTCGATGCCCACGGGCGTGCCGCGGAAGCCCAGCCCCGGGATCTGGTACGCCGGGTGCTCGGCCAGGGTGATCTCGTACATCGACGTCGTGGCCGCCACGGCGTCGGACACCTCGCCGCCGACGAAGCGGACGATCGCCGGGGCCGCCGCCATCGCGAAGCCGCCCAGGCCGGTCGTCTCGGTGATGGTGGAGTCGCCGATGTCGGGGTTGGCGTCGTCCGGGCCGTACCCGCCGAGGTAGAGGCCGTCGGGCACGCCGGCGGGGCCGGTGAACCACCGGTCGCCCAGCCCCGACACCTGTATTCCGAAATCGGTGCCATTGCGGGCCATCGCCACGACCAGGCTCGATCCGGGCACGTCGCGCGCCGCGTCGGCGCTGACTTTCGCCGCCGCCATTCCCGCGTTCAGGAAGAAATGATCATTGCCATTGATGAATCGCAGCACCTCGGCCGCGTGGTCCGGGGCCGCCTCCACGATCGCGGGCGCGATCTCGCGCACCAGCAGGGACGTCGCGGCGCGGTTGCGGTTGTGCAGCTCGTCGCCCATCTGGAGCGCCTGCGCGATGAGCGTGCGCAGGTCGAGAGGGCCGCACCGCTCCAGCGCCGCCGCGAGCACCGGCCCGAGGACCTCGCCCATCCAGCGCAGCCGGTCGATCACCTCGGGCCCGTACGCGCCGTAGCGCAGGACCTTGCCCAGCCCCTCGTTGAGCGAGCAGTAGGCCGTGCCGCCGTGCTCGGCGTCGGCGACCTCCAGCATCCACATGGACGGGCTGACCAGCCCCGCCATCGGGCCGACCGCGCGGTGGTGGTGGCAGGAGTCGAGGGTGATCCCCGCGCCCGAGGCCAGGCGTTCCTCCGCCTCCTCGGGGGTGGCCGCCAGGCCCTCGAACAGCATCGCCCCGACGAGCGCCCCCCGCATCGGGCCGGAGGCGCGCTCCCAGGTGATCGGCGGACCGGCGTGGAAGAACTCCCCGGCCGCCAGGCCGAGGACCTCGCGCGCTGGGCGTACGCCGGTCAGCATGGGCCGTGCCGACAGCATCCTGCCGACGGCGGTCGCGTTGGCGCTCTCACGCCGGGGATCGGCCAGCACCCGCGCGAGGGCCGCCGAGGTGCCCGGCAGCGGAGGCCGCCAGTCGACCTCCCGGCGCGGCACGGCCTGCCGGTCCAGCGCCTCGCCCAGCACCTGCGCGCCGACGGTGATGACGCGCGGCTCGCCGTACAGCATGGAGAGGGTCATCGGGCTCCGATCCGGGTCGGCGCGGACACGCCCGTCACCCGCCCGCGAGGAGACGGGCGTGCCGGGCGGCCGCGGCGTTGGAGGTGAAGACCGCCGCCCCGGCCTCGTTCAGCCGGGCGGCCTGGGCGCGCAGCCCCTGCGGGTCGCCGTCGGTGCCGACGACGGCCACGACCACGTCCACGCCCCTGGCGACCGCGTCGCAGATCGCGGGCGCGAGCCAGGCGGCCGGGTCGGGGTCGGCGCCGTGCCCGAGCACGACGTCCATCAGCACGACGCCGGAGGCGACGCCGCGCAGCGCCTCAAGGCGCAGCGCCGGGTCGATCATGGGATGGGCGCGGCCCCGGGTGTAGGCGTCGTCGCCGAAGTCGGTGAACTCGCCGGTGCCCGCCACGAGGGCCGCCTCCGCGCACAGCGTGCCGCCGGCGTAGAGCCCCCGCAGTGCCCGGCGGTCCGCCGCGCCGCCGCGTGACGCCGCCTGCCGCTCGGCGCCGCTCGTCCCGGCGGTCGCGTCCGCCTGGCGTACGGGTGCGGGCCAGGAAGGCCACTCGGGCACGTCGCGGCCGAGGGCACGCAGCACCTTCTCGGCGGCGGTGGTCAGGTCGTCCTGCCCCGGCCCGAGCAGCGCGGCGACGACTGGCGTCGCCAGGTCGAGGTCGCGTACGGCACGGGCCACCTCGGGGGCGGGGGGCTTGGAGACCAGCACGATCAGCTCGGTCGCAGGGTCGTCGTCGAGGGCGCGCAGCGCCTGCATCGCCGAACGCCCGCCCACCTCGGCGGACAGGTCCCTGCCGCCCACGCCGAGCACGTGGGAGACGCCGACGCCGGCGAGGTCGAGCAGGCTCGTCACCTGCTGGGCGCCGGTCCCCGAGGCGGCCACGACGCCGACGTTCCCGGGGCGCAGGACGTTGGCGAAGCCGAGGCCGGCCCCGCCCACGACCGCGGTGCCGCAGTCCGGGCCCATCACCAGCACGCCCCTGGCCCGCGCCCGGTCCTTGAGCAGGATCTCCTGCTCCACGGGCACGTTGTCACTGAAGATCATCACCGAGAGCCCGGCCTCCACGGCGTCGAGCGCCTCGGCGAAGGCGTGCTCGCCCGGCACGCTCACCAGCACCAGACTCGCCTCGAAGGCACGCGCCGCCGACCAGGTGGTGCGCGGCGGGGCCTCGCCTCGCGGCGTGCCGCCCGGCTGCTCCCGCGCGGCGAGCTGCCGCTCCAGCTCGGCGGAGGCGTCCTCCAGCTCCGCCGGCGAACCGGCCCGGACCGCCACCAGCAGGTCGCCGGGCGTCGCGGGCGGCACCGCGAAACCGAGATCGCGGGCCAGGTCCACGTTGAGCTCGGTCGCCATCGCGACGACGGCGACGGACACTCCGGGCCGTTCGGTGAGCGCCCGGCTCACCCGCATCAGCGTCACGGAGTCGCGGTAGACCCCCGGACGCACCTCGACCAGGTCGTTCAACGGCCCTCCCGATGAGCGAGGACGGCGGACAGGCCGATCTGCACTCCCCACGCCAGGTCGGCTCCCGAGGTGTGGCCGAGGCGGAGCAGGCGGTGCACGGCGGGTTCGAGCGGCTGGCGCCCGGCCACGGCGCGCAGCACCCCGACGACCTCCGGGCTCGCCTCGCCCCTCGCGGCGCAGTGCAGCAGCGTGGCCGAGATGGACGTGGTCCTCGTGCGCGCGTCGTAGGTGACCGCGGCGGCGAGCCAGTCGGCCAGCCACACCGCGCGCGGCACGCCCGCCGCCGCGCCGAGGTGCCGCAGCGCGACCAGCAGCCCGGCGAGCATGTCGTCTCCGCTCGGCGTCAGCCCCGGGCCGAGGCCGATCAGCCGTTCGGCCGCGGTGATGCTCTCCACGAGCGAACCGGCCCGGCAGCCGTGGTCGAGCAGCGCCGGGGCGCCGTCCGGGTCCAGTCCCGGCCGCCGGGGCGAGGCGGCGCGGGTGCGGGCGAGCAGGCCGAGGGCGGGCGCGAGCCGTACGGGATCGGCGGGGCCGAGCGGGGGAGCGGGGTCCCACCAGCGGCGCACGCAGATCGACACGCCGCCGACCTCGACGGAGCCCTCGCCGACCCAGGCGTCGTCGCCCGCCGACACCCCGTCGAGGCGTTCGGGGAGCAGCACGGCGTTGGGCAGGCGGGTGGCCTCGCCCGTCACCACGGCGATCACGTGCGGTTCTGACTCGCTCCTGATCTCCAGGTAGAGCGCGAGGGGGAAGACCGCGAGCACTCTGGCCGGGCGGCGGGGCGCCTCAAGCGCGGGCCGCACGGCGACGCTCGCGGCGCCGCTCATGAAGGTGGGGGCCGCCGGGGGGCGGGACGCGGGCGTCGTCGCCCGCCGCCCTCTCGGGCGCGTGCCAACACTCACCGGACCTCCCGAAGCAGTCGTTGCCGACGCTAAGCCTCGCTCTCCCCCCTCCGTACGGAGAAAGATGCCAACAGTCGGCCGAATGCTTGGCTCTTCCTGCCAGGACCGCCGTCGTGCACAATCGCCCTGAGAGGTCCGCAACCCGTGATCGCGAGCGAACCCGACGCAGCGAGCGGAGTGGTCCGTGAGGTACGAGCGGCCCGCGTAGCGAGCGAGGAGGGGTGAGCGAGCCATAAGCACGAGCGAACCCGACGCAGCGAGCGGAGTGGTCCGTGAGGTACGAGCGGCCCGCGTAGCGAGCGAGGAGGGGTGAGCGAGCCATAAGCACGAGCGAACCCGACGCAGCGAGCGGAGTGGTCCGTGAGGTACGAGCGGCCCGCGTAGCGAGCGAGGAGGGGTGAGCGACCCATGGTCACAGAACGTGCGACCCCGTTGACGGCACTTGCGGAGACGGCATTGCAGAACGACCCGGCCCCGCCCGCCATGCGCCTGGCGAGCACGGGGACGATCCTCCACGGCGTGTCGGTGGGCGAGGTGCTCGGGGTCTCGACGCTGGCGGACGCCCGCCTGATCGCCGGGCGGGGCGGCCTCGGCCGCATCGTGCAGCGCCTCAACGTGATGGAGGTGCCCGACATCCTCGCCTGGGTGAAGCCGCACGAGCTGCTGCTCACCACGGGCTACCCGCTGCGCAACACGCCGCAGTCGCTCGACCGGCTCGTGGCCGACCTGGACGAGCGCGGCCTGGCCGCGCTGGCGATCAAGCTGGGCCGTTACCTGGACGAGCTGCCGGGGGAGATGGTCGAGCAGGCCGACCGGCTGGGCTTCCCGCTGATCCTGCTGCCCAACGACGTGGGTTTCGACGACATCCTCAACCAGGTGCTCACCGACATCCTCAACCGCCAGGCGGCGATCCTCGCCCGTACGGAGGAGGCGCATCGGGCGCTCGTGCAGATCGTGCTGGCCGGGGGCGGGATGCGGGAGGTCACGGCGGAGGTGGCCGGGCTGCTGCAGGTGGCGGTGGGGGCGACCGACGCCGCTGGGCATCTCCTCGCGGCCGCGGGCGATTCGGCGCAGGTGGCGCGGCTGCGGGAGATCAACGCGGCGCTCGCGCGGACGCCGTCGGCCCCGCCCCCGGGCGGCGATGGTCACTACGCGGCGGTGCCCGTCGTCGCGGGCGGCCATCACCACGGGAGGATCGCGGCCTACAGCGCCAACGGCACGCTGACCCCCAGCGACATCAACATCCTGGAGCGCGCCGCGACCGTCGCCGCGCTGGTGATCACCAAGCAGGAGGCGGTCACCGCCGTCGAGAGCAAATATCGCGCCGACTTCCTGCGCGACGTCCTCACGGGCAGGGGCGGGCTGCGGGTGGCCGAGCGAGCCCAGGCGTTCGGCTGGGACCTGGAGCGCCCGGTGAGCGTGCTGGTCGCCGAGATCGACCCGGACGCCGAGGAGCGCCCGGTGCAGGACCGCATGCTGGCGGCGTGGCAGGCGGCGGTGCGCAAGCACGACCCGCGCGGCGCGGTCGCCGGCTTCTCCCACGAGGTGGTGGCGATCGTCGGGGCGGCGGCCGACCCGGCGAAGGTGGCCAGGGACGCGCTCGCCGCCGTCTCCGAGGGCACCTTCTCGACCGGCCTCAGCCGGGTCGCCTCCGGCGTGGACTCCCTGCCCGGCGCGTACGGCCAGGCGCTGAAGGCCGCCAGGGTGGGCCGGCAGCTCCACGGGGCCGGCGCGGTCGCCCACTTCGACGAGCTGGGGGTCTACCGGCTGCTGTCGCTGGTGAACGACACCGACGAGCTGCACGCCTTCGTCCGCGAGACCCTCGGCCCGCTGGCCGGGGACGACGACGCGGAGAACGCCGACCTGCGGCGCACCCTGCAGGCGCTGCTGGAGACGAACCTGAACGTCGCGGAGACCGCGCGCCGCCTGCACTTCCACTACAACACCCTGCGCTACCGGATCGGGAAGCTGGAGCGCATGCTGGGCAACTTCACCGAAGACGCCCATCTGCGGCTCAACCTCACCCTGGCCCTGCACGTGCTGCGCATGAGGGGCATCTAGGCTGGCGGCGTGAACGACGCGAAGGCCCCAGCGATCACCTTCGAGCTGGACGGCGACTACATCCCGCTCTGCGATCTCCTCAAGTTCTGCCAGATCACCGACAGCGGCGGCGCGGCCAAGCACCTCGTCGCGGAGGGCCGGGTGCGCGTCGACGGGCGCGTGGAGCTGCGTAAGGCCTGCAAAATCCGGGCGGGCCAGGTCGTCACCGGCGAGGGATACACGATCCGCGTGGTGTGACGCCCGGGAGCTCACCGGTTTGGCAGATCATGCCCATGTCTGTCGCGCATACCAGTCCTACAGTGCCCCAAACGGTGAACGCCGCGGAGGGACGCCTGCGGGGTGGCCGACCGGCCCACGGCCCGGTGAGCAAGAGGGGCGTATATGGCTTTCAGATGGACGGTGCACGGCAACGGGAAAGGGCTGGCTCCCGGGGAGGTCGTCAAGCCCGATGAGAGGCTGAGCTGGCCGCGCATGGTCGGCATCGGCGCCCAGCACGTGATCGCCATGTTCGGCGCGACCTTCGTCTTCCCCCTCGTGATGGGGCTGGACCCGAACACGGCCGTGATGATGTCGGGTGTCGCGACGATCCTGTTCCTGCTCTTCACCCAGGGGCGGATCCCCAGCTACCTGGGCACGTCGGCGTCGTTCGTCGGCGGCGTGGTGGCGGTGCGGGCGGCGTTCGGCGGCGACACCCCGGGGGCCGACCAGGTGGTGACCGGCGCGATCCTCGTCGCCGGCCTGGTGCTCGCCCTGTGCGGCGTGGCGATCCACGTGCTCGGCGTGCAGATCATCCACCGGATCTTCCCGCCGGTCGTGACCGGCGCCGTGGTCATGCTGATCGGCTTCGGCCTGGCGTACGTCGTGGCCGACGTCTACTGGCCGCAGGACCCGTGGATCGCGCTGATCACGATGGTCGCGACCTTCGTGTTCATCGTGCTGTTCCGCGGCTTCCTCGGCCGGATCGGCGTGCTGCTCGGGCTGGTCTTCGGGTTCGTCGTGTCGTGGCTCGCCGACAAGGTCTTCGGGAACATCACCGCCTACAACGCGGGCACCGGGAAGATCGACACCCATCCCCGGGTGAGCTTCCAGGCCGTCGCCGACGCCGACTGGATCGGGCTGCCGCACTTCCACGCGCCGTCGTTCCAGGCGTCGGCCGTGCTGGTGGTGCTGCCCGCCGTGATCGCCCTGATCGCGGAGAACGTCGGCCACGTCAAGGCCGTGGGCCAGATGACCGGCGCGGACGTCGACCCCCAGATGGGCAAGGCGATCATCGCCGACGGCGTCGGCACCGCGGTCGCGACCGCCGTCGGCGGCTCGCCCACCACGACGTACGCCGAGAACATCGGCGTCATGGCGGCCACCCGGGTCTACTCGACGGCCGCCTACTACATCGCCGCGATCATCGCGATCCTGTTCGGCCTGTGCCCCAAGTTCGGCGCGCTGGTCGCCGCCACGCCCGGCGGCGTGCTCGGCGGCGTCACGGTCATCCTGTACGGCATGATCGGATTGCTCGGCGCGAAGATCTGGGTGGAGAACCGCGTGGACTTCGCCGATCCGGTCAACATGGTGCCGATCGGTGCGGGCATCATCCTCGCGATCGGGCCGGTCACCCACCAGATCACCGGCGACTTCTCGCTCGCCGGGATCGCGCTCGGCACGATCGTGGTGCTCGCCGGCTATCACCTGCTCCGCGCCATCGCGAGCAGACGAGCGAAGGAGGTCACGGGTGGGGAGATCGGGCTCGAACGCGACCCGGCGGTCTGAGCGGCCCGCGCCGCGGGTGCGATCGCGGTGAAACCGCCTCCGTTCGACTACCACGGCCCGGTCACCCTCGGCGAGGCGCTCGACGTCCTCGCCGAGGCCGGGCCCGGCGGGAAGGTGCTGGCGGGCGGCCAGAGCCTGATCCCGCTGCTCAACATGCGCCTGGCCGCGCCCGCCCACATCGTCGACGTCAACCGCGTGCCCGGCCTGGACGGGATCGAGGCCGGGCCTGTGGGCGTACGCGTCGGGGCCCTGGCCCGGCACGCCGCCGTGGAGCGCTCGCCGCAGGCCGCCGCCGTGCTGCCGCTGCTGCGGCAGGCGCTGCGGCTGGTCGCCCATCCCGTGATCCGCAACCGCGGCACGGTGGTGGGCAGCCTCGTGCACGCCGACCCCGCCGCCGAGATGCCCGCCGTGCTCGCGCTGCTCGGCGGGTCCGTACGGCTGGCGAGCCGGGACGGGGAGCGGGAGGTGCCGGCCGCGGAGTTCTTCACCGGCCCGATGGAGTCGGCGGTGCGGCCCGGTGAGCTGGCCGTGTCGGCGTTCTTCCCTGCGCTGCCCCCGCGGTCGGGCACTGCCTTCCACGAGGTGGCCCGGCGGCACGGCGACTACGCGGTGGCCGGGGTGGCCGCCGCCGTCACGCTCGGCGAGGACCTGCGCGTCGCCGCCGCCCGTGTCGCCTGCGTGAGCGTGGGACCGGTCCCCGTCGTCGTGGACGTGACCCCGGCGTGCGGCCCTGGCCCGGCCGCCGGGGCCGACTGGGAGGCGGTGGCGGGAGCCGTACGGGACCGGGTCGATCCGGAGGGCGACATCCACGCGACGGCTGACTACCGGCGGCACCTCACCGGGGTGCTCGCCGCACGGGCGCTGCGGGACGCGGCCTTCGCGGCCCGCGGGGAGGAATCGTGAACGAGACACGCCATCACGTGACGCTGACGGTCAACGGCGTCGTGCGGGAGGCGACGGTGCCGGGGCGGCGGCTGCTGTCCGACTGCCTGCGCCACGACCTCGGCCTCACCGGCACCCACGTGGGCTGCGAGCACGGCGTCTGCGGCGCCTGCACGGTGCTGCTCGACGGAGAGCCGGTGCGGTCGTGCCTGACGTTCGCCGTCACGGCGGACGGCCACGAGATCACGACGGTGGAGGGGCTGGCGCGCGACGGCGAGCCGTCGCCGGTGCAGCGGGCCTTCAGCGAGTGTCACGCCCTGCAGTGCGGGTTCTGCACCCCGGGGTTCCTGTGCACGGTCACCGCGTTCCTGCGCGACAACCCCGTGCCCACCGAGGAGGAGGCGCTGGAGGCCGTGGCGGGCAACCTGTGCCGGTGCACCGGCTACCAGAACATCCTCAAGGCGGTCCACCGCGCCGCCGAGCTGCAGGCGGAGGAGGGCCGGTGACGACGAAGCTGTTCGGCGAGCCGGTCCGGCGGCGCGAGGACGACCGGCTGATCACCGGGCGGGGGCGCTACCTCGACGACCTGGGCGAGGGCGCGCTGGCCGCCGCCTTCGTCAGGTCGCCGCACGCCCACGCGCGGATCCTCGACATCGACGTGTCGGACGCCGTCGACGTCGAGGGACTGGTCGCGATCTACACGTGGGAGGACCTGCCGGGCGCGCTGGCCGAGCCGCTGCCGCTGCTGATCCCGCATCCCGCGCTCACCCACGGCCGTACGGCGTACCCGCTGGCCAGGGAGATCGTGCGGCACGTCGGCGAGCCGGTCGTGATGGTCGTCGCCCGCGATCGCTACCTCGCCGAGGACGCCTGCGCCCTGATCCGGGTCGACTACGAGATCCTCAAGCCGGTCGTCGGCATCGAGGAGGCCGTGCGCGGGGTCCATCTCGTGCACGAGGACGTGCCGGGCAACGTCGGCGCGCACCTCGTGCAGGAGGTGGCGGGACCGGGCGGCGTGACCGCGCGCGAGGCGATCGACGCCGCCCCGCACACGCTGGAGTTCCGCCTCGACATCGAGCGCAGCGCGAGCATGCCCCTGGAGGGGAGGGGCGTGTACGCCCGATGGGACGCCGACGACGAGTCGCTGCGCGTCTACACCTCCACCCAGACGTCCACGAGCGTGCGGATGGCGATCGCGGCCAAGCTCGGGCTGCCGCTGCCCAAGGTGGAGGTGATCGCGCCCGACGTCGGCGGCGGGTTCGGCGTCAAGATCGTCCATCCGTGGCCGGAGGAGGTCCTCGTGCCGTGGGCCGCCCGGCTGCTCGGCCGTGAGGTCAAGTGGACCGAGGACCGGCGTGAGCACTTCATCTCCTCCTCCCACGAGCGCGGCCAGGTCCAGCACGTGCGGGTCGGGTTCGACGACGAGGGGCGCGTCCTCGGGCTGGACGTCGAGATCCTGCACGACCACGGCGCGTACACGCCGTACGGGATCATCGTGCCGATCATCACCTCCACGCAGCTGCTCGGGCCGTACAAGGTGGGGGCCTACCGGGTCGAGTTCTCCTCGATCTACACCAACACCGTCCAGGTCACGCCTTATCGGGGTGCGGGCCGCCCGCAGGGCGTGTACTGCATGGAGCGGACGATGGACCGCATCGCCGCCCATCTCGGCAGGGACCGCACCGAGGTCCGCGCGGCCAACTTCATCCAGCCGGACGAGTTCCCGTACGACCAGGGCCTGACGTTCCAGGACGGACGGCCGCTGATCTACGACAGCGGCGACTATCCCGAGGCGCTGCGCCTGCTCAAGGAGCTGATCGGCTGGGACTCCTTCCCCGAGGAGAAGGCCCGCGCGGCGGCCGAGGGCCGCCGGATCGGCATCGGCGTCGGCTGCTACGTCGAGGGCACCGGCGTCGGGCCGTACGAGGGCGGGCACGTGCAGGTCACCTCCGACGGCCGGGTGCACGTCTCGACCGGGCTGACCTCGCAGGGGCAGGGGCACGAGACCGTGTTCGCGCAGATCGCGGCCGCCGAGCTCGGGGTGCCCATCGAGAAGGTGTCGGTCGTCACCGGCGACACCCGGCGTTTCGGGTACGCCGTGGGCACCTTCGCCTCACGGGCGGCAGTGATGAGCGGCAACGCGATCGCGCTCGCCTGCCGGAAGGTCAGGGAGAAGGCACTGCGGATCGCCGCCGAGGCGCTGGAGGCCGACCCGCGCGACCTGGAGATCACCGACGGGATGGTCCACGTCGCCGGCGTGCCGTCGGCGTCGATCCCGCTGGCGACCGTCGCCGTGCTGTCCAACCCGCTGCGCTACGCCTTCGACGAGGAGGCCAGACGGGCCACGCAGTTCGCCGGTCCCGCCTCCGACGACCGGCCGCCGGTGGCCGAGGGCGAGGAGCCGGGGCTGGAGGGCCGGGACTACTACTCGCCGATCAGGTCCACCTTCGCGGCCGGCATGCACGCGGCCATCGTGGAGACCGACCCCGACACCGCCGAGATCAGGATCCTGCGGTACGCCGTCGTCCACGACTGCGGCAGGCTGATCAACCCGATGATCGTCGAGGGCCAGATCCACGGCGGGGTCGCCCAGGGCGTCGGCGGCGCGCTCTACGAGAAGATGGCCTACGACGAGCACGGCCAGCTGCTGAACGCCTCGTTCATGGACTTCCTGATGCCCTACGCCACCGAGGTGCCGCGCATCGAGACGGCCCACCTGGAGACGCCCTCGCCGCTGAACCCGCTCGGCATCAAGGGCGCGGGGGAGGCCGGGGTCATCCCCGTCTCGGCCGTCATCGCCTCCGCGGTCGAGGACGCCGAGGGCATCACGATCACCCGGATGCCCATCTCCCCCTCCGACCTCTACACCCTGCGCCACGACCGCTGACCCCGTCAGAGCGCCGGAGTCACGTCCGTGTGAACGAAGTCGTCACCCTTGAACAGGAGTGGTTCCCCGCACTCTCTCGCGAGCGCGTAGGAGAAGCAGTCGCCGAAGTTCAGTCCCGCTTTGTGACCGCTCCCCCTGCCGTAGTCCCAGTAGGCCCGGCGCGCGGTCCGGGCCTGCTCAGGCGTGACCGGCATGATCTGCGCCCTCATCCGGGCGAGAAGGTCGTCCAGGAGCCGTGACGCAGCAGGGTCACGCGCACGCTCGACCACCGCGGCCAGCTCGACGTAGGTCCCCGCCGAGATCCGTCGCGTCGGCGCGTCTCTGATGGCTCTGGCCAGGTCGACGGCGTCCGGCTCTCCGTTGATGATCGCGATGATCGCGCTCGTGTCGATGATCACGACGGAAGCCCGGTCTCAGGGTCGTAGAGGAAGTCGCTTGACAGCTCGACCCCACCCACTCGCGAGCGGATCCTCGCGGCAAGGGCGAGGATGTCGTCTGCCATCGCGGCGTCCTCGGTCTGCCGAAGCTTGGCGAGCAGCCGCTCGTGCCTCTCCCGCAGGGCGGAAATGACGGCGGCGGTCTTGCTCTCGCCAGTGAGCGCCCCGATCTCGGCCGCCAATCGCTCGGCCTCGGGATTCTTGATGTTCAAGCTCATGGCCGCCCCTTTCTACCCTGTCTACCTTAGGACTCTACCCTTTCTGCCGTTCCTGGATCAGGAGACTTGGGCCGTGAGGCGCTTGCGGAAGACCCAGTAGGTCCAGGCCTGGTAGGCGATGACGCCCGGCAGGGCGAACAGGCCGATCCAGGTGAGGACGGTCAGCGTGTACGGCGCCGAGGCCGCCTCGGCCAGCGTGAGCCCGGGCAGGGGAGCGGACCACAGCACGCCGAAGACGGTGGCGGTCGTGGCGGCGATCGCCGTCGCGGTCGCGACGAAGGCCCAGCCCTCCCGGCGGCCCCACACCAGCGTCACCCCGGCCGCCAGCGCCGCGGCGGCGAGCAGGGCCGTGCCGAGCGTCCACATCGGCCCCATGCCGGGCACGGACGGCAGCACGGCGAGCGCGACCGGCAGCGCGCCGGCGGCCGCGAGCAGCGCGGCGCGCCGGGCGCGGGCGCGGACCCCGCCGGTCGTCTTGAGCGCCACGAACACCGCGCCGTGCAGCACGGCCACCGACAGCGACAGGGCCCCGCCCAGCATGGTCGCCAGCGCCGTGCCGAACAGCAGGTTGCCGAAGATCGCGCCCCACAGGAACGCCGGGAGCACGCTACCGGTGACGATCCCGGCGTCGCACAGCGCGACCTCGCGCCGGGAGTGGACCTTGCCCCGCCACTCCAGGCCCACCCCACGGAGGATCAGGCCGGTGATGACGAGGAAGACCGGCAGGTAGAAGCTGCTGAGCAGGCCCGAATACCAGGCGGGGAAGGCGGCGAACATCGCCCCGATCGCGGTGATCAGCCACACCTCGTTGCCGTCCCAGACCGGCCCGATGGTGCCGAGCACCTGCCTGCGGTCGGCCTCCGACCGCGACAGCAGCGGCAGCAGCGCCCCCACGCCGAAGTCGAACCCCTCCAGGACGAAGTAACCCGTCCAGAGGAACGCGATCACGATGAACCAGAAGGTCGTCATCTCGTGGCTCCTCAGTACATGAGCGTCGGCGTGAGCCGCGCCTCGTCGGGCCGGGTGGGAACGGTGCCCGAGGGCGCGTTCTCGACCGGCGGCAGCTCCGGGCCCGCCTTGACGTGCCGCACCAGCAGCACGCCCTCGGCCAGCGCCAGCACGCCGTACAGGACCGTGAAGACCGCCAGGGTGATCGCGACCTCGCCGAGCGAGACGCCGGGCGACACGCTCGCGGCCGTCATGAGCTCGCCCTGGACGGTCCACGGCTGGCGGCCGATCTCGCTGAGCAGCCAGCCCGAGATGATCGCGACGATGGGCAGCGGGAGCGCCAGAACGCACAGGCGGGCGAACCAGCCGGGCACCGGCTTCGCCGTTCCGCCGCGCCGGCGCCGCCGGGTCAGCCACAGGCCGAGCACCGACAGGCCGACCGTGGTCATGCCGAAGACGATCATCACGCGGAACGACCAGAACACGACCGGCAGGTTCGGGACGTAGTCGGCCGGTCCGAAGGCCTTCGCATAGCGCGCCTGGATGTCGTCGACGCCCTGGACGGTCGCGCCGGGGTCGTGCGCGGAGAGCAGGCTGAGCAGCCCGGGCACCTCGACGCCGGGCACGATCGAGAACGGCGCCCCGGCGGTGTCGTGGCGCAGGCCCTCCGCCGCGGCGAGCTTCATCGGCTGCTGCTCGTGCAGCAACCGGCCGGACAGGTCGCCGGTGCCGGCGACGACCGCCCCCGCGATCGCCGTCATGACGAGCGCGGCGCGCAGGCTCGTACGCCACATGTCCGGGACGCGGCGCATCGGCACGGTCGCGTTCTGGACGGCCTGGGCGCTCCGGCGGCCGGGCAGCACGCGCAGGCCGCGCTCGCGCAGGATGCGGTAGCCCGCGACGGAGATGACGAACCCGCCCGCCACGACGAACGAGCCGGCGACGACGTGCGGCACCTGGGCGAGGGCAGTCGAGTTGGTCAGCACCGCCCACAGGTCGGTCATCCTGGCCCTGCCGTCCACGACCTCGTAGCCGACCGGGTGCTTCATCCAGGCGTTGGCCGCGAGGATGAAGTACGCCGACAGGTTGGAGCCGATGACGGCGGCCCACAGGCAGGCGAGATGGACGCGCTTGGGCAGCCGGTCCCAGCCGAAGATCCACAGGCCGAGGAACGTCGACTCCAGGAAGAACGCGAGCAGCGCCTCCAGCGCCAGCGGCGCGCCGAACACGTCGCCGACGAAGGTCGAGTATTCGCTCCAGTTCATCCCGAACTGGAACTCCTGGACGATGCCGGTGACCACGCCCATGGCGAAGTTGATCAGGAAGAGCTTGCCGAAGAACTTCGTGAGCCTGAGGTAGTGCTCCTTGCCCGTCCGCAGCCAGGCGGTCTGGAGCCCGGCGACGTAGACGCCCAGCCCGATCGTCAGAGGTACGAAGAGAAAGTGGTAGACGGTGGTGACCCCGAACTGCCACCGTGCCAGGTCAAGCGCGTCCATGTCTCCCTCACGCCAGAGAGCTCTACAGCTTGTAGTTCTATGTTCAGTAGTACTACAAGCTGTAGAGCAATAGGGTTCCGCGGTGTGCGATCTTCGTCACAGCCGGGCGAAGTCCCGCCCCGTTCGCGGTGTCCCCGTCGCCTGCAGTGCCGGCCATGCCGGCCATGCCGGCCGGATCGTCCCGGTCGCCGGGGACTGACGGTCCCGGACCGCCGGGAGCGCCTCCTGGGGAGGCGCGCGATCAAGGATGGGCGAACGAGGGCAAGTGCCGCGTCCGTCGTGCGGGTGATTCCCCCGTACGCCGCGCGGTTGACCATGCGGGGGCCGGCATCGGTGGACGGGCGTACGCGCCGGGGCACTTCTGCGCGGCGACGGCGGAGAACGGCCGATAGCCGGCCGCGCCGCCGGGCATGTGAACTCTGCACGAGCACGACGCCGTGCCGGGGCAGATCTTGCCGTTCTCGCCGAACCGGTGATTCTCTAGGGTGCTCGGCATCGGAGGTGGGCGCATGAAGGTCTCAGGCAGCGCGCTGGTCGCGGTGGAGCGCAAGCGGGTCTGGGACGCCCTCCAGGACCCCGGCGTCCTGGTCAGGACGATCCCCGGTTGCGAGCGCCTGGAGACGATCGGCGAGAACGTGTACGCGATGACGGTGACGGCGGGGGTCGCCTCGATCAAGGGCGTCTACCAGGGCGAGGTGGCGCTGCGCGACCAGGAGGAGCCCGACCGGTTCACGCTCGGCGCGCGCGGTCAGGGCGCGCCCGGCACGGTCGAGGCGACCGTGGCCGTACGGCTCAGCGACGCCGAGGGCGGCACCCGGGTCGACTACGACGCCGACGCCGTCGTCGGCGGCATGATCGGCGGCGTGGGGCAGCGGATGCTCGCCTCGGTCGCGAAGAAGACCGCGGGGGAGTTCTTCTCCGCCGTCGAGCGGCACCTGCTGTCGGTCCCCGTCGCAGGCACGGCCGTCGTCGCGGCGGGGCCGGGAGCGGCGGCCGGTGACGAGCGTGCGGTGGTGCCGGCGGCCGTGACAGGGGAGGCCGCGCCACGCGTGTTCACGCGCGAGGCCGCCCCGGCGGCGCGTCGCCAGGGCGTGCCGGCCTGGACGATGCTCGCGGCGTTCGGCACCGGCGCCGGGGTGGCGCTCGGCAGCGCCGTCATCGGCTGGCTCCTCGGCCGCCGGAGCCGCCGCGGGTAGGCCGCCGCGGGCAAGGGCGGACGCCGCGAGCCGCGGTGGTGTGGCAGACCTGGAAGCGTTCGGCCGCGCGGCGGATGCTCCCGCCCTCCCCGACGACGCAGAGGTGTCGAGGGCTTTCCCGCCGGGGTGCGGTGTGGTCGCCGCACACCGAGCCGGGAAAGTTTTCACCCGCGGCAACCTGGGCGAGCGTGGTCAGCGGACCGGGGAGGCGACGGCGGCGGGCGCGTCCCAGTCGATGCGGTAGCGCTGCTCCGGGCCCACGGTCTTGTCCGGATTCATGACCGTCTTCAGCATCAGCGGCATGAGAAGCGGAATCAGCCTCCGCATGACCGGGCCCGGTGTCTTGGCATGGTTGATCTTGGCGGTGCGCGCCGCCACCTTCTCCACCCGGCTGCGGCGGAGCCGCTCGTACGTGGCGAACGCCCGCGGCACGTCCTCGATGTCCCGCAGGCAGCGGGCGAGCTGGACGGCGCTCTCGATCGCGAGCGACGCGCCCTGCCCCGAGCTGTTCGACGGCGCGTGGGCGGCGTCGCCGACCAGGACCATCCGGTCGCGGTGCCAGCGCGGCACGCTGGGCATGATGTAGAGCGCCCCCGTCACCAGCATCGACGTCACCGGGGTGTGCCGGATGAGGTCACCACCGGGCACGTCGTCGCCGTACGTCTTCCGCAGGGTGCGCATCCACTCCTCGCGCGGCACCTCGCGGGCCTGGGCGAGGGACAGGGGCCGGTCGTAGGGCAGGTTGACGCCCCAGGTGGTGCCGCCCGCGGCGTTGCGCCAGTAGAGGTAGTAGCCGCGCCTGCCGAAGGCGAAGACCGTCGTCTCCGGATCCTCGGGCACCTCGTACGTCGAGACGCCCTCCACGCCGATCATCCCGGTCCACTTCGGGCCGGGCGCGTGCGGGTCGATGAGCCGGCGGACGGTGGAGTGGACGCCGTCGGCGCCGACCAGGACGTCGAACCCGGCCCGGCCGCCGTCGGCGAAGATCGCCGTGGTGCCCTCGACCCCGGTGAGCCGTCTGCCGTACTCGACCGCGACGCCCTGCTTCACGAGCTGGTCGCGCAGCGCCCGGTAGATGTCGGCGCGCCGGACCATGTGCATCGGTCCGACCTCGGACAGGCTGGGCAGCTCCAGGCGCGTGCGGCCGGCGAGCGACATGACCGAGCGCGTGACGGGCTGCGCGGCCGCCCGCACCGCGCCGGCCACACCGACGATCTCCAGCGCCGCCAGGCCGTTGGGGGCGAGGCCGAGTGATCCGCCTGCCTCGTCGGCGCTGGTCGGATAGGCCTCGTAGATGGTGACGTCCATGCCCGCCCTGCGCAGCGCCAGCGCGGTGACCGGGCCGGCGATGCCACCGCCGATGATCGCGACGTGCTTCATTTCTCCTCCTGTCGATTGACGTGCACGCCGAACCGCCATGGGAGGAGACCCGTTATCCTCGATTCGCTGCATCTTCGGGCCACCACATGCCGGTTCGAAGGTCTGCCTGGTGGCGGTGTTGCAGCACCGCCACCAGGACTAAAGGTCAGTGATCTTCTCTTCCGCGAGCTCCTTCATCTCCGCTGACAGCCCGCCGGCCTCGTGGAAGCCCCGCCACTCCGCCAGGCCGGGGAACGTGCCGGAGGTCAGCTCGTCGAGCAGGGCCGCGACCCAGCGCTCTTCCGCCCTGAGCATCGCCAGGTCGTACTCCGTCTCGATGAGGAACAGACGCGGCACCTGCAGGTCGTCACGTTCATGGAACTCCTCCAGCTCGGCGATCCCCCTCCTGATCGCCGAGAGCCGGTCGGTGAGCAGCCCGGCCACGTCGTCCGGGGGGAGCACGGCCATGACCGACAGCCCGGCGCGGAAGCGCGGGAACTCCATCTGGGGGACGCCGAGCAGTTCCCGGGTCCAGTCGACCAGCTCCTCCCGGCCCGCCTCGGTGATCCGGTAAACGGTCCGCTCCGGGCGGCGCCCCTGGCGGCCGCTCTCCAGTTCCTCGATCAGCCCGTGCTTGGCCAGGTTTCCGACGACCGTGTACAGGGATCCCCACTTGATCCCCATGTCGTGCTCTTTGTTCCAGCCGCGCAGGGCCGCCGCCATCTCGTACGGATGCATCGGCCGGTGCGCGAGCGCGGAGAGCACCGCCAGCGCCAGCAGGTTCGCCACCTTGCGCCGCTTCGCCATGGACGATCACCCTCTTGTCCGTTTACTCGCACACGAATATACGGATGCGAGTACGCGGGTCGCAAGGCCGATCGAATCCCCGCCGGCGGGGAATCCACTGCCGGAGGCGCTGGTTGGGACATGTCGTGAAAGTCGAGATCTTCTCCGATGTCGTGTGTCCGTGGTGCTACATCGGTCACCACCGTCTCCATCAGGCCGTACGCCTCTACGAGGGGCCCGTAGAGATCGCCCATCGCCCGTTCCAGCTCGACCCGGACGGGGTCTCCAGCGGTGAGCCGCTGCTGAGCGCGCTGGAGCGCAAGTTCGGCGGCGCCGCCCAGGTGGCGCAGATGACCGGTCACGTCGCGGGCGTGGCGGCGCAGGACGGGCTGAAGCTCCGCTTCGACCGCGCGATCGCCGCCAACACCTTCGAGGCGCACCGGCTGATCGGGCTGGCCGGCCGCGCCGGGCGCGACGCGGACATGACCGACCGGCTCTTCCGGGCGCACTTCACCGACGGCCTCGACGTCGGCGACCCCGCCACGCTGGCCACTCTCGCCGCCGAGGTGGGAGTCGAGGACACGGGCGAGGGAGCCGGCGAGGTGCGCGCGGACCTCGCCCGCGCCCGCGAGCTCGGCATCCGCGCCGTCCCGCTGTTCCTGTTCGAGGAGAAGTTCGCCGTGTCGGGCGCGCAGCCCGTCGAGACGCTCGTGGCCGCCCTGCGTGAGGTCGAGCAGCGTACGGCGCAGGAGAGGGCCGCACGCGTGCCGGGCGGCGACGGCTGCGACGACGGCGCCTGCGCGGTGTAGGCCGCTGGTCCGGGCAGGGTCTGACGACAGGACGGCGATTCTTCGGCAGAGTGCGCCGGTTCTTCCGATCGGCGGCGATCGGTAAACACGGAGCATGTCCAGCGTGCGCATCGGGGTCGACACTGGCGGCACCTTCACCGACGTCGTGCTCGTCGACGAGGAGTCCGGCCGGATCGTCACGACCAAGACTCCCTCGACTCCTGCCAACCCGGCCGACGGGTTCATGGCAGGCGTGCACAAGGTGCTCGAGGCCCACGCGGGGTCCCGCGCCCTCGACGCCGTGTCCGCACTCGTCCACGGCACCACCGTCGCCACCAACCAGTTGCTGGAGGACCGCCCGGACGGCACGTCGCACCTGGGCTTCGTCACCACGGAGGGCTTCGAGTTCGTCCTGGAGATCGCCCGGCAGAGCGTGCCGGACGGGTACGGCAACTCCTACTTCTGGGTCAAGCCGCCGCGGATCGTGCCCGTCCACCGGGTGCGTACGGTCGGGGGGCGGCTCGACCACCTCGGCCGCGAGGTCCGGCCGTTCGACGAGGAGCAGGCCGCGGACGCCGCGCGGTGGTTCAAGGCGCGCGGCGTCACCGCGATCGGGGTGTGCTTCCTGCACTCCTACGCCAACCCGGAGCACGAACGGCGGATGCGCGCGGTGCTGGAGCGCGAGCACCCCGAGGCGGTCGTGTCGCTGTCGAGCGACGTGCTGCGCGAATACCGGGAGTACGAGCGGTCGGTGACCACGCTGGTGGACGCGGCGGTCAAGCCGATCATGCGGCGATACATCGACAACCTGTCGGAGCGGCTGGGCCGGCCGTTCTCGGTCATGAAGAGCAACGGCGGCGTGCTGTCGGCGGCCGAGGTGGTGCACCAGCCGATCACGACCGTGCTGTCCGGTCCGGCGGCGGGGGCGCTCGGCGCGGCGCTTATCGCGAGCACCGCCGGGCACCCGAGCGTCATCACCCTCGACGGCGGCGGCACCTCCACCGACGTGGCCGTCGTGGTGGACGGGGAGCCGTCGCTGACGACCGAGGGCAGCATCGGCCGCTACCCGTGCAAGATCCCGATGATCGACATCGTCACGGTCGGGGCGGGCGGCGGGTCCATCGCCTGGATCTCCCCCGAGGGCACGCTGAAGGTCGGCCCGAGATCGGCGGGTGCGGACCCCGGGCCGATCTGCTACGGCAGGGGCGGCACCGAGGTGACGGTGACCGACGCGCACGTCTTCCTCGGCCGGGTGCCTCCGCACCTGCTCGGCGGCGAGATCCCCCTCGACGTCGCCGCCGCCCGGGCGGGCGTCGAAGCGCTGGCGGGCCGTCTCGGGCTGACCCCGGAGCGCTGCGCCACCGGGATCCTGGAGATCAGCGCGTTCAACCAGTCCAACGCGATCAGGCAGATCACCGTGCAGCGCGGCCTCGACGTGCGGGACTTCCCGATGGTCGCCTTCGGCGGCTCCGGGCCGTTGCTGGCCTGCCGGCTCATCGACGTCCTCGGGCTGCGGGCCGCGATCGTCCCGCCCGATCCCGGGAACGTGTCCGCGTTCGGCCTGCTCACCGTGGACGTGAAGAACGACTACGTCCGCACGTACGTCGCCCGCGACCCCTCGCCCGAGGTGGTCGCCGGAATCCTGGCCGGCCTGGAGGCCGAGGCCGCCGCCGCGCTCGACCGCGAGGGCTTCACCGGGCACGTGTACGCGCGCAGCGCCGACCTGCGCTACTACGGCCAGGCGTACGAGGTGCGGGTGCCCGCCCCCGACGGCCCCGTCGACGCGGCATGGCTCGCCGAGGTCGCCGAGCGGTTCCACGCCGAGCACGAGAGGCTCTACGGGTACGGCTACCGCGACGACCCCCGCCACGCCGTCGAGTGGGTCAACCTGCGGGTGTCCGGCATCGGCCCGATCACCCGGCCGAAGATCGCGCGCAGGCCCCTCCAGGAGGACGAGCCGAGCCCGGTCGCGACCCGCGACGTGTTCTTCGAGCAGTGGGCCAGGACCGTGATCTACCGCCGGGCCGACCTCGGCGCGGGCGCGGTGGTGCGCGGCCCGGCCGTGATCGAGGAGTACGGCTCGACCCTGCCGGTGCATCCCGGCTTCACGGCGACCATGGACGACTACGGCAACCTCGTGGTGGTGAGCGATGACCGGTAGGACCGCCGACCCCGTGCTCGTGGAGATCGTGGAGGGCACGCTCGCCTCGGTCGAGAAGGAGGTCGAGACGGCGATCGCGCGTACGGCGAGGTCGCCGATGATCCGCGACGCCCACGACTTCCGCGCCGGCATCCACGACGTGCGGCTGCGCAAGCTGACCGGGCGGTCCTACTCGGCGCTGGTGCAGCCGGTCGTCCGCGACTTCCCGATCGAGACGATGCGGCCCGGCGACGTGTTCTTCCACAACGACGTCTACCTCTCCGAGGGCGGCATCGGTCACCTGCCCGACCTGTGCGTGACGGTGCCGGTCTTCCACGGCGGCGAGGTCGTCGCGTTCGTCCAGGCGTTCGGCCACCATGACGACATCGGCGGCGCGGTGCCGGGGTCGATGCCGTCGCACGCGCGCAGCGCGTTCGAGGAGGGCCTGATGGTCCCGCCGATCAAGCTGTGGGACCAGGGCGTGCCCAACCGCGCCGCGCTCACCATCATGACCCGCAACTCCCGGATGCCCGACTCGCTGGCCGGGGACCTCGACGCGGAGTGCTCGGCCTGCCTCATGGGCGCCCGGCGGCTCGGCGAGCTGTTCGGCCGGTACGGCCGGGAGGCGGTCGAGGCGTGCTTCGACGCGATCATCGACAAGACGACCGAGACGTTCCGCCGCGAGCTGCTCGCGAAGATCCCCGAGGGTGTGCACGTCTGGGAGGACTACGCCGAGCACGACGGCGTGGACGAGCCGCGCCTGCACGCCCAGCGGATCACGCTCACCGTCGATCATTCGGCGGAGACCCCGCTGACCATCGACTTCACCGGCACCTCGCCCCAGGCGAAGGGGCCGATCAACCACGCCGGCGACTACGCCGACGGCGTCTTCCTGAAGAAGTGGCTGGCGCCGATCCTGCGCAACCTCGCCGACACGCCCGAGCGGATGGCCGAGCTCGACGTCAACGAGGGCGTCGTGCCGCTGATCAAGATGGTCTTCCCGGAGAAGGGCACCCTGCTGACGCCGATCTTCCCCGCGCCCACCAACGCCCGTACGTTCGTGATCCTGCGCCTGCTCGGCGTTCTCGCGGGCGTCCTGGCCAAGGCGACCGGCGGCCGCATGCCCGCCGATCAGGAGACCATCCGCTACACCGGCGTGTACGGCGAATCGGACGACGGGCCCTATCTCATGCGCGAGGTGCTCGGCGGCGGCTCGGGCGGGCGCTGGTACGCCGACGGGGAGGACACCATCCACGTGGTGCCCGACAGCCGCAACATCCCCGTGGAGTTCGCCGAGGCACGCTGGCCGTTCCGGGTCGAGCGGCTGGGGCTGGCCGTGGACAGCGGCGGGCCGGGGGAGTTCCGCGGCGGCCTCGGCTACGACAAGCACATCCGCATGCTCCGCGACGCCTCCTTCATGTCGATCGCCGACCGCTCGATCCTGTCGTGCTGGGGCGTCAACGGCGGCCGGGCGGGCCGCCGCTTCCAGGTCACCGTGGACGGGGTGGAGATGGAGGGCCTGGTCGACGACTTCCCCGTACGCGCCGGGCAGGTCATCCGCATCCGCACCACCGGCGGAGGCGGCTGGGGCTCCCCGTACGACCGGCCCGTGGAGAAGGTGGCCGCCGACGTGCGCGACGGGAAGGTGTCGTTCGAGGGTGCGCGGGAGGACTACGGCGTCGTGCTGACCGGCACCCGCGACGACGTCGTCGTCGACGCCGAGGCGACCGAGCGCCTGCGGGAACGCCTGCGCGAGACCCGCCCCGCAGCCTTCTTCGACCGCGGCCCCGGCTATCCCAAGCTCTCCGGCGGCCTCCCGCACGCGGAGGTGGACACCCTCTGACGCGCCCCCGCGAAAGCGGCTCATTCGCCCATCTCAGCGGAACGGGTACGGGGGCACTGCCGCCCCAGGCTGCCTGGGCGGCGGTGGTTGGGGGCGGTGTCCGTGGGTAGCCGTTCAATAACGGCACAATCGGGATGGTGAGTTACAAATGGCATCTATCGTCCAGCGCATCAGGGAATACCTGCACACCCCCAAGGGGCGCGAGAACGTCGAGAAGGCCAAGACCATGGCGCGTGATCCGCAGAACCGGCAGCGAATGCGCCGCCTGATGGACCAGTGGCGCGGCCATCGCACGCATCACTGACCCGGAACCCCGGGCAGCTCCGTGCCGCCCGGGGCATCGGGAGGCGCGGTCGGGGGCTGTCTTCGGGCGGGGTGATTTGACAGTCTTGCCGGTGGAGACCGAAGGACGTTCTCCTTAGCAACCCCCGTGGAGGCTGGTTGTGCAGGGACCTCTCAGCGGCATCGTCGTCCTCGATCTGTCCCGGGCCCTCGCCGGGCCGCACTGCACGCAGATGCTCGGCGATCTGGGCGCCCATGTGATCAAAGTGGAGCACCCCGCGGGCGACGAGTCGCGCGAGTGGGGCCCCTTCGTCGGCCCGGATCATGCCATATCCACCTACTTTCTCGCGGCCAACCGCAACAAGCGCTCGATCACGGTGGACCTGAAGTCCGGGGAGGGCCGCGCTCTGGTCGAGCGGCTCGTACGGCAGAGCGACGTGCTGGTGGAGAACTTCCGCACCGGCGTGCTCGACCGCCTCGGGTTCCCCGTCGAGCGCCTGCACACGATCAACCCCCGGCTGGTGATCCTGTCCATCACCGGCTTCGGGCACGACGGTCCCGAGGGCGGCAGGCCGGGCTACGACCAGATCGCCCAGGGGGAGGCCGGGCTGATGTCGCTGACCGGGCCCTCGCCCGACGAGCCCTACCGGGTCGGGACCTCGATCGCCGACCTGCTCGCGGGCATCCACGGCGCGTACGGGGTGGTCGCGGCCCTGTACGAACGCGAGCGCACCGGCCGCGGGAGGGTCGTCAGGACGTCTCTGCTGGCGTCGATCGTGGGTGTGCACTCCTATCACGGCACCGCCTGGACCGTCGCGGGCACGGTGCCGAGGGCGGGCGGCAACCACCACACCTCCATCGCCCCGTACGGCGCTTTCACTTGCGCCGACGGCATGATCCAGATCGCGGCGGCCAACGACGGGCAGTGGCGCAAGGTCGCCCAGCTACTGGACATCGATCCCGAAATGCCAAAATATGCGACAAACAGGGATAGGTTCGCGCATCGGGAAGAGCTGATCGCCGAGATGGAGAAGGCGCTGGCGGCCCACGACCGCGAGCACTGGCTCGCGGCGTTGCGCGAGGTCGGCGTGCCCTCGGGCGCGATCCGGTCGATCGACGAGGTGTACGCCTGGGACCAGGTCCGGTCGCAGGGCCTGGTCGTCACCGTCGACCATCCGGTGCTCGGCCCGATCGAGCTGCCCGGCCCGCCGCTACGCTTCGACCGTGACGATCAAGCAGGAACCCCGGCGGCCGGAGAGGGACACGCGGCGCCTCCCGCCCTGGGCCAGGACAACGACGCCGTGCTCGACTGGCTGGCCGAACGGGAGCGGCGTTCGCCATGAGCAACGCTGACGCGGCCAGGCCGGACGCGCGGACGCTGATCGCGCGGGTGCTCGACGCGCACTCGTGGAAGTCGTGGGACGGTCCCCCGCGCGACCGGGCCGAGCCCGGCTCGGACTACGCAGCCGAACTCGTCCGCGCCCGGGCCAGGACGGGGTACGACGAGTCGGTCGTCACCGGAGAGGGCACGCTCGACGGGCGCCGGGTGGCCGTCGTCGCCTGCGAGTTCTCCTTCCTCGGGGGCTCGATCGGGACGGCGGCGGCCGAGCGGCTCGTCCGGGCCGTCGAGAGGGCCACCGCCGAGCGCCTGCCGCTGCTCGCCGCCCCCGCCAGCGGCGGCATCCGCATGCAGGAGGGCGCGCCGGCCTTCGCCCAGATGGTGAAGATCACCGCGGCGGTCGCCGCGCACCGCGCCGCCGGCCTGCCGTACGTCGTCTATCTGCGCCATCCCACGACGGGCGGGGTGCTCGCCTCGTGGGGATCGCTCGGGCACGTGACGGCCGCGGAGCCGGGCGCGCTCATCGGCTTCCTCGGGCCGCGGGTCTTCGAGTCGCTGCACGGCTATCCCTTCCCCAAAGGGGTCCAGGTCGCGGAGAACCTCTACTCCCACGGGCTGGTCGACGCCGTCGTCTCGGCCGAGGACGCGCGGGAGATCGCCATCCGGGTGCTGGCCGTGCTCTGCGCCCCGCGCGAGGGGCTGGACCCCGGCGGGGAACCCGATGAGGCGGCCGAACCCGTGCCGGCGTGGGAGGCCATCACCCGCTCGCGCCGCGACGACCGCCCCGGCGTGCGCGAGCTGCTCAAGTACGGCGCACGCGACGTGACCCCGTTGCACGGCACCGGCGTGGGGGAGCGCGACCCCGGCCTGCTGCTGGCGCTGGCCAGGTTCGGCGCCGCGCCCGCCGTCGTCCTCGGCCAGGACCGGCGGCGGCAGCGGACGGGCAGCACGCTCGGCCCGGCCGGGCTGCGGGTGGCCAGGCGCGGCATGCGCCTGGCCGGCGAACTGGGCCTGCCGCTGGTCACGGTCGTCGACACCGGCGGGGCGGAGCTGTCGAAGGCGGCCGAGGAGAGCGGCCTGGCCGCCGAGATCGCCCGCTGCCTGGCCGACCTCGTCATGCTCGACGCGCCGACCGTGTGCCTGCTGCTGGGGGAGGGCGCGGGCGGCGCCGCGCTGGCGCTGCTCCCGGCCGACCGGGTCGTCAGCGCGCAGCACGCCTGGCTGTCCCCGCTCCCGCCGGAGGGCGCCTCGGCCCTGATGTACCGGACCGTCGATTTCGCCCCGGAGATCGCCGCCGCCCAGGGCGTACGCGCCGCCGACCTGCGGCGGGACGGCATCGTGGACCGGATCGTGCCCGAACGGCCCGATGCGGCGTACGAGCCGGAGGAGTTCTGCCGCAGGGTCGGCCGCACGCTCGAACACGAGATCGCGGGCCTGCTGGACCGCCCGGCGGAGGAGCGGACGGCGGCCCGATTCGCTCGCTATCGGTCGCTCGGCTCCTGAACCGGCCGTCTGAACCGGGCTGTCTGAACGGGCCGTCTGAACCGGTTGTCCCAGCGGGGCGGGGCCCTCACGGGCCCTCGTGACCGTCCGGCCGGTCAACGGTGAGCGGCACCGGCACGCGCTCCACCCGGATCGCGTGGACCTCCTCGCGGGGCACGACCACCTCGTAGGCGCCGTGGTCCACCAGCCAGTAGCCGAGCGCCTCGGCCTTCAGGCCGTTGTGGCCGGTGTAGGCGATGTGCAGGCCGCCCTCCCCGCCGTCGCCGCCGTCGTCCTCGTCCAGCACGAGGCACGGCTCGCCGCCGAACGCCCCGACCGTACGCAGCAGGGTGAGCCGGTCCAGCGCCGCCCGGCTCACCCGCAGCCGCCAGTAGCCGCCCGCGTCGGTGAACCCCTCCTGCGGCGTCTCGCTGAACAGCACGACGTCGTTCCCGCCGGGCCCGACCGCGGCGGCGTAGTCCCGGTCGCGGTAGCGGGCGACGAATCCCAGGCCGACCGGCTCGATGTCGCTCATCGCGCCGGCCGCCAGGTCAGGCCGTCGTATCCGGCGAACGGACGCTCCCCGGCCGCGGTGAGGTGGACGATCTCCGCGCCCGCGGGGACCGGCATGGGCATCGTGTGGAACTGCGGCACCACCTGCTCGCGCGAGGCGGTGAAGCCGTTCCCGGTGAAGGGTGGTGCATCGCTCCAATCACCGCCCATGTGCGGGCCGTACGGGACGACGTAGGTGTCGATGTCCCGCGCGTCCCAGCGCATGATGTACAGCTCGGGCACGTCCGGCGTCAGCTCCGATCCGTCGAAACTCAGGTCGAGGGCCTCGACGAGCGCGGCGGGTGTGGTGAGGCGGTCGCAGTCCTGCACCCGGTACACGTAGCCGGAGATGATCGTGCGACGGCCCGACAGGTACGGCACGAGCAGCCGCGGCGGAACCACCTTCTGCATCCGCGTCCTGCGTCCCGGCTCGCTCATGGGGCCAAGTTTACGATCTGCCGACTCCGAGCCGGCGGTGTTCGAGCGAGGGGAGGGTGGCGCGCGCGGTCTCGGTCCAGGCCGTGTCGATCTCCGCGATCAGCACGCCGGGGCCCGTGCCCAGGTCATGCCGGGCGACGCCCATCGGATCGACGAGCATGCTGCGGCCCACACCGAACCCGTCCGGTATGGCGGGATTGGGGGCTTGACCGACCGCGATGGTCCAGGTTGTGTTCTCGATGGCCCTGGCCCTCACCAGGGTCGTCCAGTGGTCCTCCTTCAGCGGGCCCGAGCCCCAGGCGGCGATCACGGCGAACGTGTCCGCGCCCCGGTCCACCAGCGCGCGGGCCAGCTCGGGGAAGCGGACGTCATAACAGGTGATCAGGCCGATCCTGAGCCCGGCCAGCTCCACGACCTCCGGGACGTCCCCCGGCGCGACCAGCTTCGACTCCTTCGCGCCGAAGGAGTCGAACAGGTGGATCTTCCGGTAGGCCGCGGCGAGCGAGCCGTCCTCCCGCAGGGCGACGGCCGTGTTCCACACCCTGCCGTCCGGGGCGGTCTCGAAGACGCCGGCGATGACGGCCGTGCCGTGCTCGCGCGCGGCCTCGGCCAGGCCGGTGACGAACGGGCCGTCCAGGGGCTGGGCGGTCTCGAGGATCCCCGGGCCGAACCGGGCGAGCGTCGCCTCGGGGAACACGGCGAGGTCCGCCCCCCGCGCCCGTGCGAGGGCGTCACGCACGGTCGAGAGGTTGGTCTCCGGGTCGTGGTCGACGGGAATCTGGCACAGCGCTACGCGGGTCACGGATCACAGTCTGCCCGGTCGCCGCCGTGCCCCACCAGGTGCCTCCGGAGTCGTCCAGGGAGGTGCCCCACCACGTGAGCGTGCGCCACACCCGTTCCAGCGGGCCGTACCGGTGCCGGGCGAGCCACCACCTGCAGAAGACCGCCTGCACGGCCACGGTGACGACGGTGAGCACCACGACGGCGGCACCCGTGTGGTCGGCCTCCAGAAGCGGCATCGCCACCACGATCACCGTCGTGCCCGTCACGTAGTTGGTCAGCGTCATCCTGCCCAGCGCCTCGAACACCGCCGTACGACGGGCGACCAGCAGGAACGCCGTGGCGTACGCCGCCGCGCCGCACAGCGCCGCCGCCTGGTAGACCCCGCCGCCGGGCGGCGCGTGGTTCCACCACCAGGTCAGCCCGGCCGCGAGCAGGGCCGCCGTACCGCACACGGCGCCGAGGAGCGGCCCGCTGCCCAGGCCGTCGGCCCCGCCGAGGCGCCCGGCGCCCCTCCTCGCCTCCCCGCCGGGCGCGGCGGCCAGGCCGAGCAGGAACAGCGCGGTGATCAGCACGTACGGATGGGGGTCGAGCACGGAGGCGACCAGGACGCCGCAGCCCACCAGCAGCACGGCCCCCCGGGGCAGCAGGCTCGCCGGAAGCAACAGGACCACCCCCAGCAGCGCGTACGGCAGCAGCACCTCGCCGGGGTCGATCAGCATGTGCGCCGCGCCCAGGGCCGCGAGCACGGCCAGGCGCCGCAGCATGACGACGCGCGGGCGCCGCGTGCGCAGCCCCGCCGAGCGCAGGAACAGCGCGAAGGACAGCCCGAACAGGAACGCGAACATCGGGTAGAAGCGGCTCTGGAACAGGTTCGTCATCACCCAGTCGATCGAGGTCGGCCCGTGCCGCACCCTCTGCTGCCAGGCGTTGACCAGCATGATCCCGCACACCGCGAACCCGCGCAGCGCGTCGACCCGCCGGATCCTGTCCGCCGCCGCCTTCACCCCGACCGTCCCCTTCGTGCCCGTCTTCGTGTCAGTCCCTCCGCGAGCCGGGCGGCCAGAGCACCAGCACCCGCATCTCCTGCTCGCGGGCGTGCGCGACGACGTCGGCAGTCCCGCCGTACCCGCGCGCCGGCAGCCCGTCCCAGACGGCGAGCAACTCGTCCGCCCGCTCCAGCATGAAGACCGAGGCGGCCATGTACGCCACCGGTTCCGGCCGTTCGAACGGCATCGTGTGCACGTGCCGCGCGAGCGGGAGCAGCTCGTCGTATCCCGCCCGGGCCGCGCGGGGCAGGCTCTCCCGATATCCGGCGGAGGGCACGATCACGTCGAGCTCGCCGCCGGCACGCAGCACCTCGCGGGCGAAGAGCTGGTCGGCCCCCTCCGCCAGGCAGGACAGGCCCACGAGCGGCCGGCCCCGGCCGGCGAGAACGGCCCGAAGGGCGCGGCGGATCCGGACGGCCGTGTCCCTGGGCAGGCCCCGGTGGCCGGTGAACGCGATCGTGGGCACCCCGCTCACTCGCTCAGCCGACCCGTACGATCTGGAAACCCGCGGTGGCCAGGATGCGCGGCAGGTTCCGCACGGTGTCGCGGGCCTTCTCTCTCGCCATGTCCGAGATGTTGTCCCAGCTGTCCAGGTCGGGGTGCCTCCTGCTCTCGTCGTCGCGGACCGGGCCGCGGGTCCATCCGTCGGCGACCAGGTCCCGCAGCCACCGTTCGTGCTCCATCATCGCAAGCTGCTCGATCTCGTAGTCCTTGAAGGCGAAGTGCAGCTCGGGCTCCACGCGGGGAGCGAGGGCGCAGCCGATGCTCGTCAGCTTGCGGCCGATGTCCTCGGCCTGCCGCCGGTTCGCCGCCCGCAGACGGGACGGCAGGCTCTCCCACGGCACCAGCGAGGGGTTGGTCGCCCGCACGTGGCGCCGCGCGGTGTTCTCCACGATGTAGCTCTCGTGGATCGCCCGGGCGAGCGTCTCCACCAGGTCCTCCCCGATGAGTCGTGGGTCGCCGGCCTCCTCGTTGACCGCGAAGACGCGCAGGGCGCCGGACAGCCCCTCCAGCAGATGGACGTCATCGAAGGCCCGGCTGAAGGTGCCGGCCTCCTCGACCCGTACCACGAGCGATCCCGGCCCGCAGTTCCACAGACGCAGCGAGGTGAGCGCGGTCTTGAGCGCGAGGTCCTGGTCGCGATGGCACACGAACACCCGCTGCGGCGGCTCGGACGGCAGCAGCTCTCCCAGCGGCAGGTCGCCGGGCGGCGCGTTGTGCGTGGTCAGCGCGCACGTCTCGGCCACGAACTCGAACCTGCGGCACACGGCCTCGACGGTCTTGGTGGCGTCGGCGTCGATGACCGTCACGGGCAGCGGGTACGGCGCGGGGATCAGCCGCCGCCTGCGCGCCATCTCGACCAGCAGGCTGCGGCCGAAGGCGTCGAGCCCGATGACGACGACAGGCTGCTCGTTCACTATCGGGTGCCGGTCCAGGAGCACCCGGGCGGCGAGCTCGTCCAGGTTGAAGAAGTCGAGACGCAGCCGGGGCCTGCCGGGAAGGCTCAGCCGGCGGGCCCGCAGCGCGGCGCACAGGTCGGGATCGGAGATCAGCGCGTACGCCGACAGGGGCCGCCTGCCGTCGGCTCTGGCCACGCCGTGCGCCGCCAGGGCGATCGCCGTGTTGGCCGAGCTGTCCGGCTCGCAGGCGTACAGGACGGAGGCCCGCTGGATCCCGGCGGCGCGGAGGGTGGCGGGGCTGCGCGCGTCGCCCCTGACGTAGAGCACCCTGCGATCGCCGGTGGCGGCCACCGGAGCCGACCCGATCATCACGATCCGCGTGCTCGTCGCGCGCAGCCGTTCCACCAGGGCCAGCGCCGGCGATCCCGTGCCGCACACGACCACGTGCTCCTTCGACCTGCGCGCCCGCAACCGCCGCAGTTCGGCGGCGAACAGCAGGCGGGCTCCGTCGACGAGGGTGTAGATCGTCACGCCGGGCGCGGCGAAACGCGCGAACTCCAGCAGGCCCGGCAGCGGTTTCGGCTCGTCGAGCGGCGCGGAGTCGAATACGAACAGTTGCAGGTCCCAGTAGAGGAGATCGAGGGGACCCGACGGCAGATTCAGCGTTTTCGCATAGGTCTGAAGGCCGATATATCCGGTCACCAGTGCGGCCACCGCCAGGCCCGCGAATACCGCACGCACCACGTAGCTCGCGGGAAAGGCCATAAATCCTCGTCCTTCGCTGGGCGGCACGTGCCTTTATCGAAAATAACCCGCCAAAAGGGAGCGCTCCAGGGGCCGTCCGGGAAAGGTGTTGCCGTTCCGAGGCCGCCGGGCCCTTTCGCGTCACACCGGTTCGGAGGATCCTGGGCCTGAGATCCTTCGACGATCGACACGGAGGGCCCGGCGTTGACGGACGGGGTGTGGTCGGCGGATCGCGAGCGGCGCCTCGCGGTCGCGCAACGGGGAAAGATCCACGGAGGAAGACCGGTGTTCCTGCTCCACGGGACGCCCGGCAGCAGGATCGGCCCCCTTCCACGTGAAGGACTGCTCTATCGGCTCGGCGTGCGGCTCATCACCTACGACCGCCCGGGGTACGGCGACTCCGACCGGCACGAGGGCCGCAGTGTGGGGGACGTCGCCGCGGACGTGGCCGCCATCGCGGACCACTTCGGGCTGGACCGCTTCGCGGTGGTGGGCCGTTCCGGCGGCGGGCCGCACGCGCTGGCCTGCGCCGCCCTGATCCCTCACCGGGTGACCCGGGCCGCCGTGCTCGTCGGGCTCGCGCCGCGGGAGGCGGAGGGCCTCGACTGGTTCGACGGCATGTCCGAGGGCAACATCGCGGAGTACATGACCGCGATGCAGGGACGGGCGCGGCTCGCGGCGCGGCTCGGCCCGACCGCCGCCGAGATCCGCGAGGACCCCGTACGGCTCGTCAACGCCCTCTACGACGAGCTGCCCGAGCCGGACAGGAGCGTGATCGCGGACGCCGGCATCCGGACGATGCTGGTCCAGAACTACGCGGAGGCCGTGCGCAACTCCGCGTACGGCTGGATCGACGACGCCATGGCCTTCTGCTCGCCATGGGGGTTCGACCCCGCCGACATCAGGGTCCCCACGCTGCTGTGGCACGGCGAGGACGACGTGTTCTCACCGGTCAGCCACTCCCGCTGGCTGGCCGGGCGGATACCTACCGCCACGGTGCGGATCCAGCGGGGCGCGGCGCACTTCCACGCCCTGCACGTGCTGCCCGACCTGCTCGGCTGGCTCGCCAGGGACGAACGGGCGGCCTGATCGGCCTGGCCGCCCGGGTCACCAGGGGAGCGGCTCCAGCTCGCGGTCGACGCGGCGCCAGTCCAGCACCGCCGCGATGACCGGGTGCGCCTCCCCGAGGATCCGGCGGAGCTGGACGAGCAGCGGCTCGCGCAGCACCCGCGCCTCGTCGGTCCGCCTGACGTCGCGGAGGGTGACGGCCAGGTCGGCCTCGCAGATCAGCGTGGTGGGGTGATGGGGGCCGAGCACCGCGCGCAGCCGGTCGAGCGTGTCCCGCTGCAGCTTCTCGGCCTCGGGGTAGTCCTGCAGGTCTCCGAGGGTGTTGGCCACGTTGACACCGCAGGCGAGCGAGAAGGGGTGGTCGGGCCCGACCTTGCGCCGCAACGTCGCGAGGGTCCGGGTGCCCAGCGCCCGGCTCTCGGCGAGCTCCCCCAGGTGCCGCAGGTAGATCGTGATGTTGTTGGCCGCGATCAGGGTGTAGGGGTTGTCCGCGCCCAGCTTGCTTTCGTAGCTGGCCCTGACCTCGGAGGCGAGTTCGTACGCCCGTCGCCTGTCGCCCGACGCGGCGAGGTCGCAGGCGAGGCTCAGCTTGCAGGCGACGGTGTCGGGCGACTCGGGACCGAAGCGCTGGAGACACCGCTCGTAGGTCGTCTCGGTGAGCCGCCGCGCCTCGGCGAGCGCGCCGGTCTCGCGCAGCGACACGGCGAGGCTGCGCGCGGTGTTCAGCGTGTCGGGGAGCTCGGGGCCGGACACCTCGCCGTAGCTGTTCAGCGTCTCGCGCAGCAGGTCGGCCGACTTCGCGTACTCTCCGGCCTCCCGGATGTCCAGAGCGAGGTTCGTCTCGGACAGGAGCGTGAAGGGGTGGGCGGGACCGAGCACCTCGCGGCGCTTGTCCGCGGTCTCCTGGTCGAGCCGGCGCGCGGCGCCGATGTCACCGACGTGCCGCAGGGCGACGGCCAGATTGTTGGCCGCCGCGAGGACGCGCGGGTGGTCGTCGAAGAACAGCTCCTTGGTCCGCGCGTAGGTCTCCTGCTCCATACGCAGCGACTCGCTCAGCTCGCCCAGCGCGCGCAGGTCGGCCGCGAGGCTCCCCGCGGTCTGCAGGGTGTGGGGATGCGGGTCGGGCAGGACCCTGCGCTGGTCTTCGAGGATCGCCCGGTTGAGATCGCACGCCTCGAGGTACCTGCCCTGGGAGCGCAGCACGTTGCCCATGTGGAACCGCAGGTAGAGCGTCTGCCGGTCGTAGTCGCCGAGCTTCCTGATCCACAGCTCCTCCAGGCGGCGGCCGAGGCTCAGCGCCCGGTCGAACTCGCCGCGCCGATACAGGTAGCGCACGCGGTCGATCAGCAGCTGCCGGGTCTCCTCCTCGTCGCACTCCTCGGCGTTGGACGGGGCGAGGTGCGGCCAGATCTCGTCGTAGCGCGGCCAGTTGCCGGGGTCGTCCGTGTCGCCCTCGCGCGGGCGGGCACCCAGGAGGATGCGGTGCACCTCGTGGACGGTGCGCTCGCGCTCGTCGTCGTCCATCTGGTCGCGCAGCACGGCCTGCACCAGCCGGTGCACCTGCACCGAGTTGTTGCGCTGGTCGACCTTGGCGAGGGCGAACCTGTTCAGCTCGCGCACCAGCCGCCCGATCATGATTTTCTCACGCAGCGAGTCGTCGTACCGGACCAGGCAGCGCACGGTCTCGTCGCCGTACAGCATGGACAGCGACACCGGTTCCGCGGCGAAGAACGCGAGCAACTGGAGCAGCCGGACCGCCGCGGGCGACTTTTCCCGCAGTCGCTGGAACGACACGTTCCAGGTGGCGGCGACGGGCGTCGGATAGGTCGTCGGGGAGTCTCCGAGCGCGAGCGTGCGTACGGGCTGCTTCGCGAGCTTGTCGACGTACTCGTCCACGCTCATGCCGGTCTCCTGCAGCCACGCCCCGGCCTGTTCGATGGCGAGCGGCAGGTCGCCGAGCGCGGCCGCCACCCGGTCGGCCTCCTCGTCGCTGAGATCGGCGACCCGGCGCCGCAGGTGCTCCAGGCTCTCCTCCCGGGTGAAGACGTCGATCTCCAGCGGCTTGGCGATCTGCGACCAGGTCTGGCTGCGCGAGGTGATCAGCACGTGGCCGGAGCCGCCGGGCAGGTAGGTCTGCACGTCGTCCGCGCTGTTGGCGTTGTCGAAGATGAGCAGCCAGCGGGCGTACGGCTCGCCCCGCCGTAAGGCGTCCTTGGCCGCGAGCGCCGCCTCCGCCAGGTTGTCGCCGATCCTGATGCCCAGCCGCTCGGCCAGATCGGCCATCGCTCCGTTCAGCAGCTCCGGCTGCTCGGCCGACACCCACCACACGACGTCGTAGTCGCTCATGAAGCGGTGGGCGTACTCGATGGCCAGATGTGTCTTGCCCACGCCGCCGAGGCCGAACAGGGCCTGGGTGCGGCCCTCCTGCACCTGGGTCACCACGGCCTGGCTGCCGCCGACCAACTGGTCCCGCAGCCGCTCCAGCACCTCGCCCCGGCCGGTGAAGGCGGCGTTCCTGGTCGGCAGGTTCAGGATGGCGGGCTGGATGCCGGGATACCGCGGCGTCCCTCCCTGCCCCACGGCCTCGGTGCCCGCCGGGCGGTCGAGGGCGCGCAGCAGCGCGGCGGCCGCGTGCTGCTCGTCCAGCCGGAACAGGTCCAGCGCGGGCGGGTCGGCGTACGTCTGCGGGACCCGGACGTCCGACACGCGGACGGGAAGGAGGTGAGCGGACAGGGTGGCGGGCCCCTCGGCGGCGTGCCAGGTCTCCCGGGCCTGCCGTGAGCGCAGGTAGGCGGGGGACAGCAGCGCGACCGTGCGGCCCGCGGCCTCCGGCGTCCGCGCCTGCCCGCTCTCGTCCTCCTCGCGTTCGCCCCCCTGCGTACGGACCCGCATGCCGGCCTGGGTGAGCACGGCGGCGATCCACTCCGCCCACAACCGGTCCTCGGGGACGTAGCTCAGGCTGACGTCGTTCGACAGCGACGGGCGGCGCCGGACGAACAGCTCCCGGTGACTCAGCCGCAGTTCCTCGTCCAGCGGGGGAAGGGACGAGACCCGGCCTCCGGTGATGACGCCCGTGAGCCGCTCGTAGGCGGCCAGCAGCGAGCCGGGCGAGCCGGGCGCGTCACCGAAGGTCGCCAGGGTCTCCTCGTACGCGTAGAACGGCTTGTAGGGGATCTCGACGGCCCCCCAGTAGCTGCCGGCCTGGTCCTGGCCGAGGTCGCTGGGGAACCCCTCGAACTGGCTGCGGGCGAAGGCCCGGCCCGCGTCGAGCTTCTCCTTCTCCGCGTCGTCCACGCGCATGGGGACCGGCAGGATCCTGATGCGGCGGTCGGGGAACCGTTCGGCGATCTCCGACGCGACCCGCGCGGCCCCCTCGATGCTCTGGTCGCTGAGCGTGAAGCAGGTCACCACGGTGTCGGGGAAGTGGACCGTGCAGATGTCGGCGATGTCGCTCAGGCCGGTGCGGCTGTCGATGAGCACGTAGTCGTAGCCGCGACGCATGTCCACCCGCAGGGCATCGAGGAACTGCCCTCCGCCCAGCCGCTCGTAGAAGTTGTCCCAGTCGAACGTGGACACCAGCGACGAGTAGTCGCGGTTCTGCCGTCCGGCGGGCAGGAAGTCGAGGGAGCCGCCGTCGGGGAAGTGGGGCCACTCGACCGACAGGACGTGCCGCCCCACGTCGGCGTACCGGGTGTGCCAGTCGGCGGGACGCGGCTCGGGGCGGGTCGCCGCCCAGGCGAACTCCTTGATCAGGTCGATCACGCCGGTCGTGCCGCTGATCATGTCTCCGTCGAGGAAGGGCCGGAAGAACTTGTGCAGGCCGGGAGACTCCAGGTCCCAGTCCACGACCAGCACGCGGTGGCCGTTGGAGGCGAGGATCCAGGCCGTGTTGGCCAGCGCCATCGTCCTTCCCGTCCCTCCCTTGTAGGAGTAGAACGTGACGATGTGGCCGTTTCTGAACTGGCTCACTGTCTCCCCTGCTTCACTCCCGCCGCGTCGTGGTGAGTCGGCTGCCGCGAGCGGCGGCTGCGTCGGCCAGTTGCCTGGCGAACCGACGCCCCACAGCGGGGAGCGCCCAGTCGGTGATCTGGCCGATCGTCTCCATCAGCCGCTCGAGTTCCTTCTCACCGAGGAGATCGGCGACAGAAAGGAGCCCGTAGGCATCGCACAGCAGGCGCTCGTGGTTCGCGTCGCCGCCGGCGAGGTCGAGCAGGTCGAGCAGCGCCCCGAGCTGGGCCCGGTGGAAATGCTCGGCGAGCAGCCGGGCCGTCGTCTCGGGGCCGGCGCTCAGCGGCAGGGCGATCGCGCCGTACGCCGCGCGGCTCGTCGCGCCCGTCGCGGACGGAGAGAGGGGCGTCACGACGCGCAGGCCGTCGCGCATGGCGGCCCGCTGATCATCGGTCAGGAGGTCGAGCGCGGCACGGACGACCTCGTCCCATCCGGCGGCGGTCTCGGCGCTGAGCCGGTCCTCGACGGGCAGGCCGTAGCAGTCGCGATAAGGATCGACGTCGTCGAGCAGCAGACGGATCCCGGCGCCGCCGACCAGGCGGACGGGCTCCCAGAGCCCGCTGTCCTCGGAATGCCATCGGCCGCCGACCCTCACGGCGAACGACCCGTCGTGCGCTTCGACATCGGCGCGGTCTTCTCCGGCCGCGCGCATGCGGCCGAGGGCGGGCAGATGAATGAAGTCCTGGACGACCGGCACCGTCACCTTCACGGCCAGACCGGTCCGTACGGCGGCGACCGCGGCGACGGCGGCGAGATGACCCGTGTCGGCGGTGGTGAGCGAGGCGGGATCGACGGCCGCGCAGCGCGCCGCCCAGGCACGGACGTAGGGGTGGCTCAGCAGGTCGTCGACCGCGGCGCGGTCCGCCCGCTCCGCGTCCACGAGGACGGACCAGGACTCCTCGTCGGCGACGACCGTCGCCGTGCGGCGCGCCGCCAGCCGTGCTCTGCTGAGCTGCGGGGCGCGCAGGAGGGCGACGTCGTCAGACGTGACGCTTCCCGACGCCATGGCGTCCACGGTGGCGACCGGCAGCCGGTGGACGGGGGTCGCCGGGCGCCGGCGCTCGTAGGCGACCAGGTGGGAGATCAGCCGGAAGAGGTCGGCGCAGTAAACCGAGGGGTTCGCGAAGCCCGAGCCCGTCCGGTAGCGGTGCGCGTAGAGGCCGCCGCCGCAGCTGGCGACGAGCGGGCAGCGGCGGCACTCCTCGGACAGGGAGTCCAGGCCGCCCTGACGCGCCGCGAAGCCGGGATGCCCCGCGGCCTCGTTCAGCGAGTGACGGAAGACGTCATATCCGGTCGCGGGCGCGCCGTCGAAGGAGGTCTTGAGCGAATCGGCCTGCTCGTAGGAACCGTCGGTCTCGATGACGACGAGGTCGGAGGGCCGCAGGCCGAGCGACTCGGTCTGGCTGTCCCCGCCCGAGGCGGTCAGGATGATCGACTCGAATATCCTGACCGGGACCGGCCTGCCGTCCGCGCGCCACCGGTCGTGCACGGTGATCAGCCAGTCGGCGTAGGCGGTGTCCCGGCCGGCGGGCCGCAGTGGGGGGTTGTCCCACGTTGCGTGCGGCAGCAGGAAGTCGACGCGCGGAGGGCGCAGCGCGACGAGCGCCTCGTATACCGCGATGGGATCGTTGCGGACGTCGATGGTGCACAACAGCCCGGCATAGAGATGCGGGTAATGGTCCCGCAGCAGGGTGATCGCCCGGATGACCTGGTCGTAGCTGCTGCGGCCGTTGGCGTAGAGCCGATGGCGGTCGTTCGCCACGCGGTCGCCGTCGATCGACACGCCGACCTTGACGCCCTCGTCCGTGAACATGTCGCAGAACGCTCGTGACAGGAGCACGCCGTTGGTGTGGATGCGCAGGTCGAGGTTGCAGACACCCTCGACCGCCCGGCGGAGCGTCCGTGCGAAACGCCGGAGCCGCTCGATCCCGGCGAGGAGGGGCTCGCCTCCGTGGAAGACGACGTGCGTCGTCTGGATTCGATGCTCGGCGGCATGCTCTGCGATCCGGTCCGCCGCCCGGACGGCGGTCTCGTCGGACATCACCACCGGCCGTCCCCGCCAGCTGGTGTCGGCGTGTTCGTACACATAGCAGTGGTCGCAGGCCAGATCACACCTGCTCGCCACCTTGAGCACGAACTGGCGGAAGGGCAGGGTGGCTAGAGGCGGCCGCTTGAGTGCCATTGAGTTCATAGCCTCGGTTCTGTGGGCCCGACGGGTTTGGTAATTATTTAACTCGCCCTTGCGACGCCCTCCAGGTTGCGCAGGTATCCAGGACCCTGGTGGAGCGGACCTACTTCGCGGCCGACCCTATGAGGAGTCATTCCCGTCGTCCAGCAGGTGACGGTCCGCCAGGCACTCCTGCACCCCTTTTTCTGCTGCGGTAAAGGACGGGTGATCTTCCCCCAAGACCTGGCGGGCCAGTGCCAGGGACTCTTCGTACAGTTGGAGGGCGGAAGGCACGTCCCCGAGCAGGCGGATGACCCGGGCGAGGTTGTTCATGGAGACGATGCTCGCAGGATGTGTCTCGCCGAGTACCTTGCGTCGCAGTGTGAGGACCTTTTCATGGAGCGCGCGAGCCTTTTCTAAGTCTCCCTGAGCGCGCGAGACCTCCGCCAAATTGTTTATCCAGACAAGATTGTCGGGATGTTCCTCTCCCAGCAACTCGCTCCCGATTCTCACTACTTCCGTGGCAAGAGCATGTGCAGTGGGGAGATCGTGAAGATAGCGGCACACCTTGCCGAGGTTGTTCATTGACATGAGAGTGTGAACGTTACGCTGGCCGAGTGTGCGAAGCCGCGTAGTAACGACTTGCTCGTAGATGCGTCTCGCCTGGAGTAGGTGCTCATCCTGTTCCAGGAGGACACCGCCCAGATCATTCATCGTCTGGATCGTGTCTGGATGATCTTCCCCATAGTCGCGGCGATAAACAGAGAGTGCCTGTTCATAAAGGTCTTTTGCCTCGCTCAACTTTCCAAGGCCGTGGGTCACCTGGGCAAGGCAGTTCGCCAGGCGCAGCAGGCGTGGATCCGTTTCTGAAAGCACCTCTTGGCCGATCCGCCAGGCTCGGCGGCACAACTCTTCGGCCACCGCGTAGTCGCCTTTTCGGAACAGCCGAATGCCAAGCTCGCCGAACAGCTGGGCGGCAAGAACCATTTCTTTTTGACGGAATGTCACCTCTCCGTTCACCAGGTAGGTCCAGACCCGGTCAGCATGGGGAAGCAGTGTGGCGGCGCGGCTCCAACCGTCCGGGTCCCGCTCGTTCACCTGCACGCCCGCCCACAGGAGAGTCAGGGCCGCCTTCAGCCAGCGTGAGACGCTCCAGGACGAGGACGGGTCTCTCCTCGGGGTGAACACCGCTCGCAAGCCGCGCAACCATCGCAGTCCGCGATTTCCGTCGGCCGTGATCCGGTCGCGAAGCACGTCTGAGATCAACTGGTGCACGCGGATATGCTCGGCGGTGGCCGAGGTGAGAAGGGAGGCCTGCAGGAGCGTCGCGATGGCCTCATCGAGGGCCACGACATCGGCGCAGGCGCGCGCGAGCGCACGAGGGAGCACGGACGGACTCATCATGGGCAGGTTTCGAGGAATGTCAGCGGGCGCCATAAACGCGAGAACGCGAAGGAGCTGCATGGCTGCAGGGTTGCGCCGCATCACCCAGTCGAAGGAAAGATCGAGAGTCGCCTCCACGCTGACACGACTGTGGCCCGAGCCCTGTCTAAGCAGACGCGCGCGACTGGAGTCGTACCGCTGCAGGTAGTCGCGGAGCCCGATGCCGGAGTCACGGCAGTAGGCGCCCGCTTGCTCCAGTGCGAGAGGCAGACCCCCGAGCCTCGTCGCCAGTTCCGCGGAGGAGTCCTGGTCGGCGTCTCCGGCACGGTTGCGTAAGAACCGGGCGGCCTCCTCCTGGGGGAACACCTCGAGGAGCAGCGTTTCCGCGAGACGATCGAATTGTGGGTTTCTGGAAGTTATGAGGACCTGCCCGCCTGATGTGACGGGTATCAGATCCAGGAGATCTTCGCAGCTCTTTGCATCGTCGAATATGAGGAGCCATCCCTCTCGCTCGCTCAGCAGGTCGACGACTTTCCTGGCTGTGGACTCGGCAGTGGTGGAAGCCAGGTTCATTTGGCGGCCCAACTCGGCCAGGGAGGAGACCACCGACGTTCGGCTGCCCGCGGACACCCGCCACCCCAGAGTGAGGGACGAGCGCCGGCGGTGTGCGTAAGCGAGAGCGAGTTGCGTTTTCCCGATACCTCCCATGCCGCACAGCAGAAGCGCCCGACCGCTTCCTCGCATCAGTATGGTGCCGATCCTGCGGAACTCCGCTCTGCGATTGCTGAATTCCTTGACGGGTGCTGGAATATTCCATATTTGAGTGTCGGTCTTCGGAGCGACCGTCACCGGGGGAGGTGCATGCTCGGCAGGGGCGCCATGACGTGTGCGCAGCTCCATGACCAGTACGGGAATCGCGAGCAGTATGCAGATGGGCCATGCCAGCCAAAGGTTCGATCGCCAGGAATCGGGAAGGGCGTTCGAGGCGACATTGGTCGCGGTCGGCAGCAGGACGACCGCGATGATTGATGTAGTCAGAACCCAGGAGGTCCGACGACGTGGCAAGACCGGCTCCTTCGAACGTTCTTCCCGGAAGGCGGTCCCACCGCCTTCTTGGCAGGTTACTCGTAGGATGCGTCCATGACGAGGCTTTCAGGCAACTGCGGAGCTACGATGTAGAGGCCGCGGTAGCCAGGTCGCAGCCGGCCACTGCAACCTTCGTCGTCAAAGGTGGTTTGATGCACACCAATCAACTGGTTGAATTGAACGTAACAGTAGACGCTTCAATTGCCTGCCTGTCGGGTAGCTCCTCCAGTGTTATATCGGCGTAGTCGGCGACCGAAGTATGTAGCGTGGGAGTGTCGTTCATGCAACCAGTGCCAATCGTGAGCTGAGGACTTCGGGCACTCGCAATGGACGAGGATGGTAGCAGGATCGCCATGTTCCGAGAAGCTAATTCACCTACGACTATGGGAAGAACGGCAGGCGGTTCCCCGTGTCGGAGGTATTGGCTGTTGAGGCTCGGTGGCATCATTTGTTCGCTTATTGGCTTCCGGATAGAGTAACGGAGTGAGAGAGCCGCTGGTGCGGCGGATGCGGGAGTTCGGGACGACCGTGTTCGCCACGATGACGAAGCTGGCCGTGGAGACGGGATCGATCAACCTGGGTCAGGGTTTCCCCGACACCGACGGGCCGGAGCGCATGCTGCAGCATGCGATCGAGGCCGTGCGGGGCGGTCTCAACCAGTACCCGCCAGGACCGGGCCTCCCAGAGCTGAGGCAGGCGGTCGCCGAGCACCGCAAGCAGTGGTACGGCCTCGCCTACGACCCCGACGGGGAGGTCCTCGTCACCGTCGGCGCCACCGAGGCCATCTCCGCGGCGATCCTCGCGCTCTGCGAGCCGGGCGACGAGGTGGTTCTCTTCGAGCCCTACTACGACTCGTACGCCGCGGCCGTCGCGCTCGCGGGAGCCGTACGCAGGTCGGTCACGCTGCGTGTCGACGCGGGGAGGTTCACCTTCGACCCGGCCGAGCTGGAGGCCGCGATCACGCCCCGCACCCGGGTCATCCTGGTCAACTCGCCGCACAATCCGACCGGCACCGTGTTCACCCGCGAGGAGCTGGAGTGCGTCGCGCGGGTCTGCCAGGAGCACGACCTGATCGCGGTGACCGACGAGGTCTACGAGCATCTCGCCTTCGACGGCGTCGAGCACATTCCGCTCGCCACGCTGCCCGGCATGCGCGAGCGCACGGTCATGATCTCCTCCGCGGGCAAGACCTTCAGCGTCACCGGCTGGAAGACCGGCTGGGTGTGCGCTCCGGCGCCGCTCACCGCCGCCGTGCAGACCGTCAAGCAGTTCCTCACCTTCACCGCGAACGCCCCCTGGCAGGTCGCGGTCGCGTACGCCCTCCGCGAGGAGATGGAGTGGGTCGCGGCCCAGCGGGCGGCCCTGCAGGCCAAGCGGGACCGCCTCATGACGGGCCTGACGGAGGCCGGGTTCGACGTGCTGCGGCCGGCCGGCACCTACTTCGTGCAGACCGACATCCGGCCGCTCGGCTTCGAGGACGGCCTGGAACTGGCCCGCCGGCTGCCCGAGCTGGCGGGAGTGGTGGCCATTCCGACCCAGGTCTTCTACGACCATCCCGAACGGGGGCGCCACTACCTGCGGTTCGCCTTCTGCAAGCGGGACGAGGTCATCGACGAGGCGGTGACCCGCCTGCGCCGCCTCGGCGCGGACGTGGCGTGATAGGCGGAGCGCCGGCTCTCAATTCCGGTGCCGGCGCGACACGGCATCCCCAGGATGCGGGCATGGCCATGACGCTTCGCCTGACCGACGAGCAGACCGAGGCCCTCCGGCGGCTCGCCGAGAAGGAGGGCCGGAGCATGCAGCAGATCGTCGTCGCCGCGGTGGAGGAGTACCTCTCCCGGCATGCCGCCGACGAGGAGGTACATCGCCTCGGTGTCGAGGCGGTGCGCCGCTGGAAGCCGGTGCTCGACCGCCTCGCCCAGTGACCCGCTACCTCTCGGTCGAGCAGGTTCTGGATCTGGCCGAACTGGCCGTTGAGGGCACACCCCAGCTCCGGGATTTCGGCCTGCTCGACTCGGCCGTCCACCGGCCGCGGGCGAGGATGTTCGACCAGGAGGCATACCCCGATCTCCTGGCAAAGGCGGCCGCGCTGCTGCACTCACTGGCGATCAACCGCCCCTTCGTCGACGGGAACAAGCGGGTGGCCTGGGTCTCCACTGTGGTCTTCCTCGCCTACAACGGCGTGGAGGTGGACATGGATGACGACTCGGCCTACGACCTGGTGAGCGCGGTGGCGTCGGGGAAGCTGACCGAGGTCGACGAGATCGCCGACGTGTTGCGCGGCTTCATCGTCTCATCCTGAGCACCCGGACCGTGCCGGCGGCGACGAGCGGGGTAGCCAGCCACAGGAAGGGCACCGCGTCGACCGTCCACGCGCTCGCCGCGGCGGTCAGCAGCCAGTAGATCCCGATGGCCCAGTAGATGAAGGCGTTGGCGCGCAGGCGTTGCACGTCCGCGTCCGGCCGGTGCAGGCGTTGCGCCAGCACCAGGGTGAACAGCGCGCCCTGGGCGAGCAGCAGGATGGCCTCGTTGCCGGCGAACAGGCCCGTCGCCAGGGCCCTGCCGTCGGCCTCGGCCGGCAGCCGGCTGGCGTTGGTCTCGCCGAAGAGCGACGTCGTGTACGGCAGGAAGACCACGAAGAACAGCAGCGGGATGTGCAGCAGGAGAGTCAGCTGGGACACCCGCTCAATCTGGTCGAACAGCGTGTGATGGGCCCGCCACGTGAACCAGAGCATGAGAAAGGCGATGGCGAAGGCCATGAAGGAGCCGACGTGGTCGCCGAAGAACGATCCCAGCCGCCGGAAGTCCTCGCCCTCCGGGCGCGGTAGTTCCAGGGCGAGCAGCGTGATCGCGATCGCGAATATCGCGTCGGCGAAGATACTGACACGTTCATGTGTGAGCCCGGGACGCGCCTGTGCCATCGCCATGCGGATCTCCAACATAAGGGGGGCAGAGGCGAGCATTCTGGCAGAAGCCGCCTGGGACGGGAGCCGGCAAGCGGCGGAGCGGCCATTCACCCGGGAGGCCGCCCGGCTTCTTCGCTGTGGCTTGGTGAAATCTGCCCATGGATGCGGCAGGGGTGGGCGAGACTCGCCAATGAAGGCCCGGATGGGGCTGGATAGTTTCCGGATGTGGGCGGACGCGTACTGATCGCACTGGGCGGCAACGCCATGACGGCTCCCGACGGGAGCGCGTCCCCGGCCGACCAGGAGCGGGCGATCGGCGAGGCGATGGCCCACGTGGCGGCGCTCAGCAGGGCCGGGCACGAGGTGGTGCTCACCCACGGCAACGGCCCCCAGGTCGGCAACCTCCTGCTGAAGAACCAGCTCGCCGCCCACGTCGTGCCGCCCGTGCCGCTCGACTGGTGCGTGGCCCAGACACAGGGCACGATCGGCACGCTCATCATGAACGCCCTGCAGCATGAGCTGGGGCACGCCCGGGTGGCGGCGATCGTCACCCGTACGCTCGTGGACCCGGCCGACCCGGCGTTCCAGGACCCCGTCAAGCCGATCGGGCGGTATTTCGGGGAGGAGGAGGCGCGCCGCTTCGAGGGGCACGGCCAGGCCTGGCGGAGGTTCGACCGCGGATGGCGCCGCGTGGTCGCCTCGCCGCGTCCCGTGGAGATCCTGGACGCCTCCGCCGCCGTCGCGCTCATCGACGCCGGATTCACCGTGGTCGCCGCCGGAGGCGGGGGAGTGCCGGTCGTGCGGCAGGAGGACGGCACGCTGACCGGGATCGAGGCCGTGATCGACAAGGACCTCGCCGCCGCCGTGCTCGCGGTCGCCGTCGGCGCCACCGACCTCGTGATCGCGACCGACGTGCCGAACGCCGCCGTGGACTTCGGCACGCCCCGCGCCCGCCCGATCGGGGAGATCGACGTGGCCGCCCTGCGCGAGTTGCAGGCGGCCGGTCACTTCGCCGGAGGCAGCATGGGACCCAAGGTCGAGGCCGCCCTGCGCTTCGCCGAGGAGACCGGGGGCCGGGCCGTGATCACCTCGCTGCACCACATCGGTGCCGCGCTGTCAGGAAATATCGGTACGAGGGTGTACAGAGGGGTGGAGAGATAGTGCCGGATCCGATCGAGGTACGGAAGGTCCCCATCGAGAGCGTCACCGACGCCTCCGGGCTGGCGAGGCTGATCGACGACGGCGTGATCGAGGCCGACCGCGTGCTTGCCGTGATCGGCAAGACCGAGGGCAACGGCGGCGTGAACGACTACACGCGGATCCTCGCCGACCGGGCCTTCCGCGAGGTGCTGGTGGCGAAGGGCACGCGCACCGCCGAGGAGGTCGCGCAGGTGCCCCTCGTGTGGTCCGGTGGCACCGACGGCGTGCTCAGCCCGCATGCGACGATCTTCGCGACCGTCGACCCGGCCACGGCCGTACGGACCGACGAGCCGCGGGTGAGCGTCGGCGTGGCCATGAGCGAGGTGATCCTCCCCGAGGACATCGGCAGGCCCGCCATGGTCGAGAAGGTGGCCGCCGGGGTGCGCGAGGCCATGAAGATCGCCGGTATCGACGACCCGGCCGACGTCCACTACGTGCAGACGAAGACGCCGCTGCTCACGCTGTCCACGATCACCGACGCCAAGGAGCGCGGCCAGACGGTCGTCACCGAGGACACGCTGAAGTCGATGGACATCTCCAACTCCACCACGGCGCTCGGCATCGCCGTCGCACTCGGGGAGATCGAGACGCCCTCGGCCGAGCAGATCCACAAGGACCTGTCGCTTTACTCGTCGGTCGCCTCGTGCTCCAGCGGCGTCGAGCTCGACCGGGCCCAGATCGTCGTGGTGGGCAACGTACGCGGGATCGGTGGCCGCTACCGCGCCGGCCACTCGGTCATGAAGGACGCCCTGGACACCGACGGGATCTGGGAGGCCATTCGCAGCGCGGGCATCGAGCTGCCCGAGCGGCCGCATCCGAGCGACCTCGGCGACCGGCTGGTCAACCTGTTCATCAAGTGCGAGGCCGACCCGTCGGGCCGCGTACGCGGGCGGCGCAACATCATGCTCGACGACTCCGACGTCCACTGGCACCGCCAGATCAAGGCGACCGTCGGAGGGGTGGCGGCCGGCGTGACCGGAGACCCGGCCGTGTTCGTCTCCGTGGCGGCGGTCCACCAGGGCCCGTCCGGCGGCGGCCCGGTGATCGCCATCGCCGACCTGGGCTGATCCCGCCGCACGGCCTGGCTGTTCCGGCCTCCCGGGCCGGGCTGTCCGGGCGGGGCCGAGCGTGTGCGGCACCGCCAGGGGCGGGCGGTAAGGTCGCAGACATGCCGGTCATTCCGCAGCCGCTGCGCCCCGACGACGACGGCGCCACCGACGCGCCCGTCGCGTCCGCGCTGTCGGCGTTCCAGGCCGGTACGGCGACGGCGGCCGACGTCCTGGCGGCGCTCGCCGGGGCGCGGCTGCTGGTGCCCGTGGTCGCGCTGCTCACCGAGTCGGAAGTGGGGGAGCACGGCCTGCGCCAGGAGAAGGAGAGCGAGATGGCCCTCCCGAAACTGGTCGGCAAGGACGGTCGTGAGGCCGTGCTCGCCTTCACCGGGACCGAGCCGATGCGCAGATGGCGCCCGGACGCCCGGCCGGTGCAGGCCACGGCTCCGCAGGTCTGCCAGGCGGCGCGGCACGAGAGCGCGGCGGCCGTGGTGGTGGACGTGGCCGGGCCGGTCCCGTTCGTGATCGAGGGCGGCATGCTGCAGGCACTCGCCACGGTGGAGGAGGCCAAGAGGGACGCCTCCGCCGTGGACCGCCTCGCCCGCGAGGTGCCGGGCGCCACGGTGGCCCGTCTGGGGACCGCGGAGGACAAGCGCCGCCGCCGCCGCTGGTGGAGCCGCCGCGCCTGAGCGGCGCCGGCGCTGGTGACCGCCGTCGCGCTCGAGCGCTACCGGCGCTCGTTGACCGTCGCCGCGTCTGAGCCCGCCTCGCCTTAGTCCGCGTCGCCTCAGTCCGCGTCGACTTAGTCCGCGTCGGCCGCCGGGTGACCGCCGCCGCGCGTGAGCCCCGTCTCGGCCGCTGGTGAAGCCATCGCCCGCGGACGCCCGGCGCGCTGTTGCGCCGTTGCGCCCGGACCGTCCGCCTGGCCCTGGCCTGATGTCCGGTGACCCGTGACCCGCTGTGGGCGGGGACGAGCCGCCCGGCAGCCGGCCGCCCGGCCGTACACAGGAACGTGGTTGTCCACAGGGGAGTCCGCGGACCGGTCCCGGGCGGCGTACGGGCGTTAGGGTCGGCCGCGTGCCCCTCGTCGTCCTCGCCGCAGCCGTCCTCGGCCTGATCGCCGGTGCGTACGCGCGTGCGGTCGCCGGCGGCTTCGGCCCGGAGCAGGACGCCCGGCGCGAGAGCCGCCGCGCGGAGGCGCGGGCCGCCCTCGCCGCGGCGGCCCGGACCGTGCCGCTGCCCCGCCCGCCGTACGCGGTCGAGGGCGCGACCGCGCTCGCCGCGGCGCTGGTGGCCTGGCGCGTCCACGACGGCTGGGTGCTCGCCGCGTGGTTGTACGCGGTGGCGGTGGGGGCCGCCCTCGCGGAGATCGACCGGAAGACCTGGCGGTTGCCCGACGCGATCACGCTGCCGTCCTACCCGATCGTGCTGGCCCTGCTCGCGCCGTCTGGCCGCCTGCTGCCCGCGGTGGCGTCGGGCTGCGCGCTCGGCGCGGTCTACGCCGTGCTGTGGTTCGCCCGTCCCACGGGCCTCGGGCTCGGCGACGTGAAGCTGGCCGGGCTGATCGGCCTGCTCACCGGCGCGCTCGGCGTGCAGGCCACGGTCGTCGCCGGGATGGCGGGCCAGGTGCTCGGTGCGCTGTACGCCGTGGGGCTGCTCCTGGCCCGCAGGGCCACCCGCACGACCGAGTTCCCGTTCGGCCCGTTCATGCTCGTGGGGGCCCTCGCCGCGGTGGCTCTCACCGGGGTCTTCCCAGGGGTCTTCCCAGGGGTTTTCCCCGGTGGCTAGCACGTGCGGTTTCCGGTCTGGGGGCATCCGCATACGGTCATGGGGGTGTCAGGGGGACGCCGCAGTCGGGTGCACATGGAAGACTTGTCCCCATGCTGCGCTGGTTGACCGCCGGGGAGTCACACGGCCCCGAGCTTCTCGCGATCCTGGAAGGCCTGCCCGCCGGGGTGGAGGTGACCACCGCCGACCTCGCAGAGGCGCTGCGGCGCCGCCGTCTCGGATACGGCCGCGGGGCGCGGATGAAGTTCGAGCAGGACGAGGTGACGATCTCCGGTGGCGTACGGCACGGCCGCACGCTCGGGTCGCCCGTCGCGATCCGCATCGGCAACACCGAGTGGCCGAAGTGGGAGACCGTGATGGCCGCCGACCCGGTCGACCCGGCGGTGCTGGAGGGCCAGGCGCGCAACGCGCCGCGCTCGCGCCCCCGCCCCGGCCACGCGGACCTCGCCGGCATGCAGAAGTACGGCTTCGACGACGCCCGGCCGGTGCTCGACCGGGCCAGCGCGCGGGAGACCGCCGCCCGGGTGGCGCTCGGGCAGGTCGCCCGATCCTTCCTCAAGCAGGCCCTCGGCGTCGACATCGTCAGCCACGTGGTCTCGATCGGCGAGGCGAGCGCGCCCCGCGACGTGCTGCCCGGTCCCGGCGACATGGCGGCGGTGGACGCCGACCCGGTGCGCTGCGTCGACCCGGCCGCGAGCGCGGCGATGGTCGCCGAGATCGACAAGGCGCACAAGGACGGCGACACCCTCGGCGGTGTGGTCGAGGTCGTGGCCTACGGCCTGCCGCCGGGTCTCGGCAGCTACACCCACTGGGACCGGCGTCTCGACGCCCGCCTCGCCGCGGCGCTCATGGGCATCCAGGCGATCAAGGGGGTCGCGGTCGGCGACGGCTTCGAGACCGCCCGCCGCCCCGGCTCCCGGGCCCACGACGAGATCGAGAACACCCCCCAGGGCGTGCGCCGGATCACCAACCGGGCCGGCGGCGTCGAGGGCGGCATGACCAATGGCGAGCCGCTGCGGGTCAGCGCCGCGATGAAGCCGATCTCCACCGTGCCCCGGGCGCTCGCCACGGTCGACGTGCTGACCGGCGAGCCGGCCAAGGCGCACCACGAGCGCTCGGACGTCTGTGCGGTCCCGGCCGCCGCGGTCGTCGCCGAGGCGATGGTGGCGCTGGTGCTCGCGGACGCGGCCGTCGAGAAGTTCGGCGGCGACTCCGTCGAAGAGGTCGCGCGCAACCTGTCGGGCTACCTGTCGTCCCTGGTCATCAAGTAATAGGGTTTGTGATCATGCAATCGGTGTCCCAAGGACCCGCCGCGGTCCTCATCGGCCCGCCCGGCTCGGGCAAGTCCACGGTCGGGCGGCTCCTCGCGGACCGCCTCGGCCTGCCGTTCCGCGACACCGACGCCGACGTCGAGGCCGTCGCCGGCAAGACCGTCAGCGACGTGTTCGTGGAGGACGGCGAGGAGCGGTTCCGCGAGCTGGAGGCGCAGGCCGTACGCGACGCGCTGGAGACGCACTCCGGCGTGCTCGCGCTCGGCGGCGGCGCGATCCTGCACGAGCACACCCAGAAGCTGCTGTCCGGCCACCGGGTCGTGTACCTCCAGGTCGGGCTCGACCAGGCGGTCAAGCGCGTCGGCCTCGCCTCGGCCCGGCCGCTGCTGGTGCTGAACCCGCGCAGCCGGCTCAGGCAGCTGATGGAGCAGCGCCGGCCGATCTACGAGGGCCTCGCCGCGATCACCGTCGCCACCGACGGCCGCGAGCCCGAGGACGTGGTGACCGAGATCGAGGCGGCGCTGTGACCGCGACGCGCATCACCGTGCGGGGCGAGAGCCCGTACGACGTCGTCGTCGGCACCGACGTGCTGGCGGAGCTGCCGGGGCTGCTGGACGCGAAGGTGCGCACGGTCGCCGTGATCCACCCCGCCGGGCTGCCCGAGATCGCCAGGCCGGTGCGCGAGACCCTGGAGGGCGCCGGGTTCGAGGTCGTCGCCCTGCCCGTGCCCGACGGCGAGGACGCCAAGTCCGTCCACGTCGCGGCCGAGCTGTGGTCGGCGTTCGGCCGCTACGGCATCACGCGTTCCGACGCGGTCGTCGGCGTCGGCGGCGGCGCGACCACCGACCTGGCCGGGTTCGCGGCCGCGACGTGGCTGCGCGGCGTCCAGGTCGTGCAGGTGCCGACCACGCTGCTGGCCATGGTCGACGCGGCGGTCGGCGGCAAGACCGGCATCAACACCCCCGAGGGCAAGAACCTGGTCGGGTCCTTCCACCCGCCGAAGGGCGTGCTGTGCGACCTGGCCACGCTGGCGAGCGTGCCGCGCGAGGACTACGTCGCCGGCCTCGCCGAGATCATCAAGGGCGGGTTCATCGCCGACCCCACGATCCTCATGCTGGTCGAGGACGACCCCGCCGCCGCCCGCACTCCCGAAGGCGAGCACACCCGCGAGCTGGTCGAGCGCAAGATCCGGGTGAAGGCCGACGTCGTCGGGGCCGACCTGCGCGAGAGCGGCCTGCGGGAGATCCTCAACTACGGCCACACGCTCGCCCACGCGATCGAGCGGGTCGAGGACTACCGCATCAGGCACGGCGAGGCCGTGGCCATCGGGCTCGTCTACGCGGCGGAACTGTCCCATCTCGACGGCCGCATCGGCCGCGACGTCGTCGACCGCACCCGCTCGATCCTGGAGTCGGTCGGGCTGCCCACCACCTACCGCGCCGACGCCTGGCCGCGGCTGCGCGACCACATGCGGGTGGACAAGAAGGCCAGGGGAGCGGTGCTGCGGTTCGTCGTGCTCGACGACATCGCCAAGCCGGCCCGCCTGGAGAACCCGTCAGAAGAGCTGCTCGAAGCCGCTTACCGGGAGGTCGCCCGATGAGGCAGGTGCTCGTGCTGAACGGGCCCAACCTGGGTCGTCTCGGCAGCCGTGAGCCCGACGTCTACGGCGCGCAGACCTTCGACGACCTGGCGGCCCTGTGCCGCGAGACCGGCCGCGAGCTGGGCCTGTCGGTGGAGGTCAGGCAGACCGACGACGAGGCCGAGCTGGTGAGCTGGATCCACGAGGCGGCCGACAGCAGGACCCCCGTGGTCCTCAACCCCGCCGCCTTCACCCACTATTCGTACGCGCTGCGCGACGCGATCGCGCAGCGTACGGCTCCGCTGGTCGAGGTGCACATCTCCAACCCGAACGCGCGGGAGGAGTTCCGCCACACCTCTGTCGTGGCGGCGGTGGCCACCGGGACGATCGCGGGGTTCGGCATGCGGTCGTACGAGCTCGCGCTGCGCGCGATCGCGGACATGGGCGAGTGACGAAAGAAGGGATCATGGGCTACCGGTCGTTCGTGGCGGTCGGAGACAGCTTCACCGAGGGGCTCAACGACCCCCTCCCGGACGCGCCCCCTCCGGCGCCGGGTGAGGTGGTCCGCTACCGGGGCTGGGCCGACCGGGTCGCCGAGCGGCTCGCCCGGCTCGACCCGGACTTCCGCTACGCCAACCTCGCGGTGCGGGGCAAGCTCATCGACCAGATCGTCGCCGACCAGGTGCCCGTGGCCGTCGAGATGAAGCCTGACCTGATCAGCTTCTGCGCGGGCGGCAACGACCTCATCCGGCCCGGCACCGACCCCGACCAGATGGCCAAGAAGCTGGCCGCCGCCGTACGGACCCTGCGGGCCACCGGCGCCGACGTCGTGCTGTTCACCGGGACCGACCCGCGGGACACCCCGATCATGCGGCAGCTGCGCGGCAAGTTCGCGATCTTCTTCATGCACGTCCGCTCGATCGCCGACCTGTACGGCTGCCACCTGGTGGACATGTGGTCGATGCAGGGGCTGCGGGACTGGCGGGCCTGGAGCGACGACCGGCTGCACATGAACGCCGAGGGCCACCGCCTGGTCGCGGCCCGGGTCCTGCACGTGCTGGGCCTGCCAGGCGAGGACGACTGGCGCAAGACCTGGCCGCCCCGGGAGCGGGTGGACCCGAGGGCCAAGCGCCGCGAGGACATGCAGTGGCTCAAGGAACACTTCGGTCCGTGGATCGGGCGGCGCCTGCGTGGCACCTCCTCCGGCGACGGCCTCGCCCCCAAGCGGCCCGAACTCGGCCCGCTGCCCCCGGCCCCCACGTCCTGATCTCTCTTCCCCGGCCCCGGGGCGCGCGCCGATCCGGCGGTTACCTCGGCGTGCCGGACTGTGCCGTCGCGCGGCGCAGGCCGCGTGCCGTCCACGGCGGGCAGCCCGGATCGCCGTCGGTCTCGACCTTGCCGCCCACACCGGCGAGCGTGCCGGGCGCGTGAGCCTCCTGCTTCCCGCGCCGGATGAGCAGCCACCGGCCGTCTTGCTCCAGGAAGACCTCGACGTTCACGACGAAGGCCGGCCGGCCGCCTTGAGTGAGGCATACCGGCGTGGCAGGGGCGTCAGCGCTCATGCCCCCGCACTCTACGCGGGGGCCTGACGCCCTGCCTGATCTTCGGCCCCGGTCAGGAGCCGGCGGTGAGGCGGCGCAGGGCGTCGCGGACCTTCGCGGGGTCGGTGGTGCGCCAGAAGGGCGGCAGCGAGTTGAGCAGGAAGCCGCTGTAACGGGCTGTGGCGAGCCGCGGGTCGAGAACGGCGACGACGCCCCGGTCGTCCATCGACCGCAGCAGCCGGCCCGCGCCCTGCGCCAGCAGCAGCGCGGCGTGGGTGGCCGCCACCGCCATGAAGCCGTTGCCCCCCGTGGCCGCCACGTGCCGCTGCCGGGCCGAGGCGAGCGGGTCGTCGGGACGCGGGAACGGGATCCTGTCGATGATCACCAAGGTCAGCGATGGGCCCGGCACGTCGACGCCCTGCCACAGGGACAGTGTGCCGAACAGGCAGGTGGCGGGGTCGCCCGCGAACTGCTTGACGAGCTGCGAGGTCGAGTCGTCGCCCTGGCAGAGCAGCGGCACGTCGAGCCGCTCGCGCAGCGCCTCCGTGGCGGCCTTCGCGGCCCGCATCGAGGAGAACAGGCCGAGCGTCCGGCCGCCGGCCGCCTCGATCAGCTCGGCGATCTCGTCGACGTACGCCTCGGGGAGGCCGTCGCGGCCGGGCTGGGGGAGATGCGTGGCGACGTAGAGGATGCCCCGGCGCGGATGGTCGAACGGCGAGCCGACGTCGAGGCCGGTCCACTCCCCGGACCGCAGGCCCCACTGGCGGGACAGGCTGTCGAACGAGCCGCCGAGCGCGAGTGTGGCGCTGGTGAGAACGACGGTGCGGTCGCCGAACAGCTTGTCGCGCAGCATGCCGCCGACCGACAGCGGCGCCACCCGCAGGGTGGGGGGAACGCGCCCGCGCCCCTCCTCCAGCCAGACGACCTCGGCCCGGTGGACCTCCTCGGACCGGGCGTCCGCTCCCCCGCCGCCCCGGGAAGCCGCCGAATCCCGCGAGCCCCCCGAATCCCGCGCGTCCTCCGGATCGCCGGTGTCCTCCGCGTCGTCCCCGGCCCCGTCGCGGCCGGCCGCCGGGCCGAAGGCGTCGAGCATCCGCTGGGCGGTGTCGTGCACCTCGTCGAGCGCCGTGAACGCGGCCTTGCGGAGCCCGGCGTTCTCGGGGTCGTCCTTGTCCTTGTTGCGCGGCCCGAGGGCGGTGATGCAGGCGAAGGCGGCGTCGCGCACCAGCGCGAGCGTCATCCCGAGCGACTGCGGCAGGGTGTCGACGCGGCCGGGCGGGGCGACGGCCAGCAGGGCCCGCAGGTCCTCGCCCGCCTCCTGGAGCCGGTCGGCCACTCCCTGCTCGATGAGCCGCCCGGCCCGGCGGGCGGCGAGGTTCACCGTGCTCTCCGACAGCTCGCCGGTGACCACCGACGTCACCCGGTCGACCAGCTCGTGCGCCTCGTCCACCACGACCACGTCGTGCTCGGGCAGGACGGCGAAGTCCTCCATGGCGTCGATCGCCAGCAGCGCGTGGTTGGTCACCACGACGTCGGCCGCGCCCGCGCGCTCCCGTGCGAGCTCGGCGAAGCACTCGGCGCCGCTGGGGCACCGCTGGGCCCCCAGGCACTCCCGGGCCGTCACGGAGAACTGCCGCCACGCCTGGTCGCTCACCCCGGGCACGATCTCGTCGCGGTCGCCGGTCTCGGTGTCGTTGGCCCACTCCTGGATGCGCTGGACCATCCGGCCGGTGGCGCTGACCTCGCGCGGGTCGAAGAGCTGGTCGTCCTCGTCGTCGGGCATCCCGGCGGCCATCTTGTGGCGGCACAGGTAGTTGCGGCGGCCCTTGAGGATCGCGAACTCGGGACGGTGCGGCAGCAGGCCCTCCAGCGCGTCCGCGAGCCGGGGCAGGTCGCGGTCGACCAGCTGGCGCTGCAACGCGATAGTGGCGGTGGACACCACCACGGCGTCGCCGCTTTCGGCCGCGTGCCTGATCGCGGGCACGAGATAGGCCAGGGACTTGCCGGTGCCGGTGCCGGCCTGCACCGCGAGGTGCTCCTCGCTCTCGATGGCGTCGCGCACCGCCTGCGCCATCTTGACCTGCCCAGGGCGCTCGACCCCGCCGAGCGCGGTCACCGCGGCGGTGAGGAGTTCTTCGACGGGCGGAAGATCGGCACGGTCCTTGGGCACGGAAGAACGCTACCCGGTGTGACCGACATCCTGTGCGTGTCCGCCCCACCACATCCTGGCGTTCCAGGAACTCCCTCCCGGCGCGCATGGCACACTGAGATGTCAGTGCTCTCAAGGTCAACAACGATCTACCCAGTGAGGTCGAAAAGGGAAGAAACGGAAGTTTCGCGAGGGTTCCCGAGATCGAGTGGACGGAAAAGGGCAGGTAAAGGCACTATGTCTGCCATGTCGGAAGTTGTCCCATTGCCCTCGTTCGGCGAGGTGTTCTTCGACGCGCGAGGCCAGGACCGTGTGCTCCGGGTCACGTGGCACGACGGCACGCTGGTGCTGAGCCTGTGGCGGGGCGAGATGTGCACGGCCAGTTTCCGCATGCCCATGAACGACGTGGGACGGCTGATCGACACCCTCGACGAGGGTTTCGCCGAGGCCGGCGGCGAAGAACAGGACGCCGGGACGGGACCGTTCCCACGGCAGGGGGCGCCGGGCCAGGACGGCTACGCCCCCCAGGACGCGTCGTATCCCGCGCACCCGCAGGACCAGGGGCAGGACCCCTATGCGACCCAGGTGCACGACCCGTACGCCATGCAGGTCCACGATCCGTACGCGGGGCGAGGCCAGGACGGCTACGGCGCTCCGGACGGGTACGCGGGGCAGCCCGGTGACGGATACGGGGGCCAGGACCTCTACGGCGCGCCCCAGACCGGGCCGCACGCCGTGTCCCGGGCCCCGTACGGCCAGGGCCGGGACGGCTACGCCGCCGACGAGGGCCACGCCGCCGCACCCGACGGCTACGGCCAGGCCCCGGACGGGTACGGCAGGGCCGGCGACGGCTACGCGCAGGGCGAGGACGGTTACGCCCCACGGGGCCGCCGCGCGTCGCGTGACGCCGGGCGCGACGCCGGCTATCCGGAGCAGGCCGCCCCGTCCGACTACGAGTACCCCGACTATCCGGGAACGGGACAGTACGCCCGCCCGCCGGTGCCGCCGCCCGCCCCGGCCCCCGAGGCCTACCCGGCGCCCGCCGCGCTCGGCCCCAACGACGTGCTCGTCGCCCGGGGCACCCCCACCCAGGACCGCCTCGTCGCGTCCTCTGCGGCCCAGACCGGCCCGCAGCCGGCCTACCGCCCGGCGCCGCAGGCCCCGCAACCCCAGGCCCCGCAACCCCAGGCCCCGCAGCCCGGAGCGGTCGACCCGAGCGACCCCCTCGGCCTCGGCCCGGCCCGGCCGTACGTCAACGAGCAGTACGCGAACGACCAGTATCCGAACGAGCAGTACGCGACCGAACCGCCGCTCTACACCACGGGCGAGCGCCTGCGGCCGGAGCAGTGGCCGGCGGGTCAGGCTCCTGACCAGCACCCCGAGCGCGAGCGCCGAGGGCGGCGCGGCGGGCGGCCCTCCGGGGACTCCCCGATCCCGTGGTCGGACGAGGAGGGAGAGGGCTGGGAGGCGTCGCGCGGGTGGTGAGGACCACGGTTTGAGGGCCACGGTCGGCGGGAGTTCCAGCTGTAAGTAACCTCATCGGTTGATGGACACAGCAACAGCACTGCAGTTCCTCCTGCTCCCGGCCGGCGCCCTCGGCGTCGCAGCCCTGGCTCGATGGCGTGACTGGTCGGCCCCACTGCTCCTGGTGGTGGCGGGCCTGGCCGCGTCCTACGTGCCCGGGGTCCCCGACTACAGCCTCGACCCGCACATCGTCCTGGTGGTCTTCCTGCCGCCGATGCTCTATTCGGCGGCACTCGACAGCTCATATCTGCGGCTGCGCGACGCCGCCAGGCCCGTCGGCCTCCTGGCCGTCGGGCTCGTCCTGGCGACGACGGTGGTGGTCGGCTTCGTCGCGCACGCGATCATCCCCGATCTCCCGCTCGCCGCGGCCTTCGCGCTCGGGGCGATCGTCGCCCCTCCCGACGCCGTGTCGGCGGTCGCCATCGGCCGCAGGCTCGGCCTGCCGCGACGCGCGCTGACCATCCTCGTGGGCGAGAGCCTGTTCAACGACGCCACCGCGCTGACCGCCTACCGGGCCGCGGTGGGCGCGCTGACCGGCGCCGCCGCCGGCCTGCTCGGCATCGGCGGGCAGTTCCTCCTCGCCGCCGGGCTCGGCGTCGTGATCGGCCTCGCCATCGCCTACCTGTCCGGCTTCGTGCTGCGACGGCTCGACGACCCGTTGAGCGCCAACGGGGTCTCGCTGCTCGTGCCGTACGCCGCCTATCTCGCGGCCGAGGCCGTGCACGCCTCCGGTGTGATCGCCGTCGTGATCGTCGGCATCTACCTGGGCCACGAGCTCAGCCGGACGACGTACGGCACGCGGCTGCTGTCGAACGCGGTCTGGAAGGTCGCCGACCTGGTGCTGGAGTCGATCGTGTTCGCCCTGATCGGCCTGCAGCTGCGCCCGATCATCGCCGGGCTGGGCGGCGAGCGGCCAGGGGAGCTGGCGACGTACGCGATCGTGCTGTTCCTGGTGGTCGTCCTCGTGCGGTTCGTGTGGGTGCCGGCCAGCACCTGCCTGCCGCGGATGCTGTCGAAGCGGGTGCGCGCCGAGGAGCCCAGAGCGCCGTCGGTGCAGAACATGGTGCTGACGAGCTGGGCGGGGATGCGCGGGGTGGTGTCGCTGGCCGCGGCCTTCGCCCTCCCCGAGAACTTCCCCCAGCGCAACCTGCTGCTGTTCCTGACGTTCGCGGTCGTCGTGGGCACATTGATCGTCCACGGGCTGTCGTTCCCCTGGCTGATCAGGCGGCTGGGCGTCTCCACCGCCCAGGAGCGGTACGGCGACGACCTCGCGGAGGCGGGTGCCCAGCAGGCCGCCGCGGCCGCGGCCCTGGCGCGGCTGGAGGAGCTCACCGCCGACGGCGTGCTGGACGTCCACCAGGAGGTCGTCGACCAGTTGCGCACCCGCGCCGAGCGCCGGGCCCTGCACGCCTGGGAGCGGCTCGGCGGCGGCACCGGCCCCGAGGGCGAGGAGACGCCCGCCTCGCTCTACCGGCGGCTGCGCCGCGAGATGCTCGCCGCGGAACGTGAGGTGTTCGTGCGGCTGCGCGACGAGCGGCGCATCGACGACGAGGTCCTCCACCGGGTCATGCAGGAGCTCGACTTCGAGGAGGCGGCGCTCGAACGCGGCTGAGCGCGCTCGGACGCGCGGTCCACGCGCCGAGCGCGGTCCGCGGGCTCCCGGTGGCGCGGTCTACTGGCTCGGCGGCGCGGTCTACTGGCCCAGGCGCTGGTCGACGTAGCACCAGCGCCAGTCCTCTCCCGGCTCGAACGAGCGGATCACCGGGTGGCCGGTCTCCTTGAAGTGGGCGGTGGCGTGCTTGCCGGGAGAGGAGTCGCAGCAGCCGATGTGGCCGCACTCCAGGCACTTGCGCAGGTGGACCCATCGCATGCCGCGCTCCAGGCACTCCTGGCAGCCTCCGGGCGTGAGCGGGTCCGGGTCGGCCGTGACGAGCATGTGTTCGCAGTTCCCCATGCCGCAGATGCTACGGCGCGCGATCCCGTGCCCGGCGCCCTCCCCGGCGCCGGGTGCAGGGTGCAGGGTGCAGGGTGCAGGGTGCCGGGTGCGCCGAACCTCCACGAACTCCCCCTCGTGATCTGCACATCGCTTCCGTAGGTTCGGGGACCATGACGACGACGGTCGACACGGGCGACTTCACCGCCTGGTTACACGACTTCGAGGGCGCGGCGCTGCTGCGGCGCACCTGGGGCGACCCCGACTGGGGCGCGGGAGCACGGCTGGAGCCCGCCCTCGTACGGAGCCTCCAGCGGTTCCAGGTCGGCGAGGACGGCGACGGTGCCCGCCTCATGGACAAGGCCCGCCGGGCGGGCGACCCCGTTTACGCGGAGGCGGTCCGCCTGTTCGTGGCCGAGGAGGGCGAGCACGCCCGCCTGCTGGGCCGGCTCCTGGAGGCGGCGGGTGCCGCGACGATCGCCGGTCACTGGACCGACGCGGTCTTCGTACGGCTCCGGCGGCTCCTCGGTCTCCGCATGGAGCTGATGGTCCTGATGCTCGCCGAGGTGGTCGCGCTCGGCTACTACCGCGCGGTGCGCGACGGCGTACGGGACCTGCTCGCCTCGGAGGTCGCGGGCCGGATCCTCGCCGACGAGCTGCGCCACGTGCCCTTCCACCGCGACCGGCTGCGGGCGTCCTTCCGGAGATCCTCACGGCTTTCGCGGGCGATCGCCTCGGCCCTGTGGTGGTCGCTGCTGGCGGGAGTGCTGGCCGTGGTCGTCCTTGATCACGGCGAGGCCCTGCGCGGGACCGGACTGTCCAGGACCGCATTCGCCTGTGAGGTCGCGGGGTACTTCCGCGCGATCGTCGCCGAGGTGATGACGACTGATGGACGCGTGACCAGGGATGGGCGCGGAGGCCCCCATGGGCATGATCGGGTGCCACGGCGGCCGGGCCGCCGTTGGGTAGGGTGATCGGCATGCGACTCCTCCCGTTCGCCGCCGTCTGCGCGGCCGCCGTCCTGTTCGCCTCCGGCTGCGCGAGCGCGGGGAAGGCGCAGACGTGCGCCGATGCGACGCGGCTGGTCAGCCGGACCATCAGCGACATCGGCGCGGTCGTGAACGACCCCGACGCCATGCGCAAGAAGATCGAGGACGGTGCCGCCGACCTGGAGGACATGGCGAACAAGGCCGCCGACACCACGCTCAGGGACGCCCTTCAGGGGCTGGCCGACAGCCTCCAGAAGCTCGATGTCGACGACGCCAACGCGGCGGTGGACGCGGCGCAGAAGGTCGCCACCGACGGCGCGACCTACCTGCGCGAGGTCAGCCAGGCCTGTCTCTGACCCGGCCGCCCGCGCCGCGCCGTCCGCTCAGGCGCGGCCCGCGGGGGCGACCGAGTCCCCTCCCGCCGGGTCCCCTCCGGCCGGGTCTCCTTGCGCAAGGTCCTTCACCGTACGGTCTCCTCCGGCGCGGTTCCTCCGGGCCGGACGGAGCGCCGCCAGCGCCGCACCGGCGAGGGAGACCACGGCGGCGACCAGGACGGCCGAGCGCAGGCCGTCCGAGGTGGCCGCGCGCAGCGCCTCTCCGGTCAGGCCGGCGGTGTCGCGACCGGCCACCGCGACCAGGACGGCCAGGCCCGCGGCGCTGCCCGCCTGCAGCACGGTGGAGGACAGGCCGGAGACCACGCCCTGCTCCTGCGGGGCCGCACCGGTCGAGGCAAGGATGAACATCGCGGAGAACCACACGCCCGCGCCCAGGCCGAAGCCGGCCAGACCGGCCAGCAGGCCGAGGTAGGAGCCGTCGGCCGACAGCCGCCACGCCAGCACCGCCGTTCCGGCCGCGCCCACGGCGACGCCGAAGACCAGGGTGCCGCGCAGCCCGAGGCGCGGGATGAGCCGTTCGGCGGCCAGGTTGCCCACGGTGATCGTGAGGGTGGGCCCGAGGAAGGCCAGGCCCGACGTGATGGCGTCGTAGCCGAGCACGTCCTGGAAGTGCAGCGTGAGGAAGTACGGCACGCACTGCAGGGTCAGGCCGTAGACCAGGATGACCCCGGCGCCGGTGGCCGTGTTCCGGACGGCGAGCAGCCGCGGCGGCAGCAACGGGTCGCGGCCGCGCGCCTCGATCACGAGGAAGGCGGCGAGCAGCCCCGCCGCCGCGACGGCGGACGCCAGGACGCCGGGGGAGCGCCACCCCCACCGGGGGCCCTGCGCGACGGCGAACACGAGTGCCGTGACGCCCGTGGTGCCGGTGAGCGCCCCCGGCAGGTCGATCGCGCCCGGCCGCCGCGGCCCGTCGGGGGTGAGCACGGCGAACGCCGCGGCGGCGCCCACCGCGGTCAGCGGCACGTTCACGAAGAAGACCGCCTTCCAGCCGAACGCGCCGGTGAGGACGCCGCCGAGCAGCGCGCCGAGACTGAGCCCGGCGGCGCCGCACGCCGCCCACACGCTCATCGCCCGGTTGCGGGCCGGTCCTTCCTCGAACATGGTGACGACCAGGGAGAGGGTCGCGGGCATCAGCACCGCACCGCCGAGCCCCTGCAGCGCCCTGGCGCAGATCAGCGGCACAGGAGAGGAGGCCAGCCCCCCGAGCAGCGAGGCGACGCCGTAGAGCAGCAGGCCGGCGACGAACATGCGCCGCCTGCCCAGCCGATCGGACAGGCGGCCCCCGAGCAGCAGGAAGCCGCCGAACGGCACCGCGTAGCCGCTGACCACCCACTGCAGCGCGTACGGGGAGAACCCGGCCTCGTGGGCGATCTGCGGCAGTGCGACGTAGACGACGGTGAAGTCGAGGGCGGTGATCGAGCTGCCCAGTCCGAGCAGCATGAGCGGGAACGCAGATCTCATGCGGGCAGCCTGATCGCGGGCCCGGCACCTCAGCCAGCACCGCGTTCTGACTACTCAGAAGTTGCCTAGGCTTGACGATGTGGATCGAGGGGTCGAGCTGAGCGAGTTCCTCAAGTCCCGCAGGGCGCGCGTGCGGCCGGAGGACGTCGGCCTGCCGTACAGGGCCGACGGGACGCGGCGCGTGCGCGGCCTGCGCCGCGAGGAGCTGGCGCTGGCGGCGGGGGTCAGCGTCAGCCACTACACGCGCCTGGAACAGGGCAACGGCCGGAACGTCTCGGCCGAGGTGCTGGACGCGATCGCCGACACGCTGCGGCTCACCGGGGACGAGCGGGCCTACCTGCACGCGCTGGCCCGCCCGGCGCACCGGGGTCACGACGTCGCGCAGGCGCCGGTCAGGCCGGGGCTGCAGCGGGTCCTGGACTCGCTGGTGCTCACCCCCGCGCTCGTCCTCGGACGGCACGTCAACGTGGTCGCCTGGAACACGCTGGCGGCCGCGGTCTTCGCCGACTTCGCCGCGATGCCGGAAGAGCGCAGGACGATCGGGCACCTGATCTTCCTGGACGAGGGGTTCAGGCGCATGCACGGCGACGGGTGGCCGCGGCTCGCCCGGGAGCACGTGGCCCGGCTCCGCGTGCTGGCCGCGCGCTATCCGCGGAACGCGCAGATCATGGAGCACGTCGACGCGATCTGCCGGCAGAGCCCCGAGTTCGGGCGGCTGTGGCACGAGCATCACGTGGCCGCCGCCACCCACCGCGACTACGTCCTCGATCACCCGGTCGTGGGCGAGCTGCGGCTGTCGGCCGAGCTCGTCGGCCTGCCCGGCGACCCCGAACTGCAGGGGATGGACCTGTTCGCCGCCGAGCCCGGCTCGGAGTCGGAGGACAGGCTGCGGCACCTGGCCGCCACGACGACGCGGACGGCGTCGCCCCACGCACGGTAGAAGTGGCAACCCGGCAAATCTAGGGGAAAAGGGGCAGAAATAGCGTTATCGCATGGAAGAGAACGAACCCGACCCCCGCTTCGTCCTCGCCAACGAGCGCACGTTCCTCACCTGGATCAGCACCTCCCTCGCACTGAGCGCGGGCGGCATCGCCATCGCGGTCGTCCCCGAGGACGTCTTCGTGCCGTGGGTGCGTACGCTGCTCGCCGTCGTGCTCGTGCTGCTGTCCGCCGTGGCGGCGGGCTCGGCCTATCCCCGCTGGCGGCACATCGACCGGGCGCTCCGGCAGGACCGCGCGCTCCCGCCGCCCGCCCTGGCCCCCATGTTCGGGTACGGCGTGGCCGGGGTGGCCGTACTGGCCCTGCTCCTCATCGTCCTGGAACGGTGATCGGCGCGTGAGCGGCGAGCCGAGGCCCGGGCTGCACAGCGAGCGGACCCGGCTGGCCTGGGTCCGCACGGCCGTGACGATGGCGGGCTCGGGCATCGCGGCGGCCGGGATCTCGGTGCGCCAGGATCTGCCCGTTCTCGCCGTCCCCTTCGCGGCGGCCGCGCTGGCCGGGGCGGTGCTGCTGCTGCGCACCGGGATCCGCCACCGCCGCCTGGAACGGGCGCTGCGGCAGGGAAGCCTGGTCGACGGCCGGAGGGACGCCCGCATCGTCTGGGCCGGCGCGCTCGCCGTCGCCGCCGCGGCGCTGATCATGGTGCTCACGATGGCCCTCTGAACACCGCACGTCCCGCGCAGGCGGGCGAGACCGTCCCGCGCGCCACGAGGCGTCATCGCGCCGGGTCGTCGGTGAGGAGAGGGTCTTCCCGGCGGGGATCGTGGCGCGAGCGCGTGAATCCCCCCGGGCGAGGCGGGCGCCCAGGCGGCAGCGGAGGTCAGATCGCCCGCACGGCCTCCATGGTGTGCGGGCGCAGGGCGGTCTCCAGCCGGACGCCGCCGACGGACGTCACCGCCGCCTTGGCCGCGTTCTTCTTCGCCCAGCTCGCCGCCCGTGCGCGCAGGGTCCGGTCGGGAGACAGCAGCGTGTCCGCCATCATGGCGAACAGGTTCGTGCACGCCTTCGATCCGACGCCGAGATCGCAGCGGGCCTTCACGGAGAGCACCTTGTCCGGCGCGTCGTACCAGATGGAGACGGACATGTGGAGACGGGAGGCGTCGCCCGGCCGGCAGATCGTGTTCTTCGTGGCGCCGGTCACCGGGTCGGCCGCCGTGGACGTCGCGCAGGTCCAGGAGCCGGCCCCCTGCAGCCAGTCCACCGCGAGCATGCCGAACGTCACCTTGGGCAGGTAACGCTGCTTTTCCGAGGGGAAACTCCCGGGGAAGGAAGGCGCGCGGTCGTCCGTCACCGGCTCGGTGGTCGCGAGTCCCACGGCCGCGCCCGCGGCCCCGCCCAGGGCCAGCGCCGCGATCAGCACGCCGGCCGTGACCAGCGCGAACACCGCCGTCCCCCGGCGGCGCGGCGCGTCCGGCGGGACCGGGACGGAAGCCGCGGAACCGGGCGGCCCCGCAGGATCGTGCGCCGGTGTCCACGCCTGCGGCCCGGCGGCGTACGGCCGAGCCGCCTGGGGCCCCGGAGGCGGCGGCACGGGGAAGCCCGGTTGCGCCTGTGAGCCCGGGGGCGGCGGCACGGGGAAGCCCGGTTGCGCCTGTGAGCCCGGGGGCGGCGGCACGGGGAAGCCCGGTTGCGCCTGCGGCCCCGGAGGCGGCGGCACGGCGAAGCCCGGTTGCGGGGGAGCGCCCGGAGGCGCGGCCTGCACCGGCTGCTGCACCGGAACCGGCTGCCAGGCGGCGCCGTCCCACCAGAACCTGCCGTCGGGAGAGTACGGCCGGCCGGGGGGTGGAGCCGCCATCAGTGTCTCCGCTTCATCGTCAGCTCGACGGACCGGGTGCCCGGCTTCCGCTCCAGCGTGTACTCCCAGTCGAGCACGTAGGTCACATCCCCGTCGCCCGCGAGCTGCTCGGCCAGCCAGCCGCCGACCTTCTTGGCCGTCGAGGGGTCGTCGCGGTGCGGCAGCGTCGCGAACCACGACATGTAATCCAGCCCGGCCGCCGCCGTGGTGGTGCCGGGGTCGACGATCCTGGCCTCGATCTTGCCGATGTACTCGTAGAAGTCCGTCACCTTGGCGACCCGGAAGAGGTCCGCCTCGAACCG